>JBFILZ010000059.1:0-15207 GCA_041611945.1 Bacillus sp. (in: firmicutes)
TATTTAAATGTATGTGCTTATATCAGAGATTTAATAAGTATAAAGGGTATTTTTGGTGATTAGCAAAAGTTAACGAATTAGCCTTAATAATGAGGCTAGGACATATCGAAAATCTTCCGAGTGAAAGCCGAACATTGAACATTGCCTAAAGCATAATAAGAAAAGACTCTGTAGTAATAGGTTGTTTTAATGCAACTTTTATAACGGTTGATTGGAGCGAGCGTCCTGGAGCGGAAATCAACAGGTATACTAACATATACTTTTAAAAATATGGACTTTTTCAGTGCCTTCGTATACACCGAGGAGGCTCACCACCCACCCCGCGGAAAGCGAGTACTGCAGCGGAAATCAACCAAAACGACTACTCCGTGAAAAGCATACTATTACAATATCTTAAAAAAAATCCGAACTACAATGAAATTCAAGTCAGAATTTCAAAAAAGTTCGGATTTTTCTATGGCTGAAAACCTTTTGTCCCAGCCTATTTCATATATTTAAATGTCATATTCTTTAATGAAACCATTTAGTGTACTATAAGTTGAAACTTTTTTTAAGAATACTCTTCATTTAGAGGATTTTCACTCCTATACCTTGAATATTTTCCAGCGTTCTTAAAATACAACATCCAACTTATCACCTGAATAGATTGGCTCATAAAAAGGAACTTCTTCGTCATTTCTTAACAGCTTAAATCCTTTAACCCCGGTTGTTGGAATCGTCAAATCAATAAATCTGAATAAATCCTGGAAAATAAATTCCTCAACCTTTTTTTCAACCGTTTGCAGAGAATCTCCATTTTCAAGCTTACTTGATTCGTTTAGAGTTTCCCCATTTCTAAGAAATTCCACTCGATTTTGTGTTAGAGAAATCTTTTCACCTCTAAATATAATTGAAACCGAGTCCTTTAGTGGTATTTGCTGTAGGGCAGCAAATTCATCCACTGTTGGATTGCTAGGTTCGATGAAATTTATTTGGTCGCCCATTTCAAAAGTTGAGTCAGTGCCTACTTCATCCCCATTTCTTATTATTCTCCCACTATATGGAGAAAGTGTATATTGCACTCCATTTAGATGAAGCTGAAAAATTTTAATTTGGTTTAATAATTTTTTTAGCTTTACCTCGTTAATTAATTGTTCAATTGTTTCTGGAAAATGGTAGGTGATGTGGTCATGATCTTTTAATATTGCATCTCCTGATACTTTTACACCATTTCGTACAAATGTAGCTTTGACTTCATAGTTTGTTCCATTGATGGAGACAATTTTAGTTGGCGTTTCCTCAAGTAGTTCATTAATTTTTACAATAGGAGCCATTCCATCTAGTCCTTTTTCTACTATCACTTGATCTCCATTTTGAACAATTTCGTCAAGTGTACTGGAAATCCCGTTTTTTAGCAGTACAGGGGAGTTGCCATGATTTCCTGGTAACGTATAATCTTTATCATTAACCTTGATCATAATCGCCAACCCAGGTTTACCATATAATTTATTCATTTTAATACCTGCAGAAAGAAGACAGTCCCCCACAGTTAATTGTTTCATATCAAAAAGTCGAACAGGACGTTCATTTACATAAACAGTTAAGTATTGAACTGGACTTCGGTTTGCAGCGATAGCAATTCCGATTGGTGTGACAAGTTCAGGTCCTTTTTGGATATGTTCAGGTAGCTGAAGATTTTGAATCGCATCAATGCCTCTAATGGCAACTCGATTTTCAGGGAGTTCGAGCATATTAGCAATCCTCTTTGGTAATTCAGGCGTTAAACTTCCCCCTCCAACTAACATGACAGCTTTTGGTGGTTTTTTATTTAATCGTAATATTTCTTGGCAAATAGAGTTGGCAAGAAGATTAATACTTTCTGATATTTGTAGGATGACAGCAGATTTAGAAATCTCGTTTTCAAAACCAAGAATGTCCTGAATTGTGATAGAGTCTTTAATCTGTAGTTCTCTTTTGGCCATTTCTGCTTGTGGGAAGTCTAGTAAAAACTCATCACTCATTGCCTCTGTAATCTCATCACCAGCAACTGGAACCATGCCATATGCAACTACCGTACCTTCGTCAGTAATAGCAATATCAGATGTACCGGCACCGATATCAACTAATGCAATATTTAATCGTCTCATAGAAGCCGGTATTAAGACATTTATGGCTGCAATAGGTTCTAATGTTAAGGCTTCCATTTCTAGGCCAGAACGCTGAAGTGCAGACAGCAAAGATTCAACTACTAATCTCGGTAAAAAGGTTGCAATAATTTCGACAGAAGCTTGTCCACCTTGCTGATCAATCAAGTTACCTATTTCTTCACCATCTAGTCTATAATGCATAACTGAATAGCCTACGCAATAATAATGATGACTACTATTTTCTTCATCATGTTTCGTTGCAAGTGCTATTTGTGCTTGTTGTACTGCACTTAATTCAAGGTGAAGGACATCTTGCTTTTGCATAACAGGTTTTTGTTTAATATTAAGTGTTACCTTTGCCTTTTCTGTCTTGAGTGCTCGTCCAGCAGCAGCTACACAAACCCTTTTTAAGGTTCCATGTTTTTCTTCAAGTTGTCTCTTAATTTCACTAATAACTTTAGAAACTGAGAGAATATCATGTATTTGACCGTCAACCATTGATCGTTCCGAATGCTCAATTGATAGAATATCAATTACTTGATAAGCACCCTCAACTTCCCTTATCATGAGACCTACAACTGATCGTGTTCCAATATCTAGTGCAAAGATAGTTGACTGATCTTGCATAAAAATCACCTTCTTTTTAGATGTGCATAAAATAAAACTTTAATGCTAAAAAGCGTTAAATTACTGAAGTGGGAATTCGTGACATTGATATTTACATCGATTATAATAAATTCTAATTAATAAAAATGTACCATAGTTTAAAGATTAGTTAAACAAGTAGAAAGGATTGATAGGATGAACAATGATGAACTAGGTTCACTGAGATCCCAGTTAGATGATGTGAATATAAAATTATTATCTTTATTAAATGATCGTGCCAAGATTGTTAAAGACATAGGGAAAGTAAAGGAAACACAAGGTGTGAACCGCTTTGATCCTGTTCGTGAAAGATATATGCTTGATATGATTGCTCAGGAAAACAATGGACCATTTGAAACGTCAACTCTGCAGCACATTTTCAAAGAAATTTTCAAGGCTGGATTAGAACTACAAGAAAATGATCACAGCAATGCGCTTTTGGTCTCAAGAAAGAAAAAGCCTGAAAACACAGTGATCCATATTAATGGTGAAAAAATCGGTGAGGGAAGTCCTACTTTTATTTTTGGTCCGTGTGCTGTTGAAAGCTATGAACAAACAGCAATAGTTGCAGAGGCAGTTAGAAGTCGTGGTTTAAAGCTACTTAGAGGTGGAGCATTCAAACCAAGAACCTCTCCATATGATTTCCAAGGACTTGGTATAGAAGGATTGAAAATCTTAAAAAGAGTTGCTGCCGAATATGGTCTAGCAGTTATTAGTGAAATCACGAATCCTGCAGACATAGAAGAAGCAATTGAATATATTGACATTATTCAAATCGGTGCAAGAAATATGCAAAATTTCGATTTATTAAAAGCAGCTGGTTCAGTAAATAAACCTGTTTTACTAAAAAGAGGTATATCAGCAACGATAGAAGAGTTTATTAATGCAGCTGAATACATAATCTCTAAAGGAAATGGACAGATTATATTATGCGAACGTGGAATTCGAACCTATGAGAAAGCAACTCGAAATACACTTGATATTTCAGCAGTTCCTATATTAAAGCAAGAAACTCACTTACCTGTATTCGTTGATGTGACACATTCAACAGGTAGGAGAGACTTGCTTCTACCTGCAGCTAAAGCAGCACTTGCTATCGGAGCAGATGGAGTTATGGCAGAGGTTCATCCAGATCCAGCTGTCGCGTTGTCAGACTCAGCTCAGCAAATGGACTTAAATCAGTTTAACCAATTCTACAAGGAGATTATGTCTTTTCAAGGAATTCATGCTAAATTATAGAAAAAAAACCTTTCACTTTACTAAAGTGGGAGGTTTTTTAAAATTTTCATCTAATTTGTGAATGAAAAAGGAAAAACTTAGTGAAAAGTATGTAAACGCATTGCAGATGCTAGATATGTATCGTATGATTATTATCATACAAACTCTACATATTAAGGTTTTAGAAAATATAAATAGGGATTTTGATTGATTAGGAGGAAGTATCTTGAATATAACAATATATGATGTTGCAAGAGAGGCAAACGTTTCCATGGCTACTGTATCACGTGTAGTGAATGGGAATCCAAACGTTAAACCTTCGACTAGAAAAAAGGTGACAGAGGCTATTAGTCGATTAGGTTACCGACCTAATGCAGTAGCAAGAGGACTTGCGAGTAAAAAAACGACGACAGTTGGTGTCATCATTCCCGATATTTCGAGTATCTTTTTTTCTGAATTAGCTCGTGGGATTGAAGATATAGCCACTATGTATAATTACAATATAATATTAAGTAATTCTGATCAAAACAAAGACAAAGAATTTCATTTACTGAATACAATGCTTGGCAAACAAGTAGATGGAATTGTTTTTATGGGTGGTAATATTTCAGAAGAGCATGTTGAGGAATTCAAACGGTCTCCAGTTCCTATCGTGTTAGCAGCAACCTTGGAGAGAAGTAAGCAGATTCCAACCGTGAATATTAATTATAAACAGGCTGCATATGATGCTGTGAGTGGCTTGCTTGAAAATGGACATACAGATGTAGCTTTCGTAACAGGTCCTATGCATGATTTAATCAATTTAGAAGAGAAGCTAGAGGGATATCGAAAGGCTTTAAAGAGTAAGGGAATTGAATATCGAGGAGAATATGTAGTAGAAGGCGATTACACGTATGATTCTGGAATAGAGGCATATGACAAATTGAGTGAGCTGGCAGAAATGCCTACAGCCGTTTTTGTTGCGACTGATGAAATGGCACTAGGAGTCATTCATGGTGCTCAGGATTCAGGGAAGAATATTCCGAATGACATTGAAGTAATTGGTTTTGATAATACTCGATTAGCAACAATGGTTCGTCCTCAATTAACAACGGTTGTTCAACCTACTTATGATATAGGTGCAGTGGCAATGAGACTACTAACTAAACTCATGAACAAAGAGGAAGTTGATGATATCACTGTGGTTTTACCACATAGAATCGAATACCGTAAATCCACAAAAAAATAATCTAAAGGCTCTCGATTTCCGGGAGCCTTTTATTATGTAATACTATAATAATAAGGTTATTGTTCAATTAAAACTTTTGTGAAAATCCAGTTGAACAACACTAGAAGACAACAGTTCAAGTGAAATGTTTATCGTTTAAATTCTAAGAAATTGTGCTCAGAGCTTTTTTCACTGTCAGTTTATTCTTTTCGGAAATTTCTGTTCTTCTTGGTATAGGTTCGACTGGATTTTGAGTATCAAACCAAGAATTCGGAAGAGAAACAGATGATTTATCTTGCCATGCATTCTTCCATTGCTCCGGTATTTCCTTAGAATAAACATTGGTTTGTTCGATCATTTCTAACCACACCATTGACCAAGCTCTAGGGACAACACGCCAAATGTCATATCCACCGCCACCAACCGCTATCCATCGTCCTTGACAATATTTGTGTGCAATCTTATGGGCGAGTTTAGGAATTGCTTCATAAATTAACATTGAACAGCTCAGATGGGTAAGAGGATCTAGGTGGTGGGCATCTGCGCCGTTTTGTGTAATTATTATATCTGGTTTAAAAAAGTCTGCAATTTGATTTAATGCTGTTTCATAAGCATACAAAAACGAGTCATCCTCTGTGAAGGCATCTAATGGAAAATTAAATGAATAACCGTATCCATCTCCAAATCCTCTCTCGTACACATTTCCAGTACCGGGGAATAGATATCTTCCAGTTTCGTGAATAGAAAGAGTGCATACTGTTGGATCATCATAAAATGCATACTGCACACCATCTCCATGATGAGCATCTGTGTCTACATATAATACTTTTAGGTTATATTTTTTTTGTATATATTTAATGGCTACAGCAGTATCGTTGTAAATGCAAAATCCAGAAGCTTTACCTCTGAATCCATGATGTAAACCGCCGCCTAGATGTAAGGCATGTTGAACTTGACCTGACATTACTGCATCAACTGCCTCTAAAGTACCACCTACAAGACGAGCACTTGCTTCATGCATGTTTGGAAAAATAGGTGTATCTTCTGTACCAATGCCATAAGATGAAGCTTTATCTGGTTCTAGTTCGCCAATACTCGCAGCCTTAATTGCTTGTATGTAGTCTAAATCGTGAAAAAGGGCAAGTTCTTCATCTGATGCAATTCTAGGATATTTAATAAGAGATGCTGGAAGCATATTGATAGCTTGCAAAAGCTCCTTTGTAAGAGTAACACGCAATTGATTAAATGGGTGATTTTCATCGAATTTATATTTTTCTATGTCTTCTGAGTAAATAAATAAAGCATCATTCCTCATTGATAGCACCTGGAACCCTTGGCCAAAGGACGTCGTATTTATTTGCTTTTAGATCGTCTATTAATGCGAGGGGGTTCATGGTCTGGATACGAAATACTAAAGTTTTATGTGTTTCTTCTTTTGAAGGATAGACTAAAACACTTAAAATATTTACATGACTTTTTTTCATTATTAAAGCAACATCGGATAACATCCCAGTTATATTAGGCACACGGACTTCTATTTGAGATCCAGGATGATGTGCACCAGTTAATTGAACCAATGTATAGAGCAAATCTGTTTCAGTAATAATACCCACTAGCATATCTTCTAGAACAATTGGAAGACAACCAATCTTATGTTCAAAGAATACAGATGAAATCTCTTCAACAAAGTCTAAAGGATGGCCAGTAATCACATTTTTATTCATAATGTTTTGTATGAGTGTTTGATTATCATCCCCATTTGCTTGAATATAACAGTATAGATCTGATCGAGTGACAAGACCTATCATTTTCTGATTGATATCAACAACTGGTAGATGGCGAATACCGTGTTCAAACATAAGTAATTTCGCTCTACCTATGCTGTCAGTAGGTGACAATGATATAA
Source organism: Bacillus sp. (in: firmicutes) (assembly GCA_041611945.1). Classification (GTDB taxonomy): domain Bacteria; phylum Bacillota; class Bacilli; order Bacillales; family SA4; genus Bacillus_BS. The sequence continues at coordinate 7,103 of JBFILZ010000059.1, forward strand.
CCTTCTTTTTCATAATTTCTTTTACAATCATTTTAGGTAGTCCTTTCATTTCATAATACTCTTTTCTTGAAAAGTTACGATTGTAGTATTTATGTAGGTTTAGTACATGAAACGATGCTTGAATCTCAATCTGTCAAATTGTTGTATAGAATCAGTGCTGACACGATCACCAATGCGTGCCATCAAGCAATTGGCAGGATGGGAACTAATTTCCGGTTCGTCTGTTGCAAACCATATAAGGTCTCCAGCATTCATCATTTTTTCCATTACTTTTCTGTACTCCCAAACATTTAATCCTGTACCTTTTAAATCCCAGTGCCAATAATACTCTGTAGTAATAACAATATAGTCATTCATCTCATCATCCATCATTGATACTTTAAGAAGGTTTTTTCCAACAGCCATCCCTCTATACTTTGGAATAACTTCTACTGCTCCAAGTTCAATCAAATCCTTCATATTTCCTTCTGACCACCGTTCCAAAGGATCAGGGTATACATAAGTTACATACCCGACTATTGTATGACGATCTCTTGCCACTATGATTCTACCTTCAGGCAATCCGGCAATTCCAATTAAGGCTTTATGTTGTTGATTTGGTATACGAAAAGAAGTTAAATCTTGATGAAAATCATAGGTTGCTAGTTTATCTGCTGAGATTGGTCCTTCAATAATTAAACGACCATGAGTTGTTTTTAATTCCATTGCGTTGTATGTTTTTTTATGAATCATGACACCACCGCCAATTTCTATAATCTACTTACTATTATACATGAAAATAATAAAAGTGAAGCGTTTACATGAACTGAAAAGAGAAAACAAAGGTATTATCTAATTTTTTTAAAAATTGAGATAAATAGTAGCGTATACTATAATAGAATGATAAAAGATACAAAAAGGGGGAGAAGTTATGAAATTGGAAACGCTTCCTGTTATTAAGGGGAATTATAACTTAGAAAACTATGAAGAGGAAAGTAATAAATTTACTTGGCAAGAAGTAGATAATCAGTTCACATGGAGTTTAACAGGACGAATAAACATGGCATACGAAGCAATTGATCGACATGCGAAAACTGCCAGGAAAAATAAAGTTGCCCTTTATTATAAAGACGCATCAAGATTCGAAAAATATACATTTAAAGAAATGATGGAGTGGTCAAATAAAGCAGGAAACGTCTTAAAGCAATCAGCAGATGTAGAAAAAGGAGACAGAGTATTTGTATTCATGCCAAGATCACCTGAGCTATATTTCACTGTTTTAGGGGCTATTAAGCTTGGAGCAATTGTAGGTCCACTATTTGAAGCATTTATGGAGGGTGCTGTAAAGGACAGACTCCTAGATAGTGAAGCAAAGGTTATTGTAACTACTCCAGAGTTATTGGAACGAATCCCACTTGATGACCTACCAGATTTGAAGCATATCGTCCTAGTTGGAGAAGGAATCAATGAAGATAATGGGTTCATAGATTTCAATACGCAGATGAAGAAAGCAAGTAAAAACCTAACAATTGAATGGATGACGAAAACGGATGGACTCATTTTACATTATACGTCGGGTTCTACCGGTAAACCAAAAGGTGTTTTACACGTTCACAATGCGATGGTTCAGCATTATCAAACAGCAAAATGGGTCTTAGATTTAAAAGAGGAAGATATTTACTGGTGTACAGCCGATCCAGGTTGGGTAACTGGTACTTCATATGGTATTTTTGCCCCATGGCTTGTTGGTGCCTCTAACGTAATAGTTGGTGGTCGTTTCAGCCCAGAATCTTGGTATGAGACAATCGAAAATTTTGGTGTGACCGTTTGGTATAGTGCCCCTACTGCTTTTCGTATGCTCATGGGTGCAGGTGATGAAATAGTTAAGAAATATGATTTAAGCTCATTACGTCATGTCCTAAGTGTTGGGGAACCACTAAATCCTGAAGTTATCCGTTGGGGGATGAAGGTGTTTCAGAAAAGAATACATGATACATGGTGGATGACAGAAACGGGTGCTCAGGTGATTTGTAATTACCCTAGTATGAAAATAAAACCTGGATCAATGGGAAAACCACTACCTGGTATTAAGGCAGCAATTGTTGATGATCAAGGAAATGAATTGCCACCCAATCGTATGGGTAATCTGGCTATTAAAAAAGGTTGGCCATCAATGATGAATACGATTTGGAACAATAAAGAAAAGTTTGAGTCTTATTTCATGCCAGGGAACTGGTATGTTTCAGGTGATTCGGCTTTTATGGATGAGGAAGGATATTTCTGGTTCCAAGGACGTGTGGATGATGTAATCATGACTTCAGGTGAACGCGTTGGACCATTTGAGGTGGAAAGTAAACTAGTTGAACATCCTGCTATCGCTGAGGCGGGTGTCATTGGAAAGCCTGATCCTATTCGTGGTGAAATTATTAAGGCATTTGTTTCATTAAGACAAGGCTATGAAGCAACAGATGAATTAAAAGAAGAAATCCGTACATTTGTTAAGAAAGGACTAGCTGCTCATGCTGCTCCAAGGGAAATAGAATTTAAAGATAAGCTTCCTAAAACACGTAGTGGAAAAATTATGAGACGCGTATTAAAAGCATGGGAATTAAATTTACCAACTGGAGATTTATCGACAATGGAAGACTAAGGAGAACCCCCGATACTTTAAAGTATCGGGGGTTCTATTTTTACTAGATTATTTTTTATTGTTTTCTTCTTCTTTATTAAACCAAAGGGGCTCTTGATTATCTTCTTCCCCATTGTAGTTAATAAGAATCTCTTCACCCTTTTTAATGTCAGTGTAAGCATAATAGCTGAAGGTATGTGTTTCAAAACTTATCTCATAAGTGCAATTTGGCTTATAGGAATGGTTAAAAAGCATGCCATAACCTAAGACGATTGCAGAGTGATTGATTCCATATTCATAAACATAATCTTCAAGAACTGTCTGTTCTATCAAGATATGTTCACTATTTGGGTAAGGAATTACTGGTGCTTCGTGTAAGAGTTCGCCTTTAGCGATATCACGAGTTGCAAAAACCCCTCTATTAAATTCTCCACTAGTAAGATCTGAAGTTCTAACTTCAATCATTTTAGTCACCTACGCGTCCTATTCATATTTTTGTAACGTTCTATTTTGCTAAGAAGCCCTATCACATAACTATATCAAAAACCTATGATAAAAACGATCATAGGTTTTTGAGTAGAAATAATTTAATTAACTTTTTATTCTATCTCAAATTAGGTGAAGAATTATTAATTGGTTTTGAAGGTAGCCCTGGTATCCCAGGGTTTACAGGCTCAGGCTCACCTGGATTTTCTGGCTCAGGCTCTGGCTCAGGCTCTGGCTCAGGTGGCGGTGGAATAATAGGTTTTTCTATTATCCAATCCCCCGCTAAAACATGCTTAGAAGGTAAAGATTCTCTTCCTGTAATATCTACCGCTGTTACGTAATAAGCAGAAATGGATGCACTGACTGTAAAGTCACTATTTTTTGAAAATTGATCCACTGTGACACTACCTATTTTAACAAATTGATCTGAGAAATTATCAGCTCGATATATTCGATATCCAATTATGTCATTGTGGGTATGATTTGCCCATGTCAGTTTATTGGTGGAAATTTTAACCTTTTCAACCTGGGTCGGATCGATACCATTATCTTGGATGAGATCTTCTTCCTCAGGAACAACCACATTTTCCCAATTTTCACCCTTAGGTATTAATTCCATTAAGCTTGTCAGGCTTGTCAGGTTATTTTCTTCGAGAAATGACTTTTTAATCATCACGCCATTTTGGGTGAATTCAATGGGTGTTGATTCAAGGGCGCGGTATACTTTTTCACCAAGGAGTAAGAATTGACCTCTTTCCAACGTGTCATCTTCTATTCCAGGTACAAATTTTGCATTGAAAATATCAGTTTCAACTAACCCTGCTTCTGTGCATAAATCTGAAGGAAGTAAGCCTGATATCGTGCAATAAGATCTCCTGACAATTCCACCAGGCATCTTGAAAGTCTCATCTGATTTTATAAGATCAGGTCTAACTTCATAAGATGCATTTAATAATTGAGCCCAAATCATTTGGTTTCTAATGTAGTAAGGGTATCCTTTATAGCTTTTGTCTAACGGTTTTGGTGTATCATAGCCCATCCAGGTTCCAAATGTGATATTTGGATTCGAAGCAATAAACCAAGAGTCCTCTGTGAATTGAGTAGTTCCTGTTTTACCTGCCCAATCTGAGGAGAAGTTTAACATAGCTGGGACACGCGAACCTGTTCCCGTTTTGATAACATCTCGCATCATATCAAGTGTTAAATATGCTGTTTGAGGAGAGAATACCTCAACCTCAGAGTGTTCGTGTTGATAAATGGTTTCTCCGTCTTTTGTTTCTATTTTTTCTATTAAATAAGCATCAACAAAGTTACCACCATTTGCAAAAGTAGCATAAGCATTGACATTTTCCTCAACCGTTACACCATTAGTAATAGCGCCAATTGCCATTGCTTTATTTTCATAATCTTCTTGAACTAGACTTGTGAACCCCATTTTTTTTAGATACTCTGCAGGTCTCTGATCAAGTATTTTCAAATAAGTTATGGCTGCAGGAATATTGTAAGATTGCTCAAGTGCTTTTCTAGCAGATACTAATCCGTGGTATTTTAAATCATTATTCTTAGGCATCCAGGTTTCCCCATCTCCAGCAGTTGTTTGAAATTCTACATCAGCTAGGATACTACCTGGTTGCGATAAGCCAAGCTCCATTGCAGGACCATAAACCAGTAAAGGTTTCATAGTTGATCCATTTGGACGCTTACTCCCAAGTGCATGGTTGGTTGCCTCTCTTAAATGATCACGTCCACCAACAAAACTAATAATTCTACCCGTTTTATTATCGATAAGAATTGCTCCGAATTCAACCGGTTCTATTATTTTCTCTATTTCACCAGTTTCATTATTTTTCTTTTTTTCAAATTTATCACTACCGTAATATTGATACTCGTTTTTGATAAGTTGCATCTTATCATAAATTTGTTTGTCAATTGTTGAGTAAATTCGATAACCATTTTGTCTAAGATTAATATCAGCTAAATTTAAATAAGATTGATACAACTTTTTATCATTTTCAAGATCTTTAGGTGAATAACCATCCTTTACAGCGAGATGTTTGGCAATGATGTCAGTTGCTCTAATTTCAACCTCAGTTGTTAGCCAAGGATAAGTTTCAACAGGTGAAGGCTTGGATGGTGCAAAGCTACCGACAATGTCAAAAGCAAGTGCATTTTCGTATTGAACTCTATCAATTTTTTTTGCACCAAGCATCCTACTTAAAACAGTTTTCATTCGGTCTATACCAGGACTTAGGTTGCTTTTAAGCTCTCCTTTTTGAGTAAAAGGTGTATATCCAAATGGGCTTTGTGGAAGTCCAGCTATAAAAGCAGCTTGAGCTAAGTTTAGATCTTTCACATCTACATTGAAAATACCTTCAGCAGCCGTTTTTACACCAGCGATATTTCTCCCAGAGCTATTTCGTCCAAATGTAGCAACATTCAAATATGTTGTAATTATTTCATCTTTATCAAAAAATTGTTCAAGTCTTAGTGCTAACAAAATTTCTTTTGCTTTTCGTTCAAAAGAAACCTCATTAGAGAGAATTTGATTTTTAATTAGTTGCTGTGTTAGTGTACTTCCCCCTGTTTGGGTCTGTGAATTCGTGACCTCTTGTAGAAGTGCACGAATTATTGATTTTGGAACGACACCCTCATGTTTGTAAAAATATTCATCTTCAGTTGCAATGACAGCATTAATCAAATAAGGAGAAATATTCTTTAACTCAACTTCTTCTCGATAGATATCTGATCTAAGTTCACCTAAATAGACATTGTCAGCAAAGTATATTTCTGAAGTTTCTTCATAATTATAGATATCTTTTTTCATGCTATCATAGCTTCGAATTGGCTCTTCTTTTACAAGTGATGCGAAATAACCTGCACCTACTCCTCCAGCAAAGAACGTCCCAATTAAACCAATGACTAAAAAGACTAAAGATAAATTCCATATGACTTTGTATGAAATAGAGAATACCTTGGTTGTTCTTTTACTAAAGACTGCTTCTCTAAAGGTTTGTATGTATTCTTTTATCATAGATTTATTAATTTTCATAACACTCCCCCTAAAATCATTTATTATTATATCACATTCTAAATAGACTTTTATAGATTCGAATTTGGACTATATGCAGGGAAATTCAGCCATTTATCCGAAAAAAACAGATTGAAGTATTGACATTTGTTTCGTTTTTATGGTATTAAAAGTATAAGAGTTTTTCATTAGAATATTTATTTGAGCGATGATAGGAATTAGTAGTGTGATATTCCCTGTTTTAGAGAGCTGATGATTGGTGGAAATCAGTACAAAATAACACATGAATTACCTCCTTGAGCATCTTTTGTGAACATAAGTAGCAAAAGACGGGAAACCGTTAATTTGTCTGAGTGGAAAGTATAAATACTTTCAACAAGGGTGGCACCGCGACTACAACTCGTCCCTTTATAGGAACGGGTTTTTTGTATTTTTTTTAAAAAGGAGAAGTGTTCAAATGGAACTATTAAAAGATTTAGAATACCGTGGATTAATTCATTCAATAACTGATCAGGAGGGACTTGAAAAGGTATTGTCCGAGGAGAGTATTAAGTTATACTGTGGATTTGATCCGACAGCAGATAGCCTTCACATTGGAAATTTGTTATTAATTATTACTTTAAGAAGATTTCAACTTGCAGGTCATTCTCCAGTTGCACTAGTTGGAGGTGCCACAGGCTTAATAGGTGACCCGAGTGGAAGAACCAATGAGAGAACATTGAACTCAAGTGAGGTGGTTGAACAATTCACTGAAAAAATTCATGTCCAATTATCACGATTTCTTGATTTTGAACATGAAAAAAATCCGGCAACGATTGCAAATAATTTCGATTGGATAGGGAAGCTAGATGTTATTTCCTTCCTTCGTGATGTAGGAAAAAGCTTCGGTTTAAATTACATGCTTGCCAAAGACTCCGTTCAATCCCGTATAGACGCCGGTATCTCATTTACTGAGTTTAGCTATATGATTTTACAATCATATGATTTTCTGAAGTTATATGAAAATCAGGGAGTCCGACTCCAAATTGGTGGAAGCGATCAATGGGGAAATATTACTGCTGGATTAGAATTGATTCGAAAGTCTGTTGAAGATTCAAAGGCATTCGGATTAACGAATCCTCTTGTAACAAAGGCTGATGGAACAAAGTTTGGTAAGACAGCTACGGGAACCATTTGGTTAGATCGCGACAAGTTATCACCATATGAATTTTACCAATTTTGGATTAATAGTGATGATCGAGATGTAATGAATTTCATTAAGTACTTTACCTTTCTTTCAAAGGAAGAGATAGACGCCATTGAGAAAGACATGATTGAAGCTCCAGAGAGAAGATTAGCACAAAAAACTTTAGCTGAAGAAGTAACGAAATTTGTTCATGGTGAAAATGCCTTAATCCAAGCAATCCGAATTACGGACGCACTTTTCAGTGGGAATATAGCAGAACTAACTGGTGAAGAGATAAAACAAGGATTTAAAGATGTGCCTTCTCATGAGCTGAAAAAAGAAGAAGAACCAACATTGGTCGACTTACTAATAGAAAGTAAAATTTCTCCATCAAAACGTCAAGCACGTGAAGATATAACTAATGGGGCTATCTATATTAATGGAGAACGAATTCAAGATCTCGATTATATCGTTACTGCAAAAGATCGAATTGAAAATGAATTTTCAGTTTTTCGACGTGGTAAGAAAAAATACTTCTTAATTCGGTTTGAATAATAAAAAAAGCCAAAAGTTACCTACCGATAACTTTTGGCTTTTTTAAAGGCTACCCTGAAAATAAGGGGATCTTCGTTCCAGAACACTCGCTTTCCGTGGGGCGGGCGGTGAGCCATCTCGGCACTTGCGCCTTCGGTGTCTCACCTGTCCCGCTGCTCCCGCCGGAGCCAGAGCACCTTCCACTTCAATCAACTTCGTTTGAAAAAATCAACATTGAGCTTTAACAGAGGTTTTTTTATAAAAACAAAATCTTTAGGAAAACA
>JBFILZ010000060.1:0-14915 GCA_041611945.1 Bacillus sp. (in: firmicutes)
ACTACTCGGTTTATATGGTCTACCTCATTTACAATACGGGTTGAAATTTTCTCTAACACTTCCCAAGGGATACGGGCCCAATCAGAAGTCATTCCATCAATCGAAGTTACTGCACGGATCCCTATTGTGTAGTCATAGGTACGAGCATCACCCATTACACCAACACTTCTGATATCAGGGAGTACCGTGAAATATTGCCATATGTCTCGATCCAATCCCGCATTCTTGATTTCCTCACGAAGAATGGCATCCGATTCACGAACAATTTCTAATTTTTCTTCAGTTACTTCGCCTAAAATCCGAATTCCCAATCCAGGACCAGGGAAAGGCTGTCTCCATACAATATCTTCTTGAATACCAAGCTCTGCACCTAGCACCCGAACCTCATCCTTAAATAGGGTATTTAAGGGTTCAATCAAAGTGAATTGCATATCTTTAGGTAATCCACCAACGTTATGATGAGATTTGATAGTTTGTGCAGTCAATGTCCCGCTTTCAATTATATCAGTGTATAACGTTCCTTGAGCTAGGAAGTCGATTCCTTTAAGTTTGGTTGCTTCATCATCAAATACATATATAAATTCATTTCCAATAATCTTTCGTTTTTGCTCAGGGTCACTTACACCCTTTAATTTCGACATAAATCTATCTTTCGCATCTACTTTAATAACATTCATATTAAAGCCTTCGCTGAACGTTTTCATTACACCTTCAGCTTCCCCTTTTCGAAGAAGACCGTGATCTACAAATATACATGTTAATTGATCACCTATTGCTTTATGGATGAGAACAGCGACTACTGATGAGTCAACCCCACCACTAAGTGCGCATAATACTCTTTTGTCCCCCACTAACTGCCGGATTTTCTCTGTTTCAATTTCAATAAAGTTTTCCATCGTCCATTTTTCTTTGCAATCACAAATCTCTGAAACAAAGTTCTTAAGTAAGTCGTTTCCATATTCCGAATGTCTAACTTCAGGGTGAAATTGAACACCGTATAACTTTCGTTTAGTGTCGCTCATCCCTGCGATTGGACATGACGGACTAGTCGAATCAATGATAAAACCTTCTGGTGTCTTGGAAACTAAATCCCCATGACTCATCCAAACAATATGTTCATTAGGTATCGAATGATAGAGTGGTGAGTCATTTGTTATCTTCACGGATGCTTTACCATATTCACGATGATTTGTTTTCTCGACTACTCCACCAAAAATATGAGTCATCAATTGCATGCCATAGCAAATACCTAGTACTGGAATCCCTAGATTAAAAATCTCATGGTCACAGTGGAAGGCATTTTCAGCATATACACTGTTCGGCCCACCTGAAAGGATGATTCCCTTTGGATTCATTGCTTTTATTTCTTCAGCGGTTACTGTATGCGGATGTAGCTCACTATACACGCCAAATTCACGAATTCGACGAGTAATTAGCTGATTATATTGACTTCCGAAATCTAATACAATTATTTTTTCTTGATTGACGATCATCTGAACACCTCTTTCCAATTCTTTAACAATAAGATCCTTCTATTAAAATCAATGTTGAATTCAAAACTTACTTGCTTTAAGCAGAAAACCACTTGCGTTTTTTAATCCAAAAATACAAAAAAACCAGGTCCCTCCTGTCTCTAATCACACAGAAGGCAGTTACCCTAGTTTCATACAAATAGAAATATTGTATACATCCCGGCCCGCCTTCATAGTCAGGTTATTTACGGCAACCCGGTAGAGACTCTCGAACCATATTCTCGAGGATATATGAAGAAATCTTGTTTATAATTTGAACCTATTCTATCAGTGGCTATTCAATCGGTCAAGGTGATGCTTTATTAATTAAATTTTCCCATAATTCTCTTACTTTTATTAAATCCCTCTGATCAAGTTCTCTATCTCTTCGGTACTGAATTCCTTCAAGCTTTACCGTCAGCTTTCTCATTTCCTTTGAAGAGAAAAATGAATCAACATAGAAAGCATACTCACGCAATGTTTGATTATCCTTCTTTTTAAGTCCATACCCCTTCAATGCATCTAGTAATACGAAGTATGCTTTTTCAAATGAATGCGAATCCTTAAATTTCCCATATCGTTTTTTGATATAAAACGGATACCAATTTCGACGTGTGGAGAATGCGATTGCACTAAGCACTAGTAGAAGTCCAATTACCTTCAATAAACCCTTAATCGAGAAATTCAATAACCAGCTAGAACTTTTACCTGCAGCCTTCCCTTGATCTTCATTATTAAGTAAATCTTCATCAGGTCTATCTGGTTTATCTTGATTTATATTTGGCACTGGTAAGGTTATATCCTCTTTTTCTTCGTTTGATTTAAACTCATAAGGATTGGAGAATCCCATTGTTGGCTCAAACGGTACCCAACCACTACCCGGAAAATAAACTTCGACCCATGAATGTGCATTTGCATTCTTAATTTCATACAAACGTGTATTGTTTTCTAATGTTTTGACATACTCCCCACCAGTATACCCTTTGACCCAGCGCGCAGGAATTCCAACAGATCTGAGTAATACCGCCATTGAAGTCGAAAAATTATCACAATATCCTTTCATTGTTTCAAAGAGGAACTGGTCTACATAATCTTCATTTTTTTCTGGGACCGCTACTTCATTTGTTTCATATGCGAAACCACTTCTTCTAAAGTAACTTTCTACAGCTTTCACTTGATCATATCGATTAGAGTATGGCGCTATTATTTCCTCAGCTAAATCCCTTACTCGATTCGGCATATTATCAGGTAATTGTGTGTAACGCTCAAGTATACGTCCGTTATCTAAGACGGTTGCAAGTCTCAAATTCTCAAAGAAATATCGTGGATCATTGAACATGATTTCGTACGAATCAAGTGAATAAGGTTCGCCGTTTCTTTCTGTGATAATCTTTTCAGTATTTAAATTGACTTTGTATTCAATGTCTACCTCTGACCTGACACCCGCTAACTCGACAGGATAGACAATATGCGGATACCCCAATTTCACAGTGATTTTTGCTTCTAAAGGTGTTGTTTCGACGGAAGACTCAACCATCGGTACAAAAACATCTTCTCCTTCATTTAAAGTCATTATATCTACATTCGAAACTTCCCAACCTTTACCTGTATAGACGTCCTTTGTTTCAACTCGCCAATACTCTCTCGTTTTAGTTTCAGCCATAAAAACAACGGTTTCATCACCGATAAATGCTCCACCTAATCTGGTGTCATTCGTTCCATACCCAATCTTCTTTACGCCACCTATTCCATTCCCATCACCATATCCCTTTAAAAACGGAATCGGGTCTGGCCAAATAGGCGCTGCCTTTGGAGCGACATATCCAACTGTGGTCGAACACACGATTAGAACAATTAATGGAACAACCCATTTTGTCCTCAGCTTCTTAGTTACATTAATTTTTTCTTGCTCTTTAAGTCGTTCAAATTTTAGCAATCCAAGAATTAGAAAACCAAATACAACCATCCTAACGATTGCTAAATCATCGTGATATGGAGTGAATGTATCTAAAATCGCTATATAAGTAATCGTCAAAATTAAAAAAAACAAAATCTTCTTCAGCTGTACAATCCAGTACTCCATTAAATATACTATTAACCATAGTAATACAAAAAAGAGAGTAGTTCTAAACGAGTAGGTCATCTCCCACCAATTGGTTGCAAGAATAAAGCCTATATTCGCTCCGACGTCTTGAAAAAACTGACCTAACCACTCCCATGCAAAAAATCCCCCGTCAAAAAACAAACTATTTACATAATGGCTTATGAACAGTATTTTAGCTGAAAAAGTCACAATAAAAGGTAACTGCAAAATAGCTAACAAGAAACATAAGGCAATAAAATAAAAGAAAACCGATAAATCTTCAGTGTCTGTTATTTCAGCTAAAGGGCGAAGCCATTCCCATAACACTAGAAAGCCATATATATAATAGATGAGTCTTTGAAATTCCCCTTCTTTTATTTTCATCTACTCACCTCGTGAAATGCGTCTGCATATTGCCCTTCAATTACCGCTTTAACAAATATTTGCTTACTCTTTAGTTTTTCAATCTTCATAATTACTTCCTTAGAAGGACTTTTCTTTGGTAATACAACAAACAAAATGAGGTTATAACGACGATGGATCATACGCTCAATTGTACGTATAAATGAATCCGGTAAATCGCTTGTAACAAATAACATCGTTAATCCTTGCTCCCATTTACTAAGTTCAGAATCAACAATCGCAGCAAAAGAACGACCATCTCGTTGAACTTTTGCCAGATGATAGAAAATTTTCTTCTGATGTTCTTTGTTATTATTTATCCCGGAAATGAATCGTTCTTTTCCGACTGAGATAATCCCCATTTGGGCACCGTTTCTGATGATTGACCTAACAATTGATGCAGACAATATAACAACTTGTTCAAACATGGTTGGATCCTGATCTTTGGATCGGTCCATAAAAACGATAACATCATGACTTTGCTGTTGTTCGAACTCCTTCGTCATAAACGTATTTTTCCGGGCACTGGATTTCCAGTCAATCCATGTAAATCGGTCACCTGGTTGATATTCACGCACACCAACTGCCATTGTGGTATCTCGAACTAACTTTGTTCTAGACGATGTATTCCCTTGGTCAAAACGATTCTCAAGTTGTCGATAAATTAAATCTACATACTGTGGGTAGACTAGGTATGCCTTTTCCATCTCAAAACTACGCTCTTTTTCAATTAATCCAAATAGGTCCCCTGTTTTGATTCGAATAGTTTTAAAGAGATGCTCTCCGCGAGGAATTGATTCTATTATGTACTCAATTTCAATTGTTCTATTAAACCACGGAAAAACAAGATTTTTCGTCCGTTTTGATTGTTTACTATACTTTAAGGTTACCGGCACTTCTTCTTCTACTATTACGAATAAAAGGGGGAAAAACGATAGCTTTCTTTCTATAGTAATAGTAGCTTTAAATTTTTCACCCGCTGTAAATTGTTCTTTCTCTACTTTTCTAGTAACTTCAAACAAACTCAAAGGATAAAAACAAACAAGTAGTGAATAAAGTCCAAATGGTAGAAAACTATAGAATATAAACCAACTAACAAATCCACCTTGAAACATGGCATAAATAAATGTAATAACAAGAAGCAAGATAAGAAGGAATACACTTCCCACTAATTTAATATAAGATTTTTTCATAATAATCAACGCCTAACTAATGGAACCTTAATCTGCTCGAGCATCTGTTTTACAAGTTGCTCTGTTGTAATTCCTTCAAATTTAGCTTCAGATTTTAGGATGATTCGATGAGATAACGTGAATGGTGCTAAATATTTCACATCATCTGGTACTATATAATCACGACCATGAACTAAAGCATATGCCTGCGCTGCCCTCATTAAACCAATAGATCCACGCGGACTAGCACCTAGATATATAGATAGATGCTTACGAGTTTGATTCACGATGTTTACAATATACTGCCTAATTGAGTCATCTACTGAAACTCTCTTCGCCTCTTGTTGTAACAGACTTAATTCCTCAGTTGAGATAACAGGATCAAGCTCATGAATTGGTTGACCAGACTCCATCCTGGAAAGCATATCTATTTCTTCTTCCGGAGTCGGATAACCCATCTTAAGCTTTAATATAAAACGATCCAATTGAGCTTCTGGTAAAGGATAAGTTCCCTCATATTCAATAGGATTTTGTGTCGCCATAATAAAGAATGGTTTAGATAGTGGTCTTGTAACTCCATCAACTGTTACGCTCGCTTCTTCCATTCCCTCTAATAGAGCTGCCTGTGTTTTAGGTGAGGTTCTATTAATTTCATCGGCTAGTACAATATTCCCCATGATAGGACCAGGTCTAAATTCAAACTGTAATTCTTTCGGATTATAAATTGATACCCCTGTCACATCTGAAGGCAAGAGATCCGGCGTAAATTGAATTCGTTTAAAGTCCGCACTTACTGATCTTGCTAATGCACGTACCATCATCGTTTTACCAACTCCAGGAACATCCTCTAGTAGCACATGACCTTCCGCTAATAATGCCACTAAACTTAGTGTGGCGACTTCTCGTTTACCGATCATAACCTTACCTATATTATCGATTACTCTTCCTAATACAGGATGGAGTGTATCAATTTTCTGTAACATAACCCGTTCTCCCCTTCACTTGTAAATTTACGATACTAATTTATCAACTGTTTTTCTGATGAATCTGCTATTTCTTCTACTCAGTAAAATAAAACAGAATTTTCTATCTCTTCCACTAGATTACCATACATTTACAATAGAATTCTAACGTTTTCATGTGAAAAAATTTGTTTTTAATTGTTATGTTTTTTTTAAAAGGCTAAACCTAGCATAATAAAACTTATAACATTTTCGAATTTTTTATAATAAAGCAATGTACTTACACTTTTTATCTTTTATTTCCATCATCCTAAATGGAATAACCAATTCACAATAAAAAGACTACTCCCTCTGTTGCAGGAAGTAGCCTTTATAATGATTAACGCGAATGTCAAACATGTTGTAAGTCCTATGTTACATCTATACTTCTGAAAGAGATATCCTACAAAAAGTACGAATCAAAACTGTTATCCTTATTTCACAAGTTTACCTTCCCATTTTTGAATACCACCATCAACACTAACTAGATTTGTATACCCTTTCTTCTTTAACATTTGAGCTGCTTGTAAACTTCGATTTCCACTCCTACAAAACAAGATGACTTCTGCATCTTTAGGGATATTGGTATATTTCGTCTCTAACGTGCTTAACGGGATGTTGACCATCCCTTCGATATAACCCGTTTCATACTCATTAGGCTCACGTACATCCACAAAGAGAATGTTATCAGAATCTTGATTATTTAATTTTTCTGCTAATTGGTTTGTTGATATCGTTGTAATATCATTTTTTTCAAATTGAGAAAATCCAAAATAAACTAGTAAAAGAATAATAGGTATATACATTAAAATTCTTTTCATATTCTGATGGCCTCCTTCTCTATAAACTTATTAAATAAGTACTACATTTCGCTAACAATAATTGTCGTTCACCAACTAAAGTCTGAACTAAGTCGATTTGACTTGGTTCATGAATTAACAACAGTATACCATCTATCGCTCATTAACTTTATTATTATCTAATGGTGACACTTCCAAATTAAACCAGAATTACTTTGTTACCTATCTATCTGATTAACAGATTTATCTATTTCTAATCCTAAACTCCTACAGTATTTTCGAAATCTTCACCATAGGAAACAGTGAAAAGTTTTGATTTAAAACCTGATTGTCCTATTACAATATTAGTTAAACTTCGATCTGTTTTTAATATAGATAATATGCGAATTTTGACTGCTTCCTTATCCAAAAATTGCTGACGTTCATATTGCAATTCACCTTTTAATAATTCATAAGCACTTCGTGAAAGAGTGAAGTACCTCCCTTTACCACGTCCAATTGATACTAATAAATTAAATTCATTTTGCATCTTACTAAGTAATTCACGCGCTTGCTCAATACTCCTTTGAGCAACTTCGGCAGCTATTGAAGTGTCAATTTCTTCATGTCTAATTAAATATTGCAATATAAGCAGATGGTCAACATCAATGTGCTTTTTTCCCTATATGAATAATTAAGTTTTTGAAATCCTTGTTTAATGAAGAAGATATAAAGGTTAGCTCAATGTTACTGCCAACTTCTCTATATATCGGTGGTTCTTTCCCCTCAATTAATAGCGAGCGAAATATCCTTGAAACACCCAGATTTGAACGGTTGACTAATTTTAATCTATCTAACAAATCCATTAAGTGATTATTCCTCGCTACTGGAGGGTGGTGGAGAATATTTTTAGGTGTAATACCACCAACAAACTCTAATTTTATTTATGAAATTCACTCTCATAGTAGAATTCATCTTAACAAATTTCCAGAAAATAATTTCCTTAGAACCAGTTAATAGCTTTAGGTTTAAGATTATGAAAGATATGCTTAGTTTCTGTATATTCCTCTATACCTAGTTTTCCTAGTTCGCGTCCAATACCAGACTGTTTATATCCACCCCAAGGTGCATGAGGGAAGTATAGGTTGAAATCATTAATCCAGACCGTACCCATTCGCATCTTTGCTACACAACGTTCCGCTTTTACAATATCGTTTGTCCAAACGCCACCAGCAAGTCCGTAGATAGAGTCATTAGCAAGCTTTACCGCTTCCTCTTCTGCTTGGAATTTTTCAACAGTAATAATAGGACCAAAAGCTTCATCTTGAACAATGCTCATGTCTGTTGTGCAGTCTGTAAAAATAGTAGGTAAGTAGAAAAATCCATTTTGCAGTTGTGGGTCTTCTGGACGGCTACCACCAACTGCTACCGTAGCGCCTTCTTTAATACCTGTTTCTACATACTTTTCTACTTTCGCAAGCTGATCAGCTGAAATAAGTGGACCCATTTGTGTGTCTTCAGCAAAACCGCTTCCTAGCTTAAATTTTTTCACGCGCTCAACAAGTGCGTTCACGAACTCATCGTGAATACTTTCTTCTACAATCAGTCTAGTCCCAGCGGAACATATTTGCCCCGCGTGGAAGAATACCGCGTTCAATGCTTGGTCAACCGCTATTTCAAAATCAGCATCGGCAAAGATAATATTAGGGTTTTTTCCACCAAGTTCAAGTGCAAGCTTCTTCACATTTGCGCTTGCAGCTTGCATTATCTTCTTCCCGGTAACAATTCCACCTGTAAAAGAAATAAGGTCTACATCAATGTTACTAGCTAGCTCAGCACCAACTGTATTACCAGCACCAAGTACTAAGTTAACAACACCAGAAGGCACTCCTGCCTCTTCCATTAGTTCGAATACTTTAATTGTAGTAAGTGGTGTAATTTCACTTGGCTTCATAATTAGAGTATTTCCTGTCGCTAAGGCCGGAGCCAATTTCCAAGATGCTTGTAGCAACGGGTAATTCCAAGGGGTAATTTGACCGCAAACTCCAACGGGTTCACGAACTACCTTACTGATAGAGTTCGGCACTGGCGAATCAATTAATTCCCCACCATCTTTATCAGCTAACTCTGCATAATAACGAAATACGCCAGCAATATCATCCATGTCCCCACGGCTTTCCTCTACCGTTTTACCAGTATCTAATGATTCCAAGTTAGCCAGCTCTTCTTTATCTCTTTCTATTAATTCAGCAATATTCCTTACAATAGTCCCACGTTCTGTCGCTGGAGTAGATGACCATTCTCCGTTATCAAATGCTGCTCTTGCTGCAGCGATTGCCGCTTTTGCATCTGTTTCATCGCCTTCTGGAACAGTAGCAATTACTTCCTGGTTAAACGGATTAATAATATCACGCGTATTACCTGAAATCGCTCCCACCCATTTACCATCAATGTATTGTTGTTGTTTTAGTTTCAAATCTATCAACTCCAGTTTCGGTTTAATTAAATTTGTTAAAAATTTATTTAACGTTCTAAAAATAGTAACATTTCTTTTTAAGGCTGTCAAAAATAAACATAAGAACAAATTAGAATAGATTTAAAATTTACTAAAGTGCTCGCTATCTCTAATTCCACTGAATATTAATAGCCTTTTGCAATAGTTTCATTACATTTACAATTTGACATTAAATCTGAAAAAGGTATCATAAAGTTTATGAAGAAAATTTAATAAATATTTAACGTGCTTTACTTTACATTGAAGGAGCGAACTTTATGAGTGAGTCTACTGAAAAATCGAGAATTAAAATAGAAGAAGCCAAAGATAAAGTCATTGGCGCAATTGCAGAGACAATGGATTTATATGGCGTAACACCAGCTGCTGCTAATTTATATGCGACGATGTACTTTGAAAATCAGATGACCCTTGATGAAATGCGAGTGGAGCTTGGTATGAGTAAGCCAAGTATGAGTACTAGTGTACGTAAACTCCAAGAAATTGAAATGGTAAAAAAAACATTTACTCGCGGTTCTAGAAAACATACCTATGTAGCTGAGAAAAACTTCTTCCGTTCCTTTATGGTATTTTATTGTCAGATGTGGGAACGAGAAGTAAAAATGAATATGGAAGCTATTAAGGAAGCACAAGAAGATTTTATAAATGTCATTAAAGATTCCACTAGTACACCAGAAATAGTAGCAGAAGCAAAAGAATACTATGATCAATTAGAAGGCTCTAAAACATATTATCACTGGTTGGAAGACTTAGTTGCAAGTATAAAAAGTGAGAAGATATTTAAGTTTATACCTAAGGATAATGATCCAATCGATTATTTTTCCAAAGGTTAATAGGTAGTCTAGAAAGATAACTACTAACTACCATCTATGAATGATGTACTTGTCTCTTATAAAAAAAAGAGATAAGTTAGTTTTTGTACTTTTGTTAAAAATATTCTTAACATATTTAATGTTAAGGGTGTTTTATATAAATAATACATATAATAAAGGGGAGTTTTTCAACATGAACACATGGAAAAAAGAATTTAGTATTATCTTAGTGCTACTAGCCGTTGTTGTCCTAACAGCGTGTGGAAGCACAGAAAAAGAAACAAGCAAGAAGGAAACAGCCGAGCAAGAAACAGAGGTAATCAATAAAGAATTAAACCTAGGTCAAATTAACTGGGCTGAAAATATTGCAGTAACAAATATGTGGAAAGCAATTTTAGACGATAAAGGTTATACCGTGAATTTAAAGGTATTGGATATGGGTGTTACAATGAGCGCTTTAGAATCTGGCGATCTAGATGCTAGTTTAGAAGTATGGTTACCGGTCCAAGATGCTAATTATTTAGAGAAATATCAAGATACTGTTAATTTCTCAGAAGCTACTTGGTTTGATAATGCAAAAGTAGGACTTATTGTTCCAAGCTATTTAGAAGAAATTAATAGTGTAGAAGATTTAAATGAACATAAAGAACTGTTTGATGGAAAGATTGTTGGGTTTGATCCTGGCGCAGGTACGATGGAAGTTACAGAACAATTAATTAAAGATTATAATCTTGATTTTAAACTACTATCAAGCTCTGAACCAGCAATGTTAGTTGAGATTTCAAAAGCTCTAGAAAATAACGAAGCAATCGTGGCACCACTTTGGAGCCCTCACTGGGTATTTTCCAAATATGATTTGAAGTTCATAGAAGAGCCGAAAAAAGTATACGGTGGTGTAGAGAAAATACACCATGCTACAAGACAGGGATTTGCAGAAGATTTTCCAGAAGTAAGCAAATGGTTTAAGAATTGGAAGATGACCGATAAACAAATCGGCGAGCTCATCGAATACGTAGAAAATGCAGAAGTTGCATTTGATGGGGCAAAGAAATGGGTAGAAGAGAACCCAGAATTAATTGGCGAATGGGTAAATTAAAGGCAGGATTAAATAGTTGAAAGTAATATAGAAGCTAGTCCCTCTAAGGAGAGACTAGCTTCTTTTGTATTGCCTGTTTTCGTAAATATCGGGTATATTGCCTATAAGGTCAAAAATAGTCTTCAATTAGGGTTGCTAAAAAACAAATAACAGTTCCGTTTTGGAGAAAAACGAAACTGTTATCGCTTGCAGAACTAACTTCCAACCCTTTGAAAAATAATCTTATTTTAACCACTGGTGTCTATCGTTGTTCATGTTAGGGTAGTTACTTTTAAAGAAGGCTTCTGTGTTAGTTGATAAGTTGACTAAAAACTCAACCCAATGGTCCTTACTTATGCTTTTTTCATTATAAATATCGAGGTCAGGTGAAACCCTTTTCAAGTGATGTATAGCGATTTGATGTTGCTTTATAAGGTTAGTATAAATTAACTCGTGAGCAACTTCTAAAAAGTTTGCATCCTCCAACGTTAGTTTCTTAGTCAATATAATTCTATCTAAGTAGTTATCACTTCTTAAAATCAATGAATTTACATTAACTAAATCGACATTTAACTCGCTGGACATGTATTCTATATATTTTTGTTGATCTATATATTGATAAAACCCAAACCCAAGAAATACTAAAATCAATATATATTTATAATAGTATTCCTTGTTCTAAACTTTTTAATTACCCTATTCATCCTCTCTCCCCCTAAAATCTGCCGAAGCCTCATTACATTGACTGCAGGATAGTTGCATAACATATTTGTATAATTTAACATAAAAGGCCATAATACTTTATTTTATTGTCACTACCAACAATATTTTAGATAACAAGCTTTATGAACTTCCTATATATACCTATTTATTTCTTTGTTATAAACACATATTTTGATGTTGCACTTCAATTTTGGAATTAACTAGATCACTTTTTCCTGAGTAGAACTATTTTTCCCCGCAAAAAAGAGAAGACACTCTATCATAAATATCTGCTTTTGCTAGGCAAATATTTTGATAGAGACCTTCTCATAGAAAGTATTATTTTCTTTATGCTTTTATTGTTCCTGCGTCAGCTGGGTGTACTCCATGACGGTAATAGTCGGCTTTAATAGGGTCAAGTGGTTTTCTGCCAAGGATTATATCTGCTGCCTTTTCCGCCAACATCAACACTGGTGCATGGATATTGCCGTTAGTGACATAAGGCATAGCTGATGCATCGACCACTCGAACATTTTCTAGCCCATGAACCTTCATTGTCAGTGGATCTACAACAGACATTGGATCTGAAGCTGGCCCCATCTTAGCCGTGCAGCTTGGATGAAGTGCAGTCTCGGCATCTTTCGCCACCCAATCCAATATTTCTTCGTCTGTACGTACGGAAGTGCCTGGAGCTATTTCTCCTGAATTATATGGTGCCATAGCTGACTGAGACATGATTTCACGTGAAATTTTTATCGCCTCAACCCACTCCTGACGATCCTGTTCGGTCGAAAGGTAGTTATAGACCATGCTCGGATGCTCTTTAGGATTTTTCGAACGAATCTTTAATGTCCCTCGAGAATCAGAGTACATTGGTCCGACGTGCACTTGGAATCCGTGCTTAGTTTCTGCTTTTTTTCCATCGTATCGGACCGCTACAGGTAGGAAGTGGAACATTAAATTTGGATAAGTAACATCCTCGTTCGAACGAACAAAACCTCCACCTTCGAAATGGTTAGTTGCTGCTGGACCTTTGCGACCAAGCAACCACTGCAAACCGATCCAAGGCATCTTCGCTTTATTTAAGTTAGGCTGCTCAGAAACCGGTAACGGACAAGAGTATTGGATGTAAGTTTCAAGATGATCCTGAAGATTTTCACCTACTCCTGGAAGATCAACTACTGGTTCAATATCAAGTGAGCGCAAGTGTTCAGCATTGCCAACGCCGGACAATTGCAGGAGTTGTGGTGTGTTGATGGCACCACCAGCGAGTATTACTTCACCCGCAATTACTGTATTAATTTTTCCGTTTCTTTTATATGTTAACCCCTTCGCACGAGTACCTTCGAAATCAATACTTGTAACAAAAGCACGAGTTTTCACAGTGAGATTCTCGCGGCTCATAGCTGGGTGTAGATATGCCCGTGAAGGTCCAAATCTTTGGCCTTTGTACACATGCTTATCAAATGGCCCGAATCCCTCTTGTCTAAACCCGTTCACATCGGGAGTTCGTGAGTAGCCAGCTTGCACAGCTGAGTCAAAGAAGGCTTGGAATAACGGGTTAGTTGCTGGCCCGCGTTCCAATTTGAGAGGACCATCGTTACCACGAAACTCATCTTCAGGATCCGCAGCTAAAGCATTTTCCATTCGTTTAAAATAAGGAAGACAGTGGGCAAAATCCCAAGTTTCCATGCCTGTATCTGCTCCCCATCGTTCATAGTCCATTGGATTTCCGCGTTGGAATATCATGCCGTTAATTGAGCCCGAACCTCCAAGCACCTTTCCGCGAGCATGCTTAATACGTCGTCCACCCATAAAAGGTTCAGGGTCAGATTCGTATCTCCAATCATATAGTGGATTCCCCGCAGGGAACGGCAAAGCTGCCGGCATTTGAATCAACAAATCCCACGAAAAATCCTTACGTCCTGCCTCTAATACAAGAACACTGCGTGTCCCATCTTCACTTAGACGATTGCCGAGTACAGAACCCGCACTTCCGCCACCAACTATAACAATGTCATATTTTTCATTCATCTTCTATACCTCCATGGATAACTAATATTTTCGGTTATTTAAACGGTTATTAGCTTGTTTTTTTATATAAAGTACACTCAAACCAATTCATTGCTCCGGCTTGATTAATGTACCTAAAAACAGGATTCTTCGTGTCCTATGTATTCTTCTATCTGAATTTACCATACTCACGTCTCGTACCAGAGTGATTATCACGAGTCTACTAGTAATTTAAGCATCTACATAGTTTTGCAAATCAGGACTGCATTCATTCCTGTTGACAAGCCACTCAAGACTTTTATTAAGTTTGTTAAATTTCTATTTAATATTTTTAACAATTTAAATATATCATAGTCAATTTTTTTTGTAAACCGCCGTCTATATTCTTTTACTGATTTTTTGGCATTCTATTAATTTACGGGTTAGTTATTTCTAAGTTTGTGAATTCCACTACTTTTTGGTGGTTCAAAAATATTAGAATAATTCAGATAGTTTTGCAAATCACATTTCTCTTAATTAATTAGTTGAAAAAGGAGATCTAATATGAGAGAGAAAAAGATAAGAGTAAACGATTTATTAGAATTTCTTAAACTATCTGCTTCAAAACCAATTTCTTTAAAAGAAGAAAAGACTGCTCTTGAAAAGGCAATAATTGAACGGTAGGAAAAACCGAATAAGTAATATAACCTACTCGCTCTAGTGAGTAGGGAATTTCCCCCTGAAAATTCTTGAGACGAAGATTTTAACAGCATAAAAAGACTACCACTGTAGCCCTTTTCTTCTAATTCCGTTACAAAGGGTTGTACTGGCTATCCACATTAGATGAACACCCACTTATTAGTAGAATGAAAAG
>JBFILZ010000061.1:0-14865 GCA_041611945.1 Bacillus sp. (in: firmicutes)
CCTCTGTCAAACGAAGTTGATTAAAGTGGAAGGACGCGTAACTCAAGCGGGACAGGTAAGACAACGAAGGCGCAAGTCCCGAGTTGGCTCACCGCCCGCCCCACGGAAAGCGAGTGTTCTGGAACGAAGATCCCCTTATTTTCACGGTAGCCAAAATATAAAAAACTTTGTGAATAAATCTACTTAAATTTATATAGGCAATTATAGAATAAAAGCAGTATAAATGCTTCGTATTGTTGAAGTAACGGAGCAGAATTCTTTATTAATAAGGGGGGAGTATATATTGCGAAATCGAGCTTCGGTAGTAATTATAGAAAATAATAAGGTCGGGCTAATTAAAAGATTTAGAGATGGTACTGTTTATTATGTTTTCCCAGGCGGTGGGATAGATATTGGAGAACCACCAGAAGATGGAGCAAAAAGAGAAGCATTAGAAGAATTGGGTGTAGAAGTTAAGGTGAATGACTGCATTGCAGAGGTTCAATTCAACGGAACTCAATACTTTTTCCTATCTGAAATAATTGATGGGGAATTTGGTACTGGACAAGGTGAAGAGTACATAGACGAAAATAGAGGAATATATTTGCCTATGTGGGTTGATTTGGATAAATTATCATCTATTGATGTCAAACCTAAAGAAGTTTCTTTAAAGGTTCAAGCCTTATTCAATTAACGGGGGAAATAGTTAAAAAGTTTCCTTATACCGAAGACATAAAGAAGGTACACATTTTCTTTGCTATTTAGCTTATATGTTCTCACCATTTCAGGACTAACGACCTTTTATGGACCAACCATTGTACCTTCCTTTGGCGAATTCCTAGAGATGTTCCAAAAGGAAAACAATGTTTTGAAAATATTATACCGATTTGGTTGGTTTTTATAAGAGAAAGTGGAAGCTAGTTAGAGACTATGGGGTTAGTACAGTAGGAAAAGTAACATGTAAAGTGAAAACTTCCCTTAGGGTGGTTCTAAGCCTACGGGAGGTTGTTTTTTTTACATTAATGGTTAGCATTTATTACCGTCATGATAATTTAGAGACATCTACATCTAATAATCAAATTAAGAAGTTGTTATATGGACTTAAGAAATTCAACAAATAGACTAAGTGACTTGGTTTGAAATTTCGTGTTATTTATAGCGTAGTAGTAATTTCGTGTAATTGGGAAATTCGTAATTCTTATTGGACTTAATGTATTTAATAGTAATTCTTTCTTCAGAACGGAAAGAGATAAGATGGAAATTCCTAATTCTGCCTCGACAGATTCTTTTATGATTTGAGAACTACCAAATGACATAATGGACAGCGGTGAAAAGTTACTTTGTTGAAAAGTATAGTCTATTGTTTGCCGTGTTCCTGAACCTTCCTCGCGAAGAATCCATGTTTCGTTTGCTAACTCTTCTAAGTCAACCTCATATTCATCAGCCAATCGATGGGTCTTAGGTACAACAATGACCAATTCATCATGAGAAAAAGGATGAATAAGAAAATTCGGATGATTTATCTTCCCCTCAATAATTCCAATGTCTAGTTCTTGTTGTTCAAGCTGCAAAAGAATACGTTTGGAATTTCTAATTGAAATACTAGGTATGATAAGTGGATATCTCTTTCTGAATTCAGAAATGAGTCCAGGCAATAAATATTCACCGAATGTAAAGCTAGAACCAATCGATAATGGACCTTTTGCACTGTGAGTTAGATCATCAATAAGCTTAGAAACGTGTTCATAATTTGCAATTATTTCTTTTGCATGGTGATAAAAAATTTCGCCAGCCTTTGTTAGCCGAACATACTTATTGGTTCGGTTTAAAAGTTGTGTCCCATATTTACTTTCCAATGTTTTAATACTTTGAGTAACAGCTGCTTGGGTGATGTGTAAGGAAATAGATGCTTTTGTAAAGCTTTTTTTTTCTACAACTGTGACAAATGTTAAGAGATGATGATCCATCACTTACTCCCCCAATCATCAATAATAAGAAATTGTTATAATAACGATAATTTTTATTTGTTTTACTTATCACAGATTATACTATAGTTTTAAATTAGGTCAATATTCTGAAAATAAGGAAGTGGATTTATGATATATAGTTACGCTACTCATTTATTTGACACTGTTACAACAACGAACAATCGTCTTAACAGCTGAATTAGCTTCTATTGGAACCGCGATTGTCGTAGGTTTTGATAGAATACTAGATATGTTTAGAACAACAACGAACATTTTTGGCGATAATTCATCGGTTGTTGTAATATCTGCATTAGAAGGCGATCAAGATCGAAATGTTGATTCTATACCATTAAGCGAGTTAGAAACGAGAGCTCTTTAAGGAGAACTATGATAAACGTAATGAAAAGTCAAATCACAAATGTCAGACAGTCTAGTGGAGTTCTGGCTTGGTTTCCTGGGGTTATGCTCCTATTATTTGTAGCTTTTATTGCAAAGTTGCTTGGAGAAAGTTTCCCGCTACTAGGGGGAGTGGTTATTGCCATTCTGTTAGGAGCTTTTATTAGAAATTTCCTGCAAATCAGTTCAGTTTATGAAAATGGCATTCAATTTACTCTTAAGAGAGTTTTAAAGTTTGCGATAATCCTTCTTGGAACGAGCTTGAATTTCCTAGAGGTTGCAATGATTGGTGCGAATTCTATAGCTGTCATTTTAACTGTTGTAATTTTAGGTATTTTTATAACAATAGGTATTGGAAAGCTGTTGAAAATAGATCCAACTCTCGGATTATTAATCGGGATTGGAACGAGTATTTGCGGAGCCACAGCAATAACCGCGACAAAAAGTGTAATCGATACAAAAGAAATTCAAACAGCATATGCCATTACAACAATATTTTTATTTAACTTGATTGCTACCTTTCTTTATCCATGGATTGCAATATGCTTCAATATGAGCGAAACACTATTTGGAATTTGGGTAGGTACGGCTGTTCATGATACATCTTCAGTTGTGGCGATTGGTTATATGTATGGAATAGAAGCTGGAGAAACGGCAACTACGGTCAAACTAGTCAGGACCTTATTTTTATTACCACTCATGGTCTTTCTCGGTATATGGGCACAAAGGAAGTCTGTAATTAAAAGCGATTCATTAAGCTTAGCAGGTAAAATAAAAAAAATTGTTCCATGGTTTATTGTAGGATTTATTGGAATGAGTGTATTAAATAGCTTTGGATTATTTCCGTCAGCAGTAACGGAAGGAAGTGTTAATGTAGCAAAGTTTCTTATTCTAATGGTCATGGTGGGGGTAGGATTACAAGTTGATTGGAAAAAGCTCATTCATCTTGGCTCAAAACCGCTTCTAACAGGTTTATTTGCTTCGGTGTTTGTTTCCATCTTAAGCTTGTTGATGATCTTGTTGATTGGTGTGTAATAAACAGAAGGTAAAGTCACTCTTTTTGTGTGGCTTTTTTTATATGATCCTCAGTAAATAAGGTGGATCAAGATGGGTAGTCCCCCGTTTAAAAAGACGGTGAAATCATTCTTATTGCTAAATTTATGACAAGTAGTTGTGTAACCATGAATGAAGTCATCAAACGTGACTTCATTTGTAAGCTGTTGAATGCTTTCCATTACTTGAAAACTTTTGCAACTCCTATCAACCTTTGTTACCTTCCTTTGAATATAAGGTGTGAATTTGAATCCATTAGGTAGTGAGGATTTTCTATGGTGTCAGTGAAAATATAAATCTCTAGTATGGGATAAGTAGTATCTATTGTAATTAAGTAAGATGAAATTGTGGTATAATATTCACTTATTATCCGATTGGTAAAAGGTTAAGGTTAGGAGGCATTATGAATGACTAAGTCTTTTTTTCATTTCTTATTAAAATTCAGGGCATCTAAGCCAAATGATGAGATTGCGAATTTTGCAAATTCAGCTTACGAAGATCATGATTTTCCAAAACATTCAAAGGATTATTATGAACTTACGAATTATTTAGAACTTAACGGTGATTATTTAAATAGTATGTCAATTTTTGATGAGGTTTGGGATTTGTATCAGCAGAATGGCTAGCTTTTTTCTAGGTGGCTACTTTGCTTATTATAAGAATTTTCTTATGGAATACAGATAGTGGTCTTTTATTTTTTTTATAAAAAAGGCTCTGTTAAAGGTCCATGTTGATTTTTCAAACGAAGTTGATTGAAGTGGAAGGAAGCGCGAATCCAGCGGATGCAACGGGGTAGGCGAGTCACAGAAGAGGCAAGTCCCGAGTAGGCTCACCACCGCCCCGCGGAAAGCGAGCTTTCAGTATCTGTAATTAACCACAACGGTTAACAGAGAAAAAGAATAAAGAGTTCCATCAGAAAAGGTAACCAAAGTATAGAGGCATTTTCTCTATACTTTTTTATTGTCGATTTTTTCTTGCGTGCATATACTATCTTATTAAATTGTCACGATGCCCAAAGGAGTGAGGAGCCATGAGTCAAAAGAAACCAAAATATATGGTGGGGGACATCGTTGTTATTACTCATTTTGGTACAGTTTGTAAGATTTCTAGTGTCAGAAAGTTAGATGGAATGTTTGTTTATGAGCTTAGTAGTCGTGAGGGTCTTTATATTGAAGACTCTTTAGAGAGTATCCTTGAGTATGAGGAAAATACACCAAAGCACGAATATTTACAAGTTGAATTTAAGTACTATTTTGGTGACCTAGTAAGTGTGAAGGGATATGAACAGGAAATTTTTAAAATTGTAGGCTTAAGAACTGAAGTATGGAGATACAAAAAGGATGAATGGGAAGATATCATTTACGAGCTTTCAAGATTAACAGATGGTGAATGGTTAGAAGCAAGTGAGGAAGAAATTGTACTGATTGCTGACCACGAGAATGCTCCAATATTTCTGCAAAAGCTAGAAATATACTATTTGAAGTCAAAAGAAACTAATATGATGGAGATGTTGCAATCTATGAATCAGCATAGAAAATCAGAGAAGGAATTACTCCGTTTAAAGAAAGAAAGAAAAGTAATAATCGATGGGTTATTAGATGTCTATAATGATTATCAATCTCTCTATGCGTTTTTTGAAGACGAAGAATATTATAATGTTATGGAGTTAGTTATGGAAAATTTAGTTAAGTTTACTTCTGGAAAAATCGAAGACACATACTAGAACTAAAAAATAAATCTAGTGAAAATCCATAGAAAATAAGGAATTCCTCCAAGTAATATTACATTAAACATTCCATTTGTAACTTTTTCCATTACTTCATCAAATGTAGAATTTTCCTCAATAATTGTAAATCGTTCTTTTCTATTAATCTTATTATTAACTGTTTGGTTCATTATTTTTTGCATGTTTTTCCCCCCTGATTGGCTTGTCCAAGTTCTTAATAAATGAATATGAGCAGGAAAGAGGATTAGAACCTATTTAGTTAATAAGTGTGAGATATTTTTGTCATATAAAAGTAAGAATGAACATAAATCGGAATAAGGGGTGATAGCGTGAAAGAAATTGAAGTGATCATAGACACAGATGAACTTGCTGAGTTTATATATGAGCAACTTTTATTAAGAGGTTACGTCCCGAGTGATGAAGAGGTCGAGGAAGTAGCAGACGTGGTCTTTGATTACTTACTCTCCAGGCATGTTGTAGAAGAAGTTTGGGATGATGAAATTGGGTAAAAAATGGCGGGGAAACTCGTCATTTTTTTTGTGTGATAAATTAATAAAAGGGATGAAGGAAGTAAGGACGTAAGAAAGTAAGGACAGTGAGTTCATTACGAGACTAATCCCTTTAACTCCTTAATAAATTGGAGTTTTTTTAAGTCGCTTTTATAATTCTGGGTAAGGTTATAAGAAGCCGGAACATAGTATTCAGTTAAATGACTGTATACGGTTGGGGAGGTATACCATTCTTCTTGGTCTTGAAAGTCATGGGGATAGTTAGGCCATGCTTGTTTTAACGTTGGGCTGAAGATGTATGATGAATGTTTGCCATTCTCAATTTCTGACTCTTTTTTTGCAAATATATCAGGCCAGAAGTCCGCTCTAGAACCTGTATGTGGAGTATTAATTGCAAAAGATGTCGCAGTAGTTAAAATTTCCTTAAATAAGATACCATACAATGTTTTTCCAATCGATATTCTTTCATTTACATCAATGAAATTTTCAACTGTTATTCCAGCCACCTCGATTTGATGGTTTGATTTTCTATAAGGGAGTAGAACATCTGTAAATCCTAGTCTTTCTTGAGTCTGAAACAGAAATGTATTTAGCACTTCACTTTTGTAATTAGATATCTCAATTAATTTCTGAAGATGCTGCTGCTCATTCACTATGAGAGCAGCTGTTAGGAAGGAGGAATGTCTTTTATTCCAAAAATAATCCCATACTGGTTTCATGAATGAAGAAACACCTAAAAATGGAAGCAAGTAAGCTAAATTTTCGTTTGTCTTTTTACTTAAACGGTATAAAAGAAGTTGTGCATAGGCGTCATGGAAGATTATCGCATTAGCCTTTTCAAGGAATTCAAAGAATGATCGAATTTCGTTTTGTGAAAGTAATTTACCAATTAGAGAACCTTTTAAATCAGTCATGTTCCATCCACCATTTCTTGAAACCATATGTGCAAGAAAGGACCAATGAACTTCTTTGTTTTCTAGGTAAAATTTCAAATAAGCTTTTGTCCTTAAAAGGTTATTTTTATTTAAAGAAAGTGTCTCCTCCCTAATATCTCTAATAATTCCAGCCTCTCTATCCCCTAAATACACAATCTTTCCAGAAGTAGTAGACATAATACTCGTTACTGCCTCCGGACTAAGTATCGGCACAATTTTCCTGCTTTTCATCTTCCAAAAAGACTCGATCATGTTCATTAATCCCATATTTCTGGCCTCCACAAAATCCTGTTCATATAAATTATGAATGCCTATTCAAATATGTGTGTAAAACAAGGAAATCTAAAGAATACATCATAATTTTAAGTCTTTGTTAAACGTGTTTGTTGCTTTCAGCTGGCGTATCGCTGCTCACTTTCCGCTAGTATGACAAGAAGGAACTTAGTGCTGAAACTCCATCTTCAGCAATTGAGCACCAGTCCCATCAAGAGTTTTAAATCAACTAGGTTTTTAAAAATTACAAGAGGTTGAGCAGCGTCATATTTTATGGTTTTTCCAAGTTTTTCTCTATATAGACAAAACTTATTCTATATTGTGTGTAAAAAGCGACACCCTTTTCCCTCATTCTTTTATATGATAGGAAAAAATACATCAGGGGTGAGAAGTGATGATTCATCCATCGACTACTAGATATAATAGTAAAAAGGAAAAAGGTAATAAAAGCTATGACATTACACTTTTGCAAACACCTAAAATTGGAGAAAAAAAGGGATATAAACAGGTTTATCGACTGTTCATTGAAGCCTTAAGTAGAGAAGCAGCAATTTATGAGGTATTTAGAATATTTAATGTGAAAGAATTAATGCCACGGAATTCTGAGGCAAGGTACATACGAACTTGGGACATTATCTTCTTTGATGAAGGGTTAGGAGGTAAAATATACTATCAGCTTCAACCAGAAGGATGGATTGAAATAAATAGAGCGCTGATTAAGTAATGAAACAAGAAAAAAGTAGTTTACTTTCTTCTTGTTTTTGTTTATTTTAGCTTTTTCAATATTGCTCAGTCACAAGGTTAATTGAAGGTGTAAGTGTTTGATTCATCTTTTTTAAGTGGGAAAGGTATATCCCTTGGCGGACCGAAGAAACTTACTGCCTGTTCCCTAAAGAAACCTGTTGTTCAGTAATAAAAAAAGTGACACAGTGCCTTATTGTAAATTCTTTCTGCCACCTGTTGAAGAATTTTCTTTTTTGTGAGCTTCATGTTCAGCGATAATTCCTTCAGCCGGTATATGGTTATTTTTTTTAGGTTGATTGACACGACCGCGATGTTTCTTTCCCATTTAAATCCCTCCTTGTTTCTCTTATTTTTCACCACTTTCAAAAATTAACTAATGGAAAATAATGAAAGAAAGATATAAAATGATTTATTTTTAAATCATGTTTATTTTTTCCATTTATTACTTGAAAACTTTTCTAAAATAGGTATAATCAATTTAATATTAAAATCTGTGAGGAAGAGAGTAAAAACATTACATCCGTTTAGCGAGTCAGGGTTGGTGGAAGCCTGATCGGGGACTGTTTCGAAACGCACTTCTGAGATGCGAGCTTAGATGTATAGTAAGCTTTGCCGGTGAATACCGTTATGAAAGAAAGTGGTTCTTAAGTGAACAAATTGAGTGGTACCACGGGAAGTAAACTCTCGTCTCTATATTTAGAGACGGGAGTTTTTTTATTTTTAAGCTCTGTTAACCATTGTTGTTGATTCAGCTGCAGGATGTTCGCATTCCGCGGGGCGGGCGGGCTGTGAGGCATAGCTGCTTCCGACGAAGTCTTCGATCAACTTTTTGAAAATTAACATCGAGCTTTAACAGACCCAATTTTATAGAGGGAGGAAATAATTAGATGTATATGAATGAGTCAGCCAAGATATTGTCAATGTATTTACCATTAGAGCATAGCGAAATCCAGGTATTATTAGAGCGACCTAGAAACGTAAATCACGGAGATGTCTCTTTTCCATGTTTTATACTTGCAAGCAAATTGAAAAAATCTCCAAATTTGATTGCATCAAATGTAGCACAGGAAATTAGTAACCCCTTCTTTAGCAAAGTTGTCGCTGTTGGTGGATATGTAAACATCTTTTTAAATCAGACGATCGTTTTTAATAAGGTAATGAACGAAATGATGAAAAAGAAAGAGGAATATGGTTCCAATCAAAGTGGGGAAGGTAAAAGAATTGTAATAGACATGTCATCACCTAATATTGCTAAGCCTTTTTCAATGGGTCATCTTCGATCGACAGTAATCGGTAATTCAATCGGTTACTTATATGAGAAGTCTGGTTACCATGTAACAAGAATTAATTATCTAGGTGATTGGGGGACCCAATTTGGAAAGCTTATTGCTGCATATAAAAAGTGGGGTTCTGATGAACTGATTAGAGCAAACCCGATAAAAGAGCTACTTGAACTTTATGTAAAATTCCATGAGGAAGCTGAACAAAATCCTTTGTTAAATAGTGAAGGTCGAAAATGGTTTAAACAGTTAGAGGAAGGTAATGAAACTGCGCTCTATATATGGGAGTGGTTTAAAGATTTATCATTAGTTGAATTTGAACGGATTTATCATTTACTCGGTGTCCATTTTGACAGTGATCAAGGAGAATCATTTTACAATGATAAAATGGTCAGTATAGTTGAAGAGTTAAAAGAAAAGGACTTATTGATCGAGTCAGACGGAGCGCAAATAGTCTCACTTAATGAAGTTGACCTACCACCTTGTTTAATAATCAAAGGTGATGGAGCTACACTGTACGCTACTCGAGACCTAGCATCCATATTTTACCGAAAGAAAACATATAAATTTGATAAAGCTGTTTATGTGGTCGGACAGGAGCAAAGCCTACATTTCAAACAAGTTAGAGAAGTTCTGAAAAAAATGAATTACCCTTGGTATGACCAGCTTGTACATGTTCCATTTGGGTTTATTTTAAAAGATGGGAAGAAGATGTCAACAAGAAAAGGTAAAGTCGTGCTACTTGATGAGGTACTTCAAGAGGCCATTTCTTTAGCAAAGAATAATATAGAGGAAAAAAACCCGACAGCTGATGACAAAGATGTTATTGCCAAAGCAGTTGGAATAGGGGCAGTCATCTTCCATGATTTGAAACACAATAGAAACCACGATTTCGAATTTTCCCTTAGTGAGATGTTAGCTTTTGAAGGGGAAACTGGTCCATATTTACAATACACTTATGCAAGAATTCAATCATTGTTGAAAAAAGGAAATTATATCTTTGCCGAAAAGATAGACTATCATGATAAAGAGGCTTGGGAAATTGTAAAAATTCTATCTCGTTTTCCAGAGGTCATAAAGAAGGCGTGTACTGAACATGAACCTTCTCTTCTTGCTAGATTATTACTTGATTTGGCTAAAGAGTATAACTCTTATTATCATGCGATTAAAATCATTGATCATAGTGGAATACAACAAGCGAGACTTAAGCTTTCCTTTTCTGTTGGAATGGTAATTAAAGAAGGTCTTAGATTATTAGGAATTTCATCTCCTAACCAAATGTGAAGAGAGAAATTAACTAAAATCAAAGCTCCGACGGAGGAGGATAATTTTGGAGCTCAAAATTGGTAAGGGTTTATCCTTTTCAGCCTTTTCGTTGCAGGAACAGTTAGGAATATATGCAATTTGGTATGTACCATCAATTATTGGAGGTTGTTTAGGCGGGATTATAGGGTATTTATGTAAAAAAACACCGTATGTCCTACTGAGTTTATTATTTGGTATAATACTCCAACTTTTTGTAAATGGTGCTGGAAGTTGGAAGAACATTATAGGAATTGCACAAAATTCTACTTTCTGTCTAATGATAGTCAGTATTGTTGGTTATTTAATAACCGTTAAAAGAAAAAATAGAGACGTATAAACTATCAAGAAAGCTTTTGGATTAACGGGGGCGTTAGTCTAAAAAGTAAATATAATAAAAGAAGTTCTTTTTTTTATAGGCTCTGTTATAGCTCAATGTTGATTTTTCAAAAGAAGGTGATTGAAGTGGAAGGTGCTCTGGCTCCGGCGGGAGCAGCGGGACAGGTGAGTCAACGAAGGCGCACGTGCCGAGTTGGCTCACCGCCCGCCCCACGGAAAGCGAGTGTTCTGGAACGAAGATCCCCTTATTTTCAGGGTAGCCTTTTTATAAGAAATATCAATATTAAACTTAACAGAGCCATTAACTTAGATAATTGTAATCGGTTTAAGTCAAAATTGATTCGTGCATGAAGGCGATGAATAACGTACAAAAGGTGTAGTAAAGCGGTTGAAATTAGAAACCATATCTAGAAAATTCATATACAAGTGTAGTTTGTAAGATCTAATAACGACTCGCTAAAACCGAGTTTTTTTAAGTAGAAAGAAGGAAAGGAGAAACTTTTTACGAATACTTCTTTGAAGAAGGAGTGGAGATTTAAATGCATCCATTTGTCGAAGGGATAATAGTACAATTTAAACAAGAGGAAAACGAACAGGAAGCAGTAAAAATGAGTCAATAAATGAGGAATAAATTTTCTTATTTCGGACTTAGAGCACCTCAAATGAGGGCAGTAACCAAATCTCATTTAACAAAGAATGGTTACCCTGATGAAACAGAAATTCCAGTCTGCATTCAACAACTTTTTGAAGAAAATCAAAGAGAATTACAAATTGTTGCTCTTTCCTTAATGGACTTTAAATTAAAACAATATCATGCTCTAGAAGATATAGAGGTAATAGAATATATGATTAGTACGAAGTCTTGGTGGGATACAGTAGACTATATTGCATCAAACCATGTGGGGATTTATATGATAAAATACCCAGAACAAATCCAGCGTTACATTGAAAAGTGGTTGAATTCTGATAATATTTGGCTGAAAAGAACAGCTGTTTTATTTCAATTAAAATATAAAACGCAAACTGATTTTGAATTAATGAAAGAAATCATGAAGAGATGTTTCGGTACAAATGAATTTTTTATCAATAAAGCTATTGGATGGGCTCTTCGGGAGTATTCGAAAGTGAACAAAGTCGGTGTTCTGTCTTTTGTTGATACTTATAATGAACAGTTATCTAATTTGAGTAAAAGAGAGGCATTAAAATATCTTCGATCAAAAAAGATCGATTAAATGCTTTGAGAAAGGGTGATTGATGATGCTAACGAAGGATTCACTTTACGAGAGTCAAATACTTGAAGCAATCATTGATTATGCTTATGAATGGATTGTAGTAGTAGATCTTGATGGACATATAATATATATTAATCGAAATTACTGTACATTTTTAGAGATAGTCCGTGATGAAGTAATAGGACGTCATGTTACAGAAGTAATTGAAAATACACGAATGCATATTGTAGTGACAACTGGGCAAAAGGAGATAGGAGAGCTTCAATACATCAAGGGAAATCATATGGTGGCAAATCGAATTCCGATTTTTTCTGGTGAAAAAGTAATCGGGGCAATTGGTACAGTTCTATTTCGTGATACTAAGGAATGGAAAACTATGAATAGCCATATTAAGGATGCTCTTTTTACTGAATTACAGGATTCCTTACATATGGAAAAGGAATTAAGTGGAGTTAAATATTCCTTGAACGACATCATTGGATCCACAACTTCAACAAAAGACATCAAAGAGCAAGTGAAAAAAGTGGCTGATAGCGATATTACAGTACTAATACGTGGGGAAAGTGGTACAGGCAAAGAATTAATTGCACACAGTATTCATTTACTGAGTTCTAGAAGCAATAAGCCCTTTGTAAAAGTAAATTGCGGAGCCATTCCACAAGAACTACTTGAATCTGAATTGTTTGGCTATGAAGAGGGTGCATTTACAGGTGCAAAAAAAGGTGGGAAAAACGGTAAGTTTCTACTTGCCAATGGTGGTACAATTTTTTTGGATGAAATTGGAGACTTACCTTTACATATGCAAGTAAAACTTCTTAGGGCGTTACAAGAGCGTGAAATTGAACCAATTGGTAGCTTAAAGCCAATTCGAGTAGATGTACGAGTGATTACAGCTACTAACCGACCGTTAGAGAAAATGATAAAAGAGAACAGGTTTAGAGAAGATTTATTTTACCGGATTCACGTCATGCCGATTCACCTAACTCCACTTTGGGAAAGAGGTGAAGACATTGCGTTGTTAGTGCCTCATTTTTTTAATAAGTTGTCAAAAAAGATCGGTAAACGAGTGAATCAAATAAGCCCAGAAGTAATGAATCTTTTTTTGAGTTACCATTGGCCAGGAAATATAAGAGAGCTTGAAAATGTGATAGAAGCTGCCATTCATTTGACAAAAGAAGAAGTGATTACACTCGATGCTCTGCCACCTTATTTAACTAGTAATCGCAACCCAACTCCAAAAGGCAGGACTTATCGGGAAGAAATGGAGGATGCTGAAAAGAGAATCCTTTCAAGAGCATTAACTGAAAATAATTATGATCGACTACTTGCTGCTAGTAGTTTAAATATTAGTAAATCGAGTTTTTATGAAAAGATAAAAAAATACGGGTTAGGATAAGAGATTAAATTCAAACCGATCACACTAGTCCACATGACGAGTCTATAAGCGTCAAATTAAATAAACTTGTTTTAGAATTAACAGCGGACTTTAGCGGAGCCCTTCATAAAAAATGTGAAAAAGGATACCATGAGTATCCTTTTTCACATTTTTCTTCCTTCATGATATGATTAGTTAAGATGCATTTTCTGTTGAAGAAGTAGGTACCATTACTCCTTCTTGTTCTAAAATTAATGTTGCATTCTTGACCAATCCTTTAAATTGATTAATTGGAAAAGCGCCTCTGGTCTTTGATGGATTCATTTCAATTTTAACAGTTTTTTCATTTAGATGAAGAATTTGTAAAGTTTGTGAATTGCAAAAATTTGGGATAAACTTTTCTGTAATAAAGAAGTTCATATTTACCTGTAGTTCCAATAATCTCACCCTTTGTTAAGATTTACTATACTATCGTTTCCTTATGCAAACAAATGCATACATCAAATATTGGAGGACAATCATGGAACCTATCGTCAAAAAACAAGTCCAGCAATCTTTAGACTTGTTTCAAAAAAAGACTGTTTATTTACATTTAGAAACCACAAATGGAGCATATGCAAGTCATTTGCACGAAAAAATGGTAGTTGGAGCATATATTCGGAATGGAAAAATTCAATA
The DNA here is from genome assembly GCA_041611945.1 of Bacillus sp. (in: firmicutes). Taxonomy (GTDB): domain Bacteria; phylum Bacillota; class Bacilli; order Bacillales; family SA4; genus Bacillus_BS. The sequence continues at coordinate 13,789 of JBFILZ010000061.1, forward strand.
TGAGCAAGGTAAAATATTGGGAGAAGGTCCATTTCGAATCGGTCTAAAAATGGAGTTGGGCTGGATTTATGCAGAAGGCTTAACTGATTGGGAAATCGACAATAAAGGTAGACTGCTTGTAGCGGGTCATGATGCTGAAGGTAAACTCGCAGTATCTTTTCAATTAAGCCTAACACCATTTGAGTAAGGAGTGAATGATATGAGAGAACATATATTAGTTGTTTTACCACATCCTGATGACGAAGCATTCGGTGCATCTGGAACGATTGCCTTATATACAAACAGAGGAGTTCCTGTAACATACGCATGTGCCACTTTAGGAGAAATGGGTAGAAATATGGGGAGTCCGCCATTTGCAAACCGTGAAACATTACCACATATTCGAAAAAAAGAACTAGAAGATGCTTGCGAGGCAATAGGGATAAAGGATTTAAGATTATTGGGTTTTCGTGATAAAACTCTCGAATTTGAAGATCCAGAATTTATTGCGGACAGTATATCAGAGTTAATTAATGAGTTGAAACCTACTCTTGTTATTACACATTATCCTGGATATGCTGTTCATCCTGACCATGACGCTTGTGGAGCAGCAACAATTTTAGCTGTTGAACGTCTGCCAAAACATGAACGTCCAAAAGTGTATGCAATGGCTTTTTCGAAAAACTGTCGTGAAGTACTAGGAGAACCGGACGTTTTATTCAATATAGAGGAAGTTTCTGAACAAAAAATAGCTTCTTTAAAAGCGCATAAAAGCCAAACCTTTCAAATGATGAAAGGGCTAGGACAAAAGCTTAAAGTTGGTGATCCTGATTTTACTAAATGGTTATCCAATGAATCATTTTGGACTTACTCTCTTAGTGAGTAAAGAGGACTTATTATGAATAATTCCTATGTAGAACTATTTAAATCCTTTCAGAAACTATGGTTGAATAGGAGTTTTGATAAAAGTAAGGATCCTTATTTTCTTATTCAGACAACCATTTCAATCGATTTACTAGATGAATTAACCCATCCACGTGCACGTTCATCACCAAGAAAGAAATTCGAACAAGCTGTAAATCGTATCCGAACCTCTTC
>JBFILZ010000062.1:0-14793 GCA_041611945.1 Bacillus sp. (in: firmicutes)
GAAAGATAAACGAATGCCCAAACTGTTTCCCAATTGCTTTTAATAACAAAACAGCTTCTTTAACTATTTCTGGACCTACTCCGTCCCCTTCTAAAATGGTGATTTGAAAATTCACTGAACCTTCACTCCTTTTGCTTGATCCACAAACCAAGTTTTTAGTAAACAACGATTAACGGCATCTAAATAGGCTTTTGCAGATGCCTCTAACACATCATGTTCAATCCCTCTGCCACTACTTACTTGCCCATCATATCTAATTTTTACATACACCTCTGCAAGAGCATCATGACCATTCGTTGTGGATTGAATCCGGTAGTCGACTAATTGCGCTGGGTGATCTAAGATTCGAGAAAGTGTATTATAAACAGATTCTACACTCCCTTTACCTGTACATGATTCCTGTACTTTCGTTCCTTCAGGAGTCTTAACACGAATAGTCGCAGTTGGAATGATAGTAGAACCATATGATACTTGAAGTAGATCTAATTCATACCCTGAACTCATTCCTTTGACACTAGAATCCATCATAAGAGCAAATATATCATCTTCCGTTACTTCCTTTTTCTTAGATGTTAGCTCTTTAAAGGCCACAAAAAGTTTCTTCTCTTCCGTTTCATCTAGATGGATGCCAAGTTCTCTGCATCTTTCTTTGAAGGCATGACTGCCAGAATGCTTACCTAATACCATTTTATTTGAATTTAAACCTACCATCTCAGGTTCAATTATTTCATATGTTTCCTTATTTTTTAAAACACCATCTTGATGTATGCCAGACTCATGAGCAAATGCATTTGCACCAACTATGGCTTTATTTTGAGGGACAATCATACCAGTCAGTTTACTCACAAGCTGACTCGTTCGGATTGTCTGTTTTAAATCAATATTCGTCGTCACTTTGTATGCATCTTGACGGATTTTTAAAGCAACTGCAATTTCTTCTAGAGCAGCGTTACCCGCACGCTCACCAATTCCATTAATGGTTCCTTCTATTTGATGGACGCCACTGCTTACTGCCGCCAGACTATTAGCAACAGCTAAGCCTAAGTCATCATGACAATGACAAGATAGTTTTACCTTATGAATATTGGGAACATGTTTTACTATATAGTTAAATAAATTAGCATACTCATGAGGAGTCGTATAACCAACTGTATCAGGTAGGTTGATGACATTTGCTCCTGCATGTATGACTTTTTCAATAATATGTGCTAAAAAATCCCAATCACTTCTTGTCGCATCTTCGGCTGACCATTGGATATGGGAAAAATACTTTGCTGCATATTGAACAGACCAAACGGCTTTTTCGACAACCTCTTGTTCTTTAAGTTTTAACTTATACTCCATATGAAGTGGAGAAGTAGCAATAAAAAGATGAATACCTGGGAATTCGGCACTTTTAAGTGCCTCCCAGGTAGCATCGATATCATGTTGACTTGCTCTTGCTAACCCTACAACTTTACATTTTTTTATGGTGTTACCAATTTGTTGGACAGATAAAAAGTCGCCTTTTGAAGAAGCTGCAAACCCTGCTTCCATTACATCAACGCCATATCGTTCAAGCTGTCTAGCAATTTCTACTTTTTCGTGGGGATGAAGATTTACTCCGGCTGATTGTTCACCATCACGTAAGGTTGTATCAAAAATATCAACCTTTCGCACTAGTAACTAAACCTTTCTTTTTTGATTGTACAAATGGCATTTTCGCACGTAATTCACGTCCAACAACTTCAATCGGATGGGTACTTTCTCTTTTATTAACAGCATTGAATACTGGACGATTCGCTTGATTTTCTAAGATCCAACCTTTTGCAAATTGACCCGTTTGAATTTCCGTTAATATCTTTTTCATTTCTGCTTTTGTTGAGTCAGTTACAATACGAGGTCCGGCTGTAAAATCTCCCCACTGAGCAGTATCTGAAACAGAATATCTCATTCCTTCGATTCCTGATTCATAGAATAGATCAACAATAAGTTTTAACTCGTGTAAACACTCAAAATAAGCAATTTCTGGTTGATATCCAGCTTCAGTTAGAGTTTCAAATCCAGCTTTAACTAGGGCAGATACTCCTCCACATAATACCGCTTGCTCACCAAACAAATCTGTCTCAGTTTCTTCTTCAAACGTAGTTTCGATAACTGCAGCACGTCCTGCACCAATCGCTTTACTATAAGCTAAAGCTAAACTTTTTGCCGTTCCAGTTGCGTCTTGGTATACAGCAATTAAACCAGGTACCCCGCCACCTTCTTCAAATACTCTTCTCACTAAATGTCCAGGGCCTTTTGGTGCCACTAAGAACACATCTACATCCGCAGGTGGTACCACTTGGTTGAAGTGGACATTAAATCCATGTGCAAATGCCAATGCCTTCCCACTTGTTAGATAGGGTTCAATTTCTTGTTTATACACATGTGGCTGACTTTCATCAGGAAGTAATACCATAACAACATCAGCTGCTTTTGCAGCTTCTGCAACGCTAACTACTTGGAATCCATCAGCTTTTGCTTGATCGAACGAGCGTCCAGGGCGAAGTCCAACTACAACATCTACTCCATTATCTCGTAAATTTTGGGAATGGGCGTGACCTTGTGATCCATAACCTACCACTGCAACTTTCTTGCCTTTTAACGCTTCTGATGAAATATCCTGATCGTAATACATGTTTGCCATTTTAATTGATCCCCTTTTAATGTTCTATTTTTATTATGAAGTTTCATTTTGTATTTAAGATTCAAAGTATTGAAATAAGCCTTGAAAAACTACCTAACTAGCTTTTTTAACTTTTGGTAATGAATATAGAATGCTAGCTTTTATAGGCGGAAGAATTCATAAAACTTTGAGTGATATCTGTAATTTGGATTACATCAATTTGCTTTTCAAGTTGCTTTTTAATTTGTTCAACTTCTATTTCTTCTTCAATGTTTAAAACAACAGTTAAAAGTGATATTTGTTGCCCATCTAATGGTCCAACAGACAAACTATCGATATTTAATCCTTTTCTTAAAAAGAGATTAGTCATTCTATTTAAGACACCTAGTTGATTATTTACAATCATCGATAAGGTCCTTTTCATGGTTTGACACCTACCATTTCTTGAATCCCTTTACCTGGAGATATCATCGGATACACATTTTCAGTCGGAGTTACACGACAATCAATAATTAGTGGTTCATTTAAGTGTAACGATTCTTGAAAAATACGAGTGAAATCTTCTTCATTATCAACCATGGCACCTTTTAACCCATAAGCTTCTGCTAGTTTTGTATAATCAGGTTGGTCTGGAAGTAAGGACTCTGAGTATCTCCCGTCATAAAATAACTCTTGCCATTGTCGAACCATTCCCATTGATTGGTTATTCACAATCACAACTTTAATCGGTAAACGGTATTGTCTTAATAAGGCTAATTCCTGAAGGGTCATTTGAAAGCCTGCATCCCCAAGAATGGCAACAACACTTGAATTAGGTGATGCAAGTTGAGCACCAATGGCAGCTGGTAAACCAAACCCCATTGTTCCAAGTCCTCCTGAAGTCACCCATTTATTTGGTGATTTGAATCCATAAAATTGTGCTGTCCACATTTGATGTTGACCGACGTCAGTAGAGACAATTGCATCTCCAGCCGTTAGTTCGTGAATTAATTCTATCAATCTCTGTGGCTTTAATGTTTTACCATCTGGAACGTACCAAAGTGGGTAGTTTTCCTTTAGACCTTGTAAATAGTCGACCCAATTTGAATTTGAACAATATTCAAGATTTTCTTTAAGTAATAGGGACAGTGTTTCTTTTGCATCGCCAATGACCGGGATATGTGTATGAATGTTCTTCCCTAATTCCGCTGGATCAATGTCGATATGAACAATTTGAGCGAATTTAGCAAATTGCTTTAAGTCACCTGTCAATCTGTCATCAAATCGAGCTCCAAAGTTAATTAGTAAATCACAATCATAAATTCCCATGTTGGCTGCATATGTTCCATGCATTCCACCCATTCCTAAAAACATATCGTGACTATGTGGAAAACTACCAAGTCCGAGTAATGTGTTTACAACAGGAATATTTGTTTGTTCGGCGAACTGGAGCAATTCTTCACTTGCGCCAGATAACAAAACACCTGCACCTGCTAGAATAATAGGTTTCTTGGAAGCTCGAATGGCCTCATGTATCTTTTGAATATCAGACTGTTTCGGTGTCGGTTGTAATTTATATCCTGGTAAATGCATTTCTTTTGTATAATCAAATTCAGCTAAAGTAGCACTGATATTCTTTGGTATATCTATAAGAACGGGTCCTGGTCTGCCAGTTGTGGCAATATGAAATGCCTCTTTTATAATTCGGGGCAACTCTTTTACATCCAGAACTTGATAATTGTGTTTAGTAATTGGCATAGATATTCCAATTACAGGTGCTTCTTGAAACGCGTCTGTTCCTAATGCGAAATCATTCACTTGCCCTGTAAACACAACGAGCGGTATAGAATCCATCATTGCATCGGCTAAACCTGTTATTATGTTTGTTGCACCAGGTCCAGATGTCGCAATAACAACACCTGGCTTACCTGATACTCTTGCATACCCTTCAGCTGCGTGTATCGCTCCTTGTTCGTGACGAGGAAGAATATGTGGGATCCCACCATCAAATAAAGCGTCATAAATGTTTAATACTGCCCCGCCCGGGTAACCAAATATCATATCAACTTTTTCTTCTTTTAATGCTTCTACTATCATTTTCGACCCAGTTAGTAGTTGTGATGCATTCTTATTTTCTGTTTTCTCTACCGTTTTCACTTTATACTGCCACCTCCTTTTAGACTAAATTTTTAATACTGCTCCTGTATTCGCAGAAGTTACCAACTTTGCATAACGTGCTAGATAACCTGATTTCACTTTAGATTCTGGTTGCTTCCAATTTTTCTTTCTTTCTTCTAATTCTTGATCACTAACTTCTAAGTGAATGGTACGTTGTTCAAGATCAATCGAAATCGTATCTCCATCATTTATAAAGGCTATTGGTCCACCCTCTGCTGCTTCTGGTGAAATATGTCCAATAGAAATTCCTCGAGATGCCCCTGAAAAACGTCCATCCGTGATAAGAGCTACCTTTGTTGATAAACCTCTGCCTACTATTGCTGAAGTGGGAGCTAACATTTCCGGCATTCCTGGACCACCTTTTGGTCCTTCATACCTGATAACAACAACATGCCCTTCTTTTACAAGACCAGTGTCAATTCCTTCTTGAGCTTCATCCTGAGATTCAAAGATAATGGCTTTACCAGTAAATTGTTTAATGGAAGGATCAACGCCACCTACTTTAATTACACTCCCATTAGGAGCAATATTTCCAAATAAGATAGATAAACCCCCAACTGGGCTATAAGGATTTTCTTTACTTCGAATTACTTTATCATTTGTAATTTCAGCGGATTCCACTGTTTCTCTTATCGTTCTTCCTGAAATTGTTATTCGATCAGGGTGGATCGCTCCATCAATTTGACAAAGCTCTTTGACTATTGCGCTAACCCCACCTGCTTCATGAACATCTTGCATGGAATAATCTGATGCAGGGCTAATTTTACTTAGATATGGGACTCTTTCGGCAATTTTATTAACCTCGGCTAAGTCATACTCAATTCCAGCTTCATGAGCAATCGCTAATGTATGTAAAACAGTATTAGTCGATCCGCCCATAGCCATATCCAAAGCAAAAGCGTCATCAATCGCTTCTTTTGTAATAATGTCTCGTGGTTTGATATCTTTTTTCACCAATTCCATTAGATGTTTGGCTGCATCTCTTATTAATTGATGACGTCCATCTGAAGTAGCTACCAATGTACCGTTCCCTGGTAAAGCAACTCCGAGCATTTCCATTAAAGTGTTCATGGAATTAGCTGTAAACATACCTGAACATGATCCACAAGTTGGACATGCGCTAGACTCTAACTCTAGTAATTCCTCTCGGCTCATCTTCCCAGATAGAAAGCTTCCTACTCCCTCAAAAACAGACGCGAGGGAAAGTGAATCTCCATTTTTATTTCTACCTGCTTCCATCGGTCCACCTGACACAAACACAGCTGGAACATTGGTTCGGACTGCTGCCATTAACATACCGGGCGTAATTTTATCACAGTTAGGGATATAAAATACTCCATCAAACCAGTGAGCATTGATTACTGTCTCTGCTGAATCGGCAATGAGTTCTCGACTTGGTAATGAATATCTCATCCCAATATGACCCATCGCAATTCCATCATCTACCCCAATAGTGTTAAATTCAAAAGGAATACCTCCAGCCTCGCGGATAGCCTCTTTTACTACCTCTGCAAATTTATTTAAGTGCATATGCCCCGGAATAATGTCAATGTATGAATTACACACTCCAATAAATGGTTTATCCATATCTTCTGGTTTTACTCCAGTTGCATACAATAAGCTTCGGTGAGGCGCTCTATTTACCCCTGTTTTGATCATATCACTTCTCATGTTTAAACCTCTTCCTATCTATGTTTTATATCTAATTATCCTACTTGTACATTTTCTTCTGGATATACTTTGACACCGTCTCTAACTACTAGCTGTCTAAATTCATTTAAGAATGTGTGAGTAAGTACGCCAGGAAGACCGTTAGCAATGACTCTTCCATCTAGCTTTATTACCGGAATAACTTCAGCTGCAGTACCAGTTAAGAACACTTCGTCTGCTACATATACATCATGTCTAGTGAATGGCTCTTCTTTCACAACATAACCAAGTTCTCTGGCCAAATCTATAATTGCGTTTCTAGTAATTCCTTCTAGTGCACCAACGTAAGTAGGTGGAGTAAATAATACACCATTCTTTATAATGAAAATATTTTGACCTGAGCCTTCTGCTACATACCCTTCAGTATTAAGTGTTAAAGCCTCGTCTGCACCTGCGTTTGTTGCTTCCACTTTAACCATGATGTTATTTAAATAGTTAAGAGATTTTACTTTTGGACTTAAAATGTCAGGACGATTCCTTCTAGTAGGTACAGTAACCATTGTAATTCCTTTTTCATACAATTCTTTTGGGAAAAGTGCGAGTTGCTCTGCAATAACTACCACATTTGGCTTGTGACATTTCCTTGGATCTAAACCTAAATCTCCAGCTCCTCTTGAAACGACTAAGCGAATGTATGCTCCCTCATAAAATTGATTCTTTTTTATTGTGTCAATAACGATTTGTTCAATTTCACTAGCAGTATATGGAATATCTAGAAGGATAGATTTTGCTGAATCATAAAGACGATCGATATGTTCCTTCAAACGAAAAATTGTACCTGAATACATCCTAATTCCTTCGAAGATACCATCTCCATATAGAAAGCCATGATCATAAACTGACACTACAGCTTTTTCTTTTTCAACTAATTCTCCATTTAAATATATCCATTTGCTCATTTTTGAACTCTCCCTTTTAATTTTCAATTAAATTTATTAAGAACGTCTACGCTCAGTACGATCCATACAGCTTCACAATAAGAAAGACTGTTTGAAACAAGAACTGTTTGAAGAGGTTTTTCTTCCTAACGGTGTCTACCAAGAATACGGTGGTACTTTTACTATTATCATACATATTTCCCCATATATTACTGGATCCATCGAAAGTGTTTTGCTATTACTTCGACCAAAATTCAGTGGAAGTTTTTGTTTGATTTTAGTTAGTGTAATACCGATTCTATGGGTAGTCAACACAATTATTCTGATAATTTAGATTATACAGACAATTGGAAAACGCTTTCATTGTTGTTAGACTCTATAAGTAATCGCTTACAATTAACTGATAATTTTTTTTTAAAAAAAAGGCTACCCTGAAAATAAGGGGATCTTCGTTCCAGAACACTCGCTTTCCGCGGGGCGGGCGGAGGCTCGCACCTTCCACTTCAATCAACTCCGTTTGAAAATCAACATTGAGCTTTAACAGAGCATAAAAAAAAGAAACAACAATTTGTTGTCTCTTTTAAATCGTCAAATGAGAAGATTAAACAGATCTGGATCTTTATTTATCTCTGTATAGGTAAACCCTTTTTTCTCCATATTTGTGACAAGCATGTTATAATCTTCGCGATACTTTAATTCAATACCAACTAGAACTGGTCCTTTATCACGATTATTTCTCTTTGTGTACTCAAATCGTGTAATATCATCTGTTTTACCTAGAACATCATGCATGAATTCCCTTAATGCTCCAGCACGTTGCGGAAAGTTGACAATAAAATAATGCTTAAGTCCTTCATAAATGAGCGATCTCTCCTTAATCTCCTGTGTTCGCTCAATATCATTATTGCCCCCACTCACGATACACACGACATTTTTTCCTTTAATCTCTTCACTGTAATAATCCAATGCAGATATAGAGAGTGCACCTGCTGGTTCAGCAATAATTGCATTTTCATTGTATAAAGATAGAATCGTCGAACAGACCTTCCCTTCAGGGACAAGAACAATATCTTCTAATAAATTCTTAGCAAAATTAAAAGTTAGGTTTCCAACCTGTTTAACAGCTGCACCATCGACAAATTTGTCAATGAAATCAAGGGTAACTACTGAGTTATTTTCGAATGAACTCTTCATTCCAGCTGCACCCTCTGGTTCAACTCCAATTAATTTCGTATCTGGGCTACAATGTTTCACATATGACCCAACACCAGAAACTAATCCTCCCCCACCAATACTCATAAACATATGCGAGATTGGCTCTTTAAGGTCTTCCAAAATCTCGACTCCTACAGTTCCTTGTCCAGCAATAGTAAGATAATCATCAAATGGGTGAATAAACGTCATGCTATAATCCGTGCAGTACTGTTGGGCAATTGCCTGTGAATCATCAAATGTATCCCCGGTTAGGATTACTTCTGTATACTCCCCACCAAAAAATTCAACTCTTGAAACCTTTTGTCTTGGTGTAGTTGAAGGCATGAAGATTTTCCCTTTAATCCCCAACTTTTGACAGGCATATGCAACACCTTGTGCATGGTTTCCGGCACTTGCGCACACGATTCCCTTTTCCCGTTTAACAGAGTCTAAGCTTTGAACACAATAATATGCCCCTCTTAATTTAAATGAGCGAACGATTTGAAGGTCTTCTCGTTTTAAATAAACATTACAACCATATCGTTCAGACAATATTTCATCTTTTTCCAACGGAGTCTTTTTAACGATACTTTGTAAGACATCGTATGCTTTTTTTATATCCTCTACTATTGAAACTTGCACAGTTTCTGGCATATTTAACCCTCACTCTCAAAGTAATACAATTTTCTAAAAATTCGTTGATTGCTATTTTAACACAAAATCAAAAAAGGAAAAGGTGATGTAAGCCCTTACTTTGAAAGTTTTTTTATTTTATTTTTTTTTTACTTTGGCTACCCTGAAAATAAGGGGATCTTCGTTCCAGAACACTCGCTTTCCGTGGGGCGGGCGTAACTCCCACAAGAGAATGAATCTACTTTCAAGTGTTCTACCCGTACGAAGGAAATACGGTGGAATTAACGATGAGCCTCCCACCTACCACTTCAATCATCAATCTCCCATATTGTTAATCTGTATTAGTCTATAATTTTCAATCCCATCATGGCTGAAAATCCAATTGCTTGTGCAGAAGAAACCTCGCATCCATCTAAATCTTCCATTTCAACACTAAGTCTTTCAAAGGTTGAATCACTTAAGTTGACTCCTTTGAGAGATGTTCGTGAAAAATTCACATCATTTAAATCACACTGAGTGAAGTTTACTTTATTGAATTTGCACTCGTAATAATCCGCATTCCGCAAAGAACAATTATCGAAATTCACTAGTTTTAAATTAGCATAGCCAAATGAGCTAAGATTTGCATGACAATTTTCAAATGAAACATTCTCGAAAAAGGATTCTGCTAAATTCACACCCAATAGTTTAGAATCTATGAATTCAACTCGGCGAATGGAACTACCCATAAAATCAGCGTTTGATAGATCACAATGGTCAAAAACAACATCTGTTAACTCAATCTTTTTAAATGTTACATCACTAAATGTTACATTTTGAAATAGGACTTGTGAAAATTCTGCATTGTCCAGATTGATACCATCAATTGAATAATTAACTATTTTACAGTTATTTACAAAACCTTCATCCTTGTCATATATTTCATAGAGATTTGCATTTGTTAAGTTAGATTGTATTCTTGGCTCTATTATTTTTGCTTTTTTCGGCATTTTTCTTCCGCTCCTTTACAAAAATAGTATCTATTAATAAATTATCATAAATAAGAACGTCATGTTATGAAGTTGGACTAGATTACCCACTTGACCCTATAATTTAACACACTAAAGCGATGGGGGACAGTCCCCCATCGCTTTAGTGTGTTAAACACTTATTTAAAAATTAATGAAATAACGTCATTCATAGTCATATCACTATCAATTTCATAAGTGCCAGGACGTAACTTGTTTGATAGTCCCCTTTTTTCAACTTCATGAAAGAACGACATGGCATTATCAGTCATGTTTGCCTGAACTAGAACTTTCCCAATATCTATACTTGTCATACCTTGTGACACGGTTAAGATCGTACGACTAACTACTGGCTTTTCTTCTTTGGCAACACTATTAATTGTAGCCCCATTTTCAGTGGCTTCAATTGTTGCAATGTGTTCTGCCCACTCTTCTTTTGAATGGATTACATAACCTGCAGAAGTTAATGTGTCTTTCATCTCGATTTCAGATAGTGTATCAGACATTGGAATTTCGTCTAGATCTTGATTGACATTAACGTCACGTGGACCAAAGAAAAATGTAGCAGATAGTAGAGTTGTTGCTGCAAAAATACCTGCAGCAAAACTCCCCATTTGATTACTTTTCATTTGCAACCTTACTCCCTTCAACCTCTAAATTCATAAAAGGAGTTAGTAATTGGGTTATTTTATTTTCTTGAAGCATTTTTATTTCGGCGATACTTTCTATGGAGTATCCTCGATTGAATAAATCTAGTAATTCCCTTAACAGTACTCTGTCCTTAAGAGAGACTTCAGCTTGTTGGGCAGTGATCACTCCATCAAGTTCTAAATTTCTGATTTGTAGTTGAAGTTTATTTAATTCTTCGATGATTGTTAGATACATTGTATCCATTTTTTGCTGTTCTAGTTTTAATATTTCCTTATTTTTAAAGTAAGACAAAACAAGCAATATCGATGCTGTTATAAACAAAAGGACAAAGGCCCATTGCATCATAATAAAATCCCCCTCATGTAATCTACCAGCGCGTACAATTTACTATTATACAAACAAATGATAGAGATTGGGGGTAATGGAAAGAAAACACTACAATAGTCAGTACAATTGGCAAAATTTAACCTGAATATTTTATAAAAAAGGTATCAATAGTCCTCTTGCAAAAGCTCAACTTGCCAATTTCAAAGAAAATATGATGGCTAAACCTATTAAAAAGGTTAAAAATGCAAATAAACCATTCCATTTTAACCCTACTGTAAAACTATCAGTTTTTGCTGCTTGGCTGATAATCATGTTAATGGCAGCAAAGGGACTGATGATAGACGAAACTGACCAAGCCATAATTAAAATCAAAGCCATAATTGGAGGTGTGGTTCCAATCATGTCAGGACTAATTTGGATGGCAATAATAGGGACTGAAATTATTTGATGAACACCTACTAATGATAGTATTGCAATCATACTAGTAATAAAAAGAATGATAAGTAGAAATGAATGATCTGATATAGTGATGATGATTTTTTGTAATCCTTTCGATACATCAGATCCAAGTAAAGCATCTCCAAAATAACCAGCACTTAAAAATAAAACGATTTCCCTATTTAACTGAACGGGAACTCTTTTTGTATAAAGATACATATCTACTAATATCAATTTTAGTTTCTTCATTAGTGACCCATACAGAAGTGGAAACAAGATGGCAATGACAGTAACAAGTAGAATCATAGACTCACCTGTTATTTTTTCTAATAAAAGTAACAAGGCAATGAGCGCTGCTAATATTAACGTCAGGATAATGATATTTCTTTTATGAATGGGCATATCATTAATCAAAATTTTATTTTCTTGAGTTTGTACCATTTGGGGATATAACCCTTGTCTTCGATAAAGTACGTTTCCGACTAAGAGGATTAATAAGGCATATGAAAGACCAATCAAAATATAATCACTTATAGGTAAGCCTGTATAGAACAACACAAGGGCGATGGATCCAAAATATGGAGACCAAACCATTGCAGAAGCAAATCCGACAAAACTAGCATTTGCTTGAAGCTTAGGATGTAGTTGAATATCCTCTATGATATCGTTCATAATCCTGACTGAGCCTAAATTTAAGATGGGTGATAGTAATGCCAGAAAGGCTGTGATGCTAAAAAAAGTTTGTCTCTCTTTGTATTTCCAGAGATTAATAAAAAAATAAGGAGAATCCAACAAGCCACTCCTTCTAAGAGGAATAGATATGAGCGGAACAAATAAAATTAATGTTAATAATGAAAGATTTTTTAGCAAACCTTCAAAATGATAAATGGTTGTTTCGGGATCAATAAAATTAAATAGTAAACCTAAACTTACAAGTGTTACTCCCATATATTTTGTTGAGCTTTTCGTATTTACTATACATATTAGTAATAAAATCATTGCTAGTATCGATAATAAATAGGAGGCTTTTGTTGAAGAAACAAATGAGTTCAATAGATTCCCAGCACACAGTACAGCAATTAAAATACTAATTTTCTTCAATTTTACCCCTTCTTCTTTTGGCGAAAGATACATACTTCATTTGAAATAAATCTTCTCACTTTTTAATCTAGTAGCTTATCAACCTTGAATAAATCTCATTCATTTACAAATGGGTAAACATAGAAGCTTAGCTTTACCTAAACTTCTAATTGCGGTTGATCATTTATCAAATAACGCTTTACTAATTTATACAACTCTCCATTACTTTGGTCAACTCTCATTTCGAATATAATTTAGGTTATCTAAATTATTTAGTAACCGAAAACCATATATCCGTTTCTACTACTTGGAACAAATTCAATGAAAGTTGCTATAGACATACGTTCTATAATTACATATTTATTCACTGTTTATGCATTTATCAAAGATCTTATATCAATCACTATTATAATGAAAGAAGTCGTCATTCTAGAATAGAATTCAAATAATCAAAAAGAGGCTGAAAGTAAATTTCAGCCTCAAAAAAATCCTTCTCTAAACTTTAAACTTTGCAACTAAGGTTTGTAGATTTTCTGCTAGTAATGATAGGTTTTGTGCAGAGTTCGCAACTTCTTCAATTGTTGCGAGATTTTCTTCTGTTCCTGCACTCACTTCTTGTGAAGCTGAGACGCTTTCTTGTGATAGACTATTCACTTGATAAATACTATCTAGGATTTCCACGCGTAATGTATTTAACTTTTCAATAACTTGATTAATATTCTCTACTTTATTTGCGACCGATTTAATAGAATGATCTATTTGAATAAAGGACGTATTTGCCTGTTCCGTATAAAGTAGGCCTGTCTCTACTTCTTTTCTTCCATAATCCATTGACTTAACAGCTACATCTGAATCTTTTTGGATTGAAACGATCATTTCTGTCACTTTGCTAGCAGATTTCTTTGTTTCCTCTGCCAGTTTTCTAACTTCTTCAGCAACTACAGCAAATCCTTTTCCATGTTCTCCTGCTCGGGCGGCTTCAATCGCAGCATTTAAAGCTAACAAATTTGTTTGCTCAGAAATACTTGTAATCAAACCGGTGATTGAATTTATTTCCTTTGATCGTTCACCCAACTGAAAAACAATCGCCGACGTCTCAGAAACAGATTTTTGAATGGAGTTCATTTGCGTAACTACTTTTTTAATGAATTCTGATCCATTATTCGTTTCTTCATTCGTTGAGACGGTTGTTTCTTTCATCTCTTCACTACTTGTGGTCATTTGTTCAATCCCATTAGCAATTTCGGCAACTGATTGTTGCACACTATTAAAATAGTTCTGCTGAATTTCAATATTTTCTGTATTTTGTTGCACGAGATTGGTTATATGTTCTGTTGCTTGAGTGCTTTCTTGTGCACTCGTATGTAGTTGTTCACTTGATAAAGTAACATTCGCTGATGCTTCTCGGACCTGAGTCACAACATTTTTTAAACTAGTAAGCATTTGGTTAAAAGATGTCCCAAGCTCTTTTATCTCATCTTTAGTACGGACATTCACTTTATTTACTAGAAGGTTTCCATCTGCAACTTCTTTCATTAGTTTTGTTATTTCTAAAATTGGACGAGAAATTGTAAGACTTAGATATAATGCTAGTAAAATACCAAATATTATGGCTGTACTAATAATGGCAATCATTATTATATTGATATTATTCACAGTTGCTGTAGTTTGTTCACTTCCAGATTCAAGATAGTCGGTTTGATAATCGACCAGTGCTTCAATGATTCGGTCGAAATTATTACCAATAACATTCATTGAAGTATTCATACCTTTTATGTATGCTGTTTTGTCCCCAGCTTTCTTTTTATCGAGCGCATCGTTTATTACTTTTTGATAATCAGCATAAACTTTATCTATATCTGCTAGTATTACAGAACCTGATCCACTTTTTGTAGTATCCTTTAATTCATTTAAGTTCTGTGTGAATTTTATTACAGATTGTTCATAAGTCTTTAAATAGTTTTTGTCATCAGATTTCATATATTCCCTGATTGCTAATGATTGATTTGTATATTCCTGTTTCAAATCTTTCACTAAAATGAGCTTTTTGACGCCATCTTTCATTAGCTCC
>JBFILZ010000063.1:0-14762 GCA_041611945.1 Bacillus sp. (in: firmicutes)
ACCGTTTCTATTCAAGCGTTTTTCCCAGATACTAAAGAAAAACGTTTTAAACAACTAATAAGATCAAATCAATATAATTTGGAAACTATTATTCAACATCTTAAATAAAGGCTATTTCCAAGAGACAGAAAACATGTTGTGATTATATTATCTCCTGCCGAAATGTAACTATCTTTGTTTAGCAATCAACAGACTCGGTTATTCATGTTAAATAGTCAAGGAAACGATAACAGACTAATAAGATGCGATTGGATTAGGTTGGAATAGAAAAAGAGCCATTAGGCTCTTTTTTAGTTTGGCATAGTTAGGGTCCCAGCTGATCTTTCAAACGAAGTTGAGTGAAGTGGAAGGAAGAGCGACTCCTGCAGGGTGTCAAAGGGATAATGGAGAAACTGAAGGCGCATGTGCGCGTTGTCTCACCACGCGTCCTACTGAAAGCGAGCATCCAACAGTTGAAATCATCAACATCGTTTAACAGAGACTTTAATTTAAATCTTTTGTTGTTTCAATTGTTACTGCACCATGTTCTTCACTTGCTACGGTACCGATGACATATTCTACATTTTCAGTATGTTTTGCACCTGATTTTTTTGATTGATCAGATAATTTGTGTTCGTGACCTTTCGTTTTATGATTAAAAGCTTTTCCTCTACCCATTTTTTTGCTCACTCCTTAATAATAGTTGCACTTATTAATGTGCAAAATTATAGGTGAAATTACTTGAGGTAATTTTTGTCAAGAAAAGGCTGTGAATTCTTGAACCATACCTTCAGGATTTAAAGTACTATCCTTTTCAAGCACCCTTACTAAATCTCGGTAATCACAAATGTTTAAATCACCTCTTACATAGCATAATTTGGCATAATGAAGAAGTTCTATATCATCTAGAGGTTCATGTTTATTTACAGCAATAAACTTGTTTCTTAAATCCACTACTTTCATTTGAGCAAGCCCCCTCAATATTTTGATTCTATCGTATCACGAATAGTAAGTTTTCTATGTAATTAAAAAAATGATAATTCCGACAATTATCAACAAAAATATAAGTTTTTAATTAAAAGAATAAATCACACGTTTATAATAAATTAATCATAAAATACAACAAATAAGACATTTACCTAGTAGGGGGAGTAATTGATGTTGGGCCATAAACAAAGAAGAAGAATGGTAAGGGATCCTTTTATGGGTCAGAATTCATATTATCCTTATCAAACCAATCCATACTTTCAAGCGAATTTTCCACAAAACTTCTATAACAATTCATATATGGGTCCTAATCAACCATATGTGAATCCATACAATGTCCATAAAAATCCCTATGTTAATCAGCAACAAGGTTTCATTCCTTTTCAAATGCCTTATCCGAATCAAAACATGAATCAACCTCAAATGCCTGCAGGAGGTTTTCATTCAATTATGAACCAATTTAAGTCAAAAGATGGGGGGTATGATGTAAATAAGATGATGAATACCGCTGGGCAGATGATGCATACTATGAATCAAATTGGTGGTCTTGTAAAACAAGTCAGTTCTATCTTTAAAGTTAAAGTTTAAAATGAGTAGTTATGCTTTTGCTACTCATTTTTTTTATTCGGAGGGTATGTAAACGGTTTAGTATTTCCTTAGCAGGCAGAACCCCTCCAAGAGCTGTAAACTAATATCCTTGTTGTAAGCAACTTCGGGTTTCCTCAGGGGAATTTTCAACTTCCATTATTTCTATAACACGAAGGAAATTCATCTCTATGAAGAGTGATTATTGAGTTCACATTCCAGGATGCTCGTTTTTTGCAACGGGAGGGATGTGATTTTTAAACCTATTGTGAAGAACCCCCTTTGGCAAGGAAAGTGCCTGGGGGGTTTTAGGTTTAACTGAGTACTCAGGGGTTGAAATCAACAAAAAAGTTTAACAAAGCTAAAAATAAAAAAAAGTTATTGCAAGTTTTTTGATTCAGGAGTAAACTCCTTCTAGAAACTATTTCGTGTTACGAATTATATACATAAGGATGAGGGGGTTTTTTATGTCCTATTCACAAGGAATGATTAAGAAAAATGAGAGACTAAGCATTTGGAATGGGGCAGCTTCGATCATCTCACAGAGCATGATTGCAGGTTTTATCCCTTTATTTGCTATTCAAGTTTTTGGAGCCACCAATTTTCAAATAGGTTTAATAAGCTCAATGCCATCTTTTATGACTCTCCTTGCTATGATTCCTGGAGCTATATGGATAAATCGATTGGAGTTAAAAAAGACCTTTACAGCCTATTCGATTTTTACAGCTAGATTTGGGTTATTATTGATTAGCTTAATTCCCTTTATTCCCTATACGAATAACGCATGGATACTAGTAGCGATAATTGGGTTACTAAATTTCCCTAATGCATTAGCGACATTATCATGGCAATCATTTATTGGAGATTTAATCCCAGAAGAACGTAGAGGAAGTTTCTTTAGTTTCAGAAGTCAAATATTGACTATTGTTGGTATGGTTACTACATTTATTGCTGGATTCTCCTTAAATATGTTTGAAAAGAGTAATCCAGTACCATATCAATACATATTTATTGTAGGTTTCCTTTTTGGTCTACTTGAGGTTTATTATTTGATTAAACATTTTGAAGTAAAGAAAATCAGAAAGATAAAATCAAAATCAAGTCTTAAACAGCAATTACGTACCATTTTTGGTTATAAACCTTATTTGTCATTCGTAGTTTGCGCGATAATCTTTAATTTCGGATGGCAAATGGCCTGGCCACTTTTCACCATATATCAAATAAATGATGCAAATGCTACTGCAATTTGGATTAGTGTTTTTACAGTCGCAAATCAACTGTCTCAGATCATAAGTTATAGATGGTGGGGGAAATTTGCTGACCGGTTTGGAAATACAATGATGTTATTTATTGCTTCAATTGGAATCGGAACAGCTCCAATCTTAACCATTTTATCAACCAATTTATATTATTTAACTGTAGTCAATCTTTGGTCAGGTGCATTTGTGGCGGGAACTGTTATGCTATTATTCAATCAGTTATTACGGGTGTCACCGGAGGAAAATCGAACAACATATTTGGCCAATTACAATTTCTTAATTGCAGGTATAGGTTGTATTGCTCCTCAAGTTGGAGTATTACTTTTAGAATGGAATGGAGTACAAACTGCAATGACTTTCTCAAGTGTCATAAGGTGGATAGGTTCTTTTTCTTTTCTGTTTGTATTTTATCTTGAATTTACTTCTAGAAAAAAAGAGAAGGCCATAAAGAATTCCTCTTCATTGCATTAATTCTTATTTTTTTCTTTGATAAAATTTTTACCAAGTAATTCAAAAACTTCATTATATGACATTCCGGATTCTGCATTCTGCCGTTTCACTTTTTGTACATCTGTTTTGCTAAATTGCTTTGTTAAATTTATAGTAGGCTTCAATATGACTCTCCTTTGATTAGTTATTAGATAAGGGATATTGAATATTTTACTCTAAAATAACAAATTATAGTCAGAGAAACGGAAGAAAAGGAGTGTAGAAATAATGTCTAACGAGAAAAGTATAGCAGGAAAACAGTACGACCCTTCAGCCTATCAAAGTTCTTCGGAGGTGGAATCAGGTCTAGCAATAACACATGAACAAGTGAGTGATAGTTTTATGAAGGAAATGAACGAAGACCAATCTGATAACAAAAATTCGATTCCATTCAAAAAGAAATAACACCAGGAAATTCTTGGTGTTATTTCTTTTTAAACGAATATGTACAAATTGTAGTGAATAGTGCAATAGTACATATTGCTAGTAATGAATAGGTAAATGATGAATGAATAACAAGCAAGCTTCCTGTTAAAATAATTGAAAAATCAAAGAACAAAATGATAATTCCGACGTTTAGAGGGAGTATCGTTGAGAGAAATAATGCTAATAAGTCAACCCCGCCAGTACTAGTTTGATATCTAAGCATTATTCCAATACCAATTCCAATAAAAATACCACCTAACACAGCACTCAAATATATTGGGATAGAAAATACTGAAGATAATGGATGTAAAGAATCTATGAAAAGCGAAGAAAGAATAAGGCCGTGTATGCTTTTATAAAAAAACGATCGTTTGTAAACAAAAGTTAAGATATACATTGGTATGCTTACAAGTAAAATGGTGAGACCTGGTTCTAATCCCCACTTGTATTTTGCAATAAGTCCAATTCCAATCATCCCTCCTTCTAACAAATGATGAGGGATGAAAAAGCCGTTTACACCGACTCCAATCAATAAACTACCAATGATAACGGCCATTACCCTATCAAACAAGAAAATCATCCTCCTGTAGGTTTCTACAGAGAGTATATGTACAAGCGTGTTTTGTAAGAACTTACGCAATATCAGACATGGCTAAATGAACTAAAGAAAAATAGAACACTGAGAAGGGGAATCCCTTGTTAATTCCCGTCAGTGCTCTTATGGTACAAAAGTGGGATCTATATAATCAATTCATAAACATGGTTTAATTCGGTCATTCTTGTAAAATCTTGTTCCTCTAGTGCATGTTGTATTTCCTGTGGCAATATTTGATTTAAAAAATGAGCTTCATCTTCATCTAGGTTTCTTACGAAGCTAAGCTCATCATGGTTTTGTGAGGTAAGAATTTTCTTATATATTTGCTTTGACATTGGATGATCGTCCGTATAATTTGAAACGATTTCTTTTAGATAGGCCAATGTAGTATCCATATTTTTCAACTCCCTTATGAATTCTCAAAGAAGTGATCCAGTTTTTCTTTATCGTCGCTGGAACTTTGCTTCGAGTAATATGGATTTTCTTCAGCAATACTAATTGGGTCTAAATTCGTCCTTATTGCTAATGTTGGTTGTTGTGATGGTTTTGCGATTAATCTGTCGGATAGGGAATTTACATTGAACGTTTTTTTCTTTTCTAACATTAGACAACACCTCCACTTTTATCTTTGGTCAAGAATTAGGAATCTATTCTTATTCTTTTGTTCCATTAACCGAGCATTTCTTCATACATTGATAAAGAATAATAAAGGGAGGGGTCAGTATGTATTCACATAGAAATTATCAATACTTTGGTGGAGACATTAATAATAATAGCATTGTTCGTGATTTTCCACCTTTAGACGTGAACATGTTTAATCAATCAGCCATTGCGTTCAAAAATCTGTTAAAGGATGCATCTACATTTTTAGATCATTTGGCAGATCATAAAGATTTTGCTAGTACCATAATGTCTGCTGCTCAAGAATCTGATTCAAAAAAGGTTGAGAAACTCATAAAATCAACGGGAATCACTTCAAATGTAGAACCAAGCTTTAATCCAGATGGATTAACCGTTTTACTTATTGCAAATGTAAAGGGAACTGATTGCTGTAAGCTTACTATGACATTTCGATGGAGGTGATAAGTACTTCACTTTGAAATTTCTGGTTAGTTTTACCTATTAGATTCCCTTAACAGTTTTCTGAGGATTGATTTATAAAATTATTCACTACTTAAAAAATTGGCTCACCGCCCGCCCCGCGGAAAGCGAACATCCTGCAGCTGAAATCAACAACAAAGTTTAACACAGCCAAAAAATTAAATGTCATTATTATTACGTTTGAATTTAAATGTATAAGGGAAAATAAGTTTTGTAAGGAATATTAGATTTACGGTTTATTATCATGTAAACTATTTTAGGTAGAGTATCTTTAAACAATTATTGGAGGGAATAGTATTTAATGCAAACTTTTAATGTAACCTTTCACAAGGAAGATGAAGTTAAACCAATGGAAGTTAAAAAACTTTCAGAAGAGGATTTCCATTTAGTTACAGCCGGTGGGACTAGGCATTTATTTGAATTAGACACAAATGTTGGATTTTTCGTTTATTTTGATTCAGAAGATGAGAGTGGAACAGAGCATTATCTTGTATTACATTACGAGGAAGATCAAGAGGATCCAATTGGTTGTTATGAGTTTAACTTAAAAGACTTTTATCAATTTACTGCTCTTTATTTAAATGATATGGAATTTAATGAAGAGATTGATGAAGAAGAGGAACAATCGGAAGACCAAGAATACACACCGATCCATCACTTAGCGCATCTCATGTTTCACATTATAGAAGATGGAAGTAAGGTCGAGTAGTAGTTATTTTAAAAAAAATGAAAAAACCCCGTAATATAAAGTACGGGGTTTTCATTGTTATTTTTCCTTTGGTAGCGGGATATTCTTCTCACAAAATTCAATGATGAATTTCTCTTCATCTTCTTCAAGTTCAAATTCTAAGATGCTGTCACTAGATTGATCAAGAAATGAGTATTGTGTGATTTTCTTAACTTCATCCTCTATTTTAAATATGGCTCTTAAATAAACACCATTTTCAGTATAGAGTTCATCTTCTTCATCTACAGATAAATACAATCGAAACTCATATCGATCTCCAGTCAAGAGGTCAAAAGGATCTTTTAATTTTTCTACAGAAAATTCATTAATTGTAAACATCATATCACCTTTATTTTTTTGTATTAACAGTTTATACTATTTAATAACAGTATACACTGAAATCACGATAGATTATAACAAAAATTTTTTTGAAATAGTTTTTATATGAAAAGGAGCACAATTATGACAACTGAAAAAAAGAAAATAAGCTTACAAGATGCTATCAAACAGCAGTTAGCAAATAAAAAGCAAAACAATGAAAATGGCAAAACTAACACTGGTGGTTCAGGCGGTTCATCACCAAAAATGAAAAGTCAGCATACAAAAAAACCAAATAATCAACGTAGGAAAACTGGTGCATAAATAAGAAAGAGATCCAATTTGGATTTCTTTTTTTTTTGGCTATCTTAAACCTTGTTGTTGATTTCATTTCAGCTGAAGGGATGTTCGCTTTCCGAGGGCGGGCGGTGAGGAAACTCGGCATTAGCGTCTTCGGTGTCTCACCTGTCCCGTTGCTCCTGCTGGACATTGAATATGCTTCCATGAATTCACACCGCGCGAAAATGAGGTAGCACGACCGAATAGGCTTCCATGACAACACTCCAGCGTACCGATTGAACTGCTTCTAGAATAGGCTTCCTGAAATCGGGACGTTTGTTATTAAATATCACAATTTCGTCATACAAGAATCGATTATTCCTCGATAGCTCTGCGCAAACATTCGAGGAGTCACGCGTCCTTCCACTTCAATCAACTTCGTTTTAAACATCAACATTGAGTTAACAGAGCCAATTAAATATAAATTTGATGAATATGAACTTATCAATGAGGTGAATAATAGCCATGTATTTTTAATTAAAGCATAAGTGAAAGTACAATCGGCATGTTGCTTGAAGAGAATGGTGGAATCTAGTGGGAATAGGGACCATTCTAGGAACATTTATTCGAAAATTCCTCACCTCCTTCTAGAGGAAGTCAGAATACTGCTGGTGATATCAAAAATCCAGTTTAACAGAGGCGAACTAAGAGAAAATTTCTGTCTTGGATGGGTGGAGGATGGAATGCCAAAAAATAATAAAAAAGGGAATCTTGAATGGTGGCAGTTATCCCTTTTAGGTGTTGCAAGTATAATCGGAACAGGATTTTTCCTAGGTTCGGGTCTTGCCATAAAAACTAGTGGTCCGTCTATCCTGATTGCATTTCTCGTAGCTGCAATTGGAACATATATTGTTTTTAATGCACTTGCTCAGATGACGGCAAAACATCCTGAAAAAGGTTCTTTTCGTACATATGCAAAAAAAGCGTTTGGCCGTTGGGCAGGTTTTAGTAATGGTTGGGTGTATTGGTCATCAGAAGTATTAATAATGGGGAGTCAGCTTACTGCGCTCGGCTTATTTACAAAATTTTGGCTAAATAATATTCCACTTTGGATGATGACTTCTGTGTATGCATTTTTAGGGATTGGCGTGCTCTTATTAAGTGTAAGTAGCTTTCAAAAGATCGAAAGTATTCTAGCGGTAATAAAATTAGCCGCTATCGTTATGTTTATCATTATTAGCTGTGCATTGTTATTTGGCTTTATAGATGGGAAAAAGGAAGTAAACCTAAGTATGGCTTCCCTTGAATTATTTCCGAACGGGATGATTGGTCTTTGGACAGCTCTTATTTATGCCTTTTATGCTTTTGGTGGCATAGAAATTATGGGTATTATGTCAATTGATTTGAAAAATCAAAAGGATGCACCAAAGTCTGGGAGAATGATGCTATTTATTCTCTCAGTTATTTACATAGTATCATTAGCCCTTGCGATTACTTTATTGAATTGGGAAAAGTTTTCTGCTAAAGAAAGCCCCTTTATATCAGCATTAGAAGGTTATAACCTTCCATTTGTTCCACATATCTTTAATTCAGTCTTAATTATCGGAGGTTTTTCGACCATGGTGGCATCTTTATTTGCCGTAACCAATATGCTTGTTACCTTATCAGAAGAAGGAGATGCCCCTTTAATATTCCAAAAGAAGATAGGGAAGAAACAGTTGCCTATACCAGCGATACTGTTAACTACAGGCTCAATCACAATGTCAATTCTAGTATCTTTTTTATTACCAGATAAAATTTTTGAATATATAACGACAGCTGCTGGTCTTATGCTTCTGTACACGTGGATGTTTATCCTTTTTTCTTTTCGTAAAATTATGAAAATAAAGAAACGGGAGAAGATAGTTGGTTTAATAGGAATTATTATTATATTAATTGCAGTAAGTGGAACATTGTTTGAAAAATCAAGCCGAATAGGCTTTTTTATTTCACTTTTGTTTATTGTTGTGATTGGAGTAGTAACACTATTTATGAAAAAGAAATGGACGTGTGAAAGTCTTAAAGAAAATTGATATTGATCTACATCAATACATATAAAGCTTGTAGACCAAAGTAAAGGCCAAATCCGATTAAAGATATACCAGAAACAAATGAAATGCCCCTTAATAATCTATCCGTTAATAATGTTCTAAAAGAACTTGATAAAGTAGCCATTGCTAAGTCCCATAATAATAAACCAATAATAATTGCACTGCTATAAAGACATAGTTGATAAAAAGTAAGTGTAGAGGCGTTTTTTGCCAAGATAGAACCATAAATACCTAGCCAAAATAGAATGGTTAACGGATTGGACAAAGCCATTAAGAATCCGGTTACCAACGTTTTTAGTAAACTTTCTTTTTTATGGGAACTAGATGTTCCAATCTTCACGATACTAACAATCCCCTCAATTCCAGTATAAACTAGAATAAAACAACCAAATAACCATAAAAAAGCCTTTACTAGGGGGATTTCAATAAAATGAACCATTCCAAGGTAAACTGAAAACATATAAACGATGTCAGCTGAAACAGAACCTAATCCAAATACCCAAGCATGAATAAAACCATTTTTAATTCCACGATCTAACTGCGCAGCATTGATAGGGCCGATAGGAGCTGCTAATGATAAACCTAAAAAAATATAACTGATAAAAGTACTCATATTAAATGTCACTCCTACTTGTGTAGTATAATTTAGTGAATGATGTAACAATTCATATCTATTCAGATTTATAAGGTTGTACCACATAAATATGTACAGAAATAAAAGTGATAGGGGGATTGGTTTGAAAGACATACATATTGTTCATTTAAATATAGGTACACCGAAAAAAATAAAAAGTGGAGACAAAGAATATACTTCTGGTGTTGGTAAACAACCTGTTAGTAAGGCGTTTTTATCAAGTGATGGATTCATAGATGATGGTGTTGAGTTGAGTGAGGTACATGGAGGTCCTGATCGAACTGTTTTATTTTATAGTTATGAACATTATGGAAAATGGGAGAAGGAATTCGGACAGTCTTTAAAAATCCCTGGACTAGGAGAGAACCTAACAATCACAGGGTTAACAGAAAAGAGTGTATGTATAGGGGATGTTTACAAAATAGGAGATGCAGTTATTCAAATTTCTCAGCCTAGAAACCCTTGTAGTACATTGTCTAAATACAATAGTGAGAGTCGATTGCTAACTCGATTAATTGACAGTGGTTGTACTGGTTACTTAGGCAGAACGCTAAAAGAGGGTTGGATTTTTAAGGATTCAACGGTTACACTTTTGGAGCGTAAACTCCATACTGTTACAGTCCAGTTTGCGAACGAGATATATTTTCATGATCGTGAGAATGTCGAGGCTATAAAGAAAATACTTAGTGTTGTTGAACTTTCAACTGCGTGGCGTGATACTTTGAAGAAACGTTTACTCAATATAGAATAACTATTAGTAAGTTGATAGAAACTCAGATTGCTCTTTTTGTAGTTCTTAAAAGGTAGTCAATATAG
Organism: Bacillus sp. (in: firmicutes); assembly: GCA_041611945.1. Taxonomy (GTDB): domain Bacteria; phylum Bacillota; class Bacilli; order Bacillales; family SA4; genus Bacillus_BS. The sequence goes on from JBFILZ010000063.1 coordinate 10,286, forward strand.
AAATAAGAGAGGAAGAAAAACATGAATCATTATCAAACAACCGTAAACTTTCATTCTAATACTGAAGAAGTGTATGAAGCCATCACTACTACTGAAGGTATCAAAAGCTGGTGGACAATAGATTGTGAAGTAAGTACAGAGGTTGGCGGGAAAAGCTCCTTCTATTTTGAAAGACTATTATTTAACTCTATGGAAATTAGGGAGTTAAGTACAAATCAGAAAGTCCGTTGGAAATGTGTGGAAGGCTGGAATGAATGGCTAGGAACAGAAGTCGTCTTCACCCTTTCCGAAAACAATTCTGGGGGAACAGACTTAATATTTGAACATATTGGATTAAACCCAGACCTTAAATGCTTCAAAATGTGTTCACAAGGGTGGGGGAAAACCTTGCAAAGTTTAAAGAATTACGTGGATAAAGGAGAAGGAACTCCACATATCCCTAAAAAAGGAATTGCAGGAATATTATCAAGAACTGCTTTTAAGTTGTTTTCACGTAATTATTAAAAAGGAATATTAAAAAGAGGATAAACCCAGGTTTATTCTCTTCTTAATATTTCTGTAAGATTTCAAGAGATTTCATGTAAGTATTAGAGGATTGAAAAACTACTAATTTTGACCAGATGTACACATAGTGGTATATTACTATTGATTAAAGAATCTTTAATTCGAGATAATAACTAACAAAAAACTTAAATGGAAATAGTAATTATCAACAACTTACTACCATTAACCAATTTAGGGGAAAATTACTTTGAGGAGGTTTGCAATTGAATGAGCTAAAAGGGATTCATCATGTAACAGCCATTACAAGTAGTGCAGAAAAGAACTATGAATTCTTCACTAATATTCTAGGGATGCGTTTAGTAAAAAAAACCGTGAATCAAGACGATATTAGAACCTATCACTTATTTTTTGCAGATGATAAAGGTAGTCCTGGTACAGACATGACTTTTTTTGACTTTCCAGGTATTTCAAAAGGAAGTCATGGTACAAATGAAATTTCAAAAACTTCATTTCGAGTGCCAAATGATCAAGCGATAGATTATTGGGAAAACCGTTTAAATCGCTTACAGATAAAAAACGATGGTATCCAAATACAATTCGGAAAAAAAACAATTTCATTTACTGATTTCGACGACCAACATTATCAATTAATATCAGATGAAGCGAATGTGGGTGTAGCTTCCGGGACACCATGGGAAAAAGGACCCATTCCGATTCAGTATGCTATTACTGGTTTAGGGCCAATCTTTATTCGAATTTCAAACTTCGATTACTTTAAAGAAATGTTGGAAAAGGTTTTATTATTTAGAGAAATTAACCAAGAAGGTGCATTTCACTTATTTGAAGTAGGAGAAGGAGGAAATGGTGCCAGCGTAGTAGTCGAACATAACTCAGAATTATCTGAGGCAAGACAAGGATATGGTACGATTCATCATCTGGCTTTTCGTGTTGAAGACCGCTCAGCCCTAGATGAGTGGATGGATCGATTACCTAAGTTCGGCTTTCAAACATCGGGACATGTTGATCGATTTTTCTTTGAATCACTTTATGCTAGAGTAACTCCTCAAATATTATTTGAATTTGCAACAGATGGTCCGGGATTCATGGGAGACGAGCCTTATGAAACGTTGGGAGAGAAGCTATCCCTTCCCCCATTTCTAGAATCAAAACGTGAGCAAATCGAAAAAACGGTCCGGCCTATAGATACTATCCGAAGTACGAAAGAATTTGTAAAAGAATAATTTCTAAAAACTCTTTGCTAGAAAATTATTTCCTTTTAATTTAACTACACCAATCTGTTTATTAAAGAAGGTATTTAATCTGCGGGGGAAGCGAGCCGATAGAGCCCTTAAAAGGGGATGGTTTAGAGCCCCCTCGCCCCGCAGTAAACAAGTGAGTAGCTTCAGAATACACTCGCAATTTTATTTACTACTCATTTAAGAGATACAAAAGTATAAAGGATAAAAAGATATGAAGAAATAATCTATTTTAAAACTACTATTCTAATTGACTAGTATCTCTTTGGCCCCCTATTTGGCTAGTTATTTTCTTTCAAAGCTTAGTGATTGGAAAAATTAAAGTATCATGAGCTCTAACATTATTGGACTAAAAAATTGTTTCACATTCCATGCAATTGGTTTGATTAATCTTTAGCTTATAATGTATACAAGTAGTATCTATTCATTGTATATTTTATTCGTTTCATGTATTATCACTTATAGGTTTATGTTTATGAATAAAGTATAGGGCAAACTCATTGAAAGATGGGGACGCAAAACTACGGGTCTAAAGTTTCTTGCTAAGATGGCTGGGTTACCGAAAATTCAAAAATTCTTTATCACCATACTTATCTATCCGTCTATTACCCTCATAGTCATATTCTTATAGTTAAATTAATTTAACTTCTCCAAACTTCTTAACAATACCTATCCAAGTTAATGCAAACAAATTTCAGTAGAATTAACTGCTGTTTCAATATTGAGGAATTCCTTAATTTTAGCATTTGACATATAAAAGTTTCTTTAATAAAACCTATTAAGCTTACTATCAATCAATTTAATACAATTAGTGAGTACTTCGGAGGCAATAAAATGAAAAAAAGTGGAACAGTGAATAGCGAAAACTCTTTATGGAGGACGATGACTTTTAATGACAACTCAAGTCATTCATTAGTTGATGACAATGAAACAATTCAAAGTCAACTCAATTCGTATAAAGAAATGTTTGGAATTATGGTTGAAAATGCACCGGTAAGTATGTTTATTATTGAAAATGGATCGTTGACCTATGTTAATAAACATTTCTGTAATGTTTTAGGTTATGAGGAAGATGATTTCGTTTCAGGAAGAGTCGGAATAGAGCAGCTAATACATCCAGAAAATGTGGACTTAGTACAAGAAAACATGGCGAAAAAGTTAGAAGGAAAAGTAGACCATACAAGTTACCGTTTAAAAGCAATAAATAAAGAGGGCAATCTGATTTATGTTGAGATTAGTTCTTCAAGAGTCGTGATTAGTGGGAAAATAGCCGTATTAGGAACATTAGTAGATGTAACTGAAGAGGTAATTGCTCAAATTAAGCTAATGGATCACAAGGAACGTTTGCAATCACTATTCTATAATAATCCCGATGCTATTTTCACTACAGATTTAGAAGGGAATTTTACTGCTGCAAACCCTGGGTGCGAGGTTTTGTCAGGTTATTCAATTAGTGACTTATTAGAAATGTCTTTTACGCCACTTATTATCTCTGAGGATTTACCTATTGCGATAAATTATTTTGAGCAAGCAACAAAAGGTTTTACAAATAACTATGATATTACCATCACGGGAAAGGATGGTAATATTATACATTTGAATGTAACTAACTTCCCGATGAAAATAGATGGGGAAATAGTTGGTGCATATGGTATTGCTAAGGATATTACAGAAAAAGTAGAATATAGTAAACAAATTGAAGACCTAGCTTTTTATGACCCATTAACAAATTTACCAAACAGAAGATTATTTCAGGATCGATTACAACAAGTAGTAGAATATTCAAAAGAGAATAATAGTCTCTCTGCTGTGCTCTTTTTAGATTTAGATCGGTTTAAGTTTATCAACGATTCTTTAGGACACCATTTAGGTGATGAATTTTTAATAAGGGTTTCAGAACGTATTAAAAATAATCTACGTAAAACAGATACGATAGCTAGATTTGCCGGAGATGAGTTTGCCATCTTAGTACCTAAATCAACAAAGGATGAAGTTATCAAATTGGCTGAACGAATTAATCAAGCACTAGTTGAGCCATTTAATATAAAGGGACATTCAGTATCTGTTTCAGCTAGCATTGGGATTGCTTTTAGTTTAGGATTAGAAGAAACTGCGGTTGATTTAGTGAAAAAAGCAGACACTGCCATGTACTATACTAAAAAATTCGGGAAAAATAACTATACTATTTACTCTGAAGAATTAGACCAGAATACAAGCTATAAACTTAAAATTGAAAAGGATTTGAAATCTGCAATTAGAAATAATGAGTTTTCTCTTTACTATCAACCCATCATTGATTTGAAAACAGGAGACATAAGTGGAATGGAAGCATTAATACGTTGGAATCATCCCGATCTCGGACTATTATCACCAGATCAATTTATTCCGATTTCTGAAGAAAGTGGCCAAATTGTTTCACTTGGTAAATGGGTACTCCAAACAGCTTGTTCGCAAAATAAAAAATGGCAGGATTCAGGACAATTACCTTTTAAAATTTCTGTTAACATTTCTACCATTCAACTAAAACATCAAAATTTTGTGGAAACAGTAGCTAAAATTTTAAGGCAAACAGGCCTTGAATCAAGATGGTTAGAACTTGAAGTAACAGAGAGTATCTTACTAGAAGACACAGAACATCTGAAAGAAAGTTTATTGAAATTAAAAGAATTAGGTGTTTCGATATCCATTGATGATTTTGGAACTGGCTATACTTCTCT
>JBFILZ010000064.1:0-14749 GCA_041611945.1 Bacillus sp. (in: firmicutes)
GCTGGGACCCTAACTATGCCAAACTAAAAAAGAGCCTAATGGCTCTTTTTCTATTCCAACCTAATCCAATCGCATCTTATTAGTCTGTTATCGTTTCCTTGACTATTCAACATGAATAACCGAGTCTGTTGATTGCTAAACAAAGATAGTTACATTTCGGCAGGAGATAATATAATCACAACATGTTTTCTGTCTCTTGAAAATAGCCCTTATTTAAGATGTTGTATAATAGTTTCCAAATTATATTGATTTGATCTTATTAGTTGTTTAAAACGTTTTTCTTTAGTATCTGGGAAAAACGCTTGAATAGAAACGGTTGTAATATTTTCAACGATATTATCAATTTGGTTTTTGTGAAAATACTTTGGTTTATCTTTTTTTACCCATAATAAGGCATTTTCTTCCCATTGAACCACTACATCTCTTACTTTATCCGCAAAAGGTTTTACAACAGAAAAAAAATCTGCAGCTTGTTCCTGTTCCAAAACCGTGGTAAATACCTTTTGTAATTCTTGATTATATTCTAATAAAAGATTTGAATTTTTATAAAGTTGTTCATGTTCCATACACCATCACCTAACTGTCCTTTTGTGAATATGATACCCTTCTTCTTTTTTAGTTTCAACCCTTAGCTATCCATTACTAATCGGAAGGTTGGTCGTGGTGATAAAGTTAAAGTTCTATCAACCTCAGAAAGACACGATTGTAAATATACAATTTTTTCTTGTTGAGCGATTTTCATTTCGTTTATTTCAATCTCTGTTTGGGATGAAATGGTCTGTTCTATCCTGTTTATAGAATGTAAGAGCTGATTATAAGCCTGTTCAATATCATTAATAGACACTAATTTCTTCAATGAAATCCCTCCAATATGTCTTTGATAATTAAATTCCATATATAACCCATAAGCTCCTTTGCACGTGACAAAACTAGTGTTCCTTCGGCAAAGAAAGTCAAATTTGTCTCAAACACTTTTTTTCGACAGCATTTTGAAAAAAAGAATGAAATATGAGCTAATGTCAAAACTAGTAGGAAGGAGGTGTCCACCATGGCCAAGAAAAACAACAAAAGAAATCAAGATATAAATGACCGTGTTCAAACTAAAACAGGTTTTGGAAATAAAAAGTTAGAAGGCCCAAACAGACCTTCTACCTAATTTGAGCAAGGGTTTTTCTCCTTGCTTTTTTCAATGGATTAAATACCTAAATAAAGACTCGACCAAAATCCCTGCGTGCAATTGTTTCTGCTTTGTTTCATACCAATTTGTAAGTACTATTTGTTTAGGGGGATTATCTGATTTTTTCCATTTCTTAAGTTCTCTTTTGGTTGCAGTCCACCCTCGAAAATCATGCCGGTGATGTGATATTTCCGGAAAAACATGCTGTAATTCGGGTGTACTCTTTTTCTTTTTTAAAAACTTTTCATAATCAAATCTCGAGCCTGTATGCTGTACAGAATTAGAAAAGTGAATAAACTCTTGATAAAGCATTGGATGAAATAAGATGTAAGCTAATTGCTTTCCTAATTGTATACGGCACGTAACACTTCTAAAATCATGAACGGAACAACCGTATAATTGTCCGTTGCAGGTTGGAAATAAAACGCAGCTAAAGTGGAACCAATCTTGTAAAACAAACAGCCATGTTTTAAAGACCTTTTTCCGATATATTGGATGATTGATCACAGGTTTTTGAATTAAATTTTGTTCATTAATAATTAAAGAAGTAAGTAAGTCCTGTTGGTCCTTAAAATTAGCGAAGTTGTTCCAAGCTTCTTGCATATAAGGAGATACGTGGAAGAATGAAAGTAAATAAGATAAATCCTTCTTCATATTTTTTGAAAATTCATAAATGCATAGTTGTGGAAACGCATCTGAAAAAATAAGCCAATTTGCTCTTTCGTATGTTAAAAATAATCGAAATCTTAATTCATTTGGAAGTGCCTTTGGAAACCATTTACCTTCTAAATCACACATATTCCATCCAGCGTTCCTTGATACCATACTAGCTAAAAATGCCCACTTAATTTCCGGGTTTCTTTCGTAAAATTGAGCATATGCTACTGTCCGTGTTATATTGTCTTTATTGTATTTAGATACTAGAAATCGAATATTTTCAAGGATATTCTTATCTTCAACAGTTATTCCTTCAGTAATAATAACCATAATTTCCACCACCTCATTTATATCCTTTACAAATTTTCAAAAAAAAGATAGAGATAGTTTTCACAACCTTTTTATTAATTTATTTGGTATGATACTTAGTAGGATTCACGTTATCTTGTAAATTATGGCTAGGTTGATGAAAAAAATTGATAAGTTGTAACATCCAGTTAAAATCATCCGTCTATCAATTGGTGCCTTATTGGAGGAGATTTAGTTGTCCATTCGTTACCCAAATGGAAAAGTTTATCAAACGGGAACATCAGTTCCAAAATCAAAAGTATCAGTGAAAAATTCCTACAGTAATCGTGGCATGACCCTCGAAGAAGACTTAAACGAAACGAATACTTATTATTTAGAGCGAAAAATTGCTGTAATACACAAAAAACCAACTCCTGTTCAAATTGTTAAGGTGGACTATCCTAGTAGAAGTGCGGCGGTTATTAAAGAAGCGTATTTTAAACAAGCTTCAACCACAGATTACAATGGAGTATATAGAGGCAAGTATATTGATTTTGAAGCAAAGGAAACTAAGAACAGTACTTCCTTTCCACTTCAAAATTTTCATCAACATCAAATAGACCATATGGAGCAAGTTCTAAGCCAGAATGGAATATGTTTCGTTATTTTACGCTTTTCAATATCAGAGGAAATTTACTTTTTAGACGCTTCCTACTTATTAGATTTTTGGAACCGTCAAGTAAATGGCGGACGAAAATCAGTTACAAAAAAAGAAATCCAAGATGTTGGGGTGTTAATCCCAATTGGCTACCAGCCACGTATACATTACATTGCAGTAATTGATCATCTTTATTTTAAAAGTACATCGTAGAGAAGTGCTATATGAAAGGCAGGAAAAAAAGAATGGCAGAAAAGCGATCGAGAACAGAAGTAAGACAATCTAAAAAAGGAAGCAAACGAAAAAATGCTTCTATAAGCTCTATATTTAAAAAAGGACTTATAGCTTTTTTTATAATAGGAATAATGGCTATGATTGTGGGAGCAATTACATTTTTTGCACTAGTAAAGGATGCCCCTCCACTTGACGAAGCACTATTAAAGGACCCTGTTTCATCAAAAGTATTAGATATGAATGGTAAAAAAATCACTGAAATTGGCGTAGAAAAGCGGACTTACGCAAGCTATCAAGATATCCCTAAGCTCATGGAACATGCTTTTCTATCAGTAGAAGATATTCGTTTTTATAAACATCATGGAGTTGATTTAAGACGATTAGTCGGTGCTGTTATTGCCAATTTTAAAGATGGGTTTGGTGCAGAAGGTGCAAGTACGATTACCCAGCAGGTCATTAAGAATTCTTTCTTATCTCCAGAGAAAACCGTTAAACGAAAGGTTCAAGAGCAATGGCTTGCACTTAGGCTAGAGCAAAAGTATTCAAAGGAACAGATTTTTGAAATGTACGTAAATAAAATATACCTATCAGTAATACCATCCTTTGGTCAGATATACGGTGTTTCTGCAGCGGCCGAGGCTTACTTCGGAAAAGAATTAAATGAATTAGAACTTCATGAGATAGCCTTGATTGCAGGTATGCCACAAAGTCCAAATAACTATAACCCATTTAATCATCCTCAAGCTGCTGAAGATAGAAGGAATACAGTATTGGCTTTAATGGCAAAGCAAGGATTTATTTCCAAAGTTGATGCAGATGTTGCAATGGCAATTCCTGTAACGTCTTCTCTAGTAAAAACACAAAAAGACCCAAGGCCATACGATGCTTTTATTGATCAAGTCTTAAAAGAAGTAGCACAACTTGGAGATGGAGATGTCGATGTAGCTTCAGCGGGTCTTGAAATTTATACAACACTAGACCCGAATGCACAAACATATGTTGAACAAGCACTGAATACCGATGATATTGTTCAATACCCAAATGAAAATTTCCAAGCAAGTATTGTTCTATTAGATACAAAGACTGGAGCTGTTCGTGCAATCGGTGGTGGCCGTAACTTCGAAGTCTCTGGATTTAACTACGCAACTGATATTGAAAGACAGCCTGGTTCTACCATAAAGCCTATTACTGACTATGGTCCAGCAATAGAACACCTTCAATGGTCTACCTATCACCAAATTGTTGATGAGCCTTATAGCTATAAACAAGGTCAAGCAATAAAGAATTATGATGGCAAATTTAAAGGACAAATGTCGATCAGAGAAGCACTTGCTGATTCAAGAAACATACCCGCCCTCAAAACTTTCCATGAGGTTGGTTCTGAATATTCAAGAGAATTCGCATCTAATTTAGGTATGCAAGTTAAAGATACATTAACAGAATCTGATGCACTTGGTGGAGGTTCAATTGGAGCTTCACCTATGACATTAGCAGGTGCTTTTAGTGCCTTTGGAAATAAAGGACTCTATAATAAACCACATACTGTGACAAAAGTAGTTTTTATGGATGGTACATCAGTGAATTTAAAACAAAACCCTGTTAATGCAATGAAGGAATCTACCGCATTTATGATTACAGACATGATGAAATCTGTTGTTACTTCTGGAACTGGCCGAAGTGCTAATATTCCAGGGTTAAACGTAGCGGGGAAAACAGGAACAACAAACTTTAGTACTGAAGAAAGAGAAACACATAAAATTAAAAATAGTGGTGTAAAAGATATTTGGTTTGTAGGTTATACGCCTCAATATACAGCTGCGGTTTGGACTGGTTATGAAAAGACAACTGAGACTACGTATATATCAAGTAACCCAGAAAAAGCTATTGCCAAACAATTATTTAAAGCAGTTGTTAAGAAGGTTTCAGGGAAAGAATCTGGTGACTTTGAGAGGCCAAATAGTGTTGTGAAAGTTGCGGTTGAAAAAGGAACAAATCCAGCTAAGATACCTAGCGAATTTACCCCGGATGATCAAATTGTTAACGAGTATTTTCTTAAGGGTACTGAACCAACGGAAATATCAGATGTTTATAAAAAGTTAGAAGCACCAACAGATTTAAGTGCTTCATATGATAGGGGTAAAAATGAAATTACGTTGAAATGGAATTATCCTGATGAGCTTAGAGAAGGCATTTCATTTGAAGTACAATATTCAGTTGATGAAGGTCCATTCCAATTATTAAGAAATGTTACTGAACTAGGGCTAATCGTTCAAAATCCAATACCTGAAGCTATTTATAAGTTTAGAGTTACTGCCTTCCATACCGAAGATATAGAAAAACGAAGTGATTCAGTTGACATTGTCATTCAAATCCCAGCTAAATTAGAAGATGAGATTGATCTCATACCAGATGATGAAATTGATGATGGCGACGAGCCACTAATTGATATTATTCCTGATGATAAAGATAAGGATACTCCTAAAATTGGGAAAAATGAAAATAAAGACAGCAGTAATAATTAATTATAAAAATCCCAAGAGTTTAAACTCTTGGGATTTTCTTTTGTCGCATAATTGAAACTATATTCTTTTTATTTAATTCATCGAAGAGTTGCTGTAGTTGTAAATAAGATTGGAAATGATCTGGACTGTTCATGATAAACATTAATCTCTCTGTACAATTTACTGGTTTTATAGATAAATCTGCCACATAATCATACCAATTCACTAAATTTGGAACAGGTATTTGGTTACTCCAAAATAAGCTCATCAAAAAAAAACTTGAACTTTGTATCATAAGAGGTTTAGCTTCAGTCCGATTTCTCCTATCAAAGAGCTGTTTCAATATACTATTATTCTTTTCCCAACACCGTCTTAATACCAATAATGTCTCTTCTTTTTGCTCCCATGGCTTATAAGATTCTGTCCCTAAGGAAAAAGTTATATCAAACAAAAACGATGAAGAACATAAATATTTATTATTAATAACATCCGTAGAATATTCAATATAATCCAAATCAAAAAACAGTGAATGAGCAAAAATATTTGGTATTTTTATTCTTTGTATTTGAGACATCTAACTAACATCCTTCAATCTTTTCTTTCCTTCTCGACAAATATCTATTAATGGACATTGTTTACATTGAGGACTTTGAGCTTTGCAATGGTACCTACCAAAGAAAATTAATCGATGATGAGTAACAGACCACTCTTCCTTTGGTATTTTTTTCATTAGGGTTTTCTCCACCTCTAGGACAGAATCCTTCCATCGACAAATCCCTAATCTTTTACTGACTCTCTCAACATGGGTATCAACCGCAATAGCTGGCTCATTAAATGCAACAGAAACGACAACATTAGCTGTCTTCCTCCCTACACCTGCTAGCTTTGTCAACTCGTCACGACTATTAGGTACAACGCCATTATATTCTTCAAGTAAAGTTTGTGACAGTTTTCTAATGTTTTTCGCCTTATTTCGGAACAAACCAATTGATTTAATATCATTTTGAAGTTCTTCTTCCGTAACTGAAAGATAATCCTCAGGTGTCTTATATTTTTCAAATAAAGATTTGGTTACTTTATTTACTAAAACATCGGTACATTGAGCCGATAAACTAACCGCTATGACAAGTTCAAATGCATTATCATGCGTAAGTTCACAATGAGCATCCGGAAACATTTCGCTCATTTTATCTAAACAAAATCGGATTTGTTGTTTGTTTAACACATTACTCATCCTTTATCTTTACTCTTAATCTAGCCAACTAAATGGATTAGCTTCATTCTTTTTTATTTGAGTATGTGATTGACGGGAGTTCATTTGGTTTTGACGAACTTTTTGTCCCTGATGTTCTGCTTGTTCAATTGATTTTACACCATTTTTCTTCCAATCAAATAAAATACGGTCAATATAGCGGAAATTTAATTTTCCTGATAAGACAGATTCACGAAGTGCTCCTTTAATAAGAATTGGATCATGGTCTTCTTGATCTAGCCAAATTGAAAGTGTTTCAATTTCCATTGGAGATAATGGCCTCCCGAACTCTTTCTCAAATAAAGAATATAATTTTGATTCTAACATTCTTTTATCCATTTTATCCTCTTTTTTTGTTTCTTGTAGGAAAAGCATTAGAATCTTTTCCCAGAGGGGTTGCAATGAATATCTCTCTCCTCTTATTCCAGCACTACTGTCATTTTCTTCAATTTTTAGAAATCCTTTTTGCAAAAGTCGTCGTAATACTTCAGCACAAGTATTAACAGGGAGTGTCATATTACTTGAAATTTCGTCCGGAGTAGGAAAAGAATTTCCACTTTCTATATAGGAATGAACCTGAAGTATTAATATAAATTCACTTTCATTTAGACCTAACTTAGCATAATTACTTAACAAAAGTTTAGGAATAGCGATACTGCCTTGTTCATACCATTCAATCATTTTATCTTTTTTCATTACTTTCACCTCACATGATATCATGGTAAAAAGACTTCAAGTTTAAGTATAACATTTTTGATAGCTCTCATGAGAAATTTCATTTGATTGTTCATAAGTAAAAAAAGGAAGTATTTATCGAACCTTAAGTCATGAGAATTCACGAATCACAGCAAACAAATTTACATAGAAGGCTACCCTGAAAATAAGGGGATCTTCGTTCCAGAACACTCGCTTTCCGTGGGGCGGGCGGTGAGCACAACTGACTCTTTCCACTTCAATCAAGTTTATTTGAAAAATCAACAGGGAGATTTTACAGAGCCATAAAAAAAGCCCCCACAAGGGAGCTCCTACTAAATTATGGATATAAACGATTTAAAAGTCTCGGGAATGGAATGGATTCTCTAACGTGCTCGACACCACTTATCCATGCGACAGTTCTTTCAAGTCCGAGTCCAAATCCTGAATGAGGGACTGAACCATACTGACGTAATTCAAGGTACCATTTATAAGAATCTTCTAACAGTCCATGTTCCTCTAACCTTTTCTTCAACAAATCATGATCATGTATACGCTCAGATCCACCAATTATTTCACCATAGCCTTCAGGTGCAATTAAATCAGCACAAAGAACTACATCTTCTCTTGTCGGATGTGGTTGCATATAAAATGGCTTAATAGCTGTTGGATAGTGGGTGATAAAAACTGGTTTCTCAAAACTTTCAGCAATGGCCGTTTCATGAGGGGAACCAAAGTCATCTCCCCATTCAATATCCGTAAAACCTTTATCCTTTAGGAAAACGATAGCATCATCATAACTAATTCTTGGGAATGGTGCCGTGATGTTTTCTAATTTAGTAAGGTCTCGTTCAAGCACTCCTAATTCTAACTTACAATTTTGGAGAACTGCCTGTACAACATACGATACATATTGTTCTTGAACCTTTAAGTTATCTTCAAACTCATAAAAAGCCATTTCGGGTTCAATCATCCAAAACTCTATTAAATGACGTCTAGTTTTAGATTTCTCTGCACGGAAAGTTGGACCAAACGAGAAGACCTTACCAAGCGCCATAGCAGCAGCCTCCATGTAAAGTTGTCCACTTTGAGAAAGATATGCGTCTTCTTCAAAATACTTTGTTTTAAAAAGCTCACTTGTACCTTCTGGTGCACTACCTGTTAAGATTGGAGGATCGACTTTTACAAAACCATTCTGATTAAAGAATTCATACGTTGCTCGGATTACTTCATTTCTAACTTTCATAACAGCATGCTGCTTTTTTGAACGTAGCCATAAATGGCGATGGTCCATTAAAAATTCAACCCCGTGCTCTTTCGGAGTAATTGGATACTCTACCGCTTCATGAATTACTTCTATGCTCTTTACACCAAGTTCAAAACCAAATGGAGAACGCTCATCAACTCTAACTTCCCCAATTACATAAAGAGAAGTTTCTTGTGTGATGGATTTAGCAGCCTCAAACACACTCTCTTCTACCTCGTTTTTTACAACTACGCCTTGAATAAATCCTGTACCATCTCGTAACTGTAAAAAAGCAATTTTACCACTTGAACGTTTATTAGCGAGCCAAGCTCCTATTCTTACTTCTTGTCCAACAAATTTTCCAACTTCAGCTATTGTAGTTTTCACAAATTTTTCCTCCTAAAGACCATAAACAAAATTAAATTATGTAGTCATATAGCCCATTATAGTACAATGCACAACCTATTTCCAACCAGAATAAACTTTCGCTAATTAATCTTTTTGTATTTTTGCCTGCATAAACGATTGAATTCGCTCAAGTGCCTCCTCAAGCATGGTTAATGATGTTGCATACGATAATCTCACATATTCCGGTGCTCCAAAGCCTGACCCAGGAACAATCGCGACTTTTTCTTCTTTCAGAATTGCTTTGACCCAGTCATCAACAGATTCATACCCTGATAATTCTGCTGCTTTTGATACATTAGGGAATAGATAGAAGGCACCTTGTGGTTTCAAACAAGTAAACCCAGGAATTTGAATAAGTTTGTCATAAATAATATTTAAACGTTCTTCAAATGCGTTTCTCATTATTTCTACATCATCTTGTGAACCTTTATAGGCTTCAATAGTTGCATATTGTGCAATTGATGTTGGGTTTGATGTGCTATGACTTGCTAAATTGGTCATTGCCTCAATGATGGTTTCATTTCCTGCTGCATATCCAATCCTCCACCCTGTCATAGAGTGAGATTTAGAGACCCCATTAATAATTATTGTTTGATCTTTCAGCTGGTCAGAAAGTTGTGCCATCGAGATATGAACATTACTACCATAAATTAATTTTTCATATATTTCGTCAGAAATAATTAGAATATTATGCTCCAAACAGATTTCACCCAGTTGTCTTAATTCATCTGCAGAGTATATCATCCCTGTTGGATTACTAGGAGAATTAATAATAATTGCTTTTGTTTGCTCTGTAATCGAAGCTTTTAACTGCTCAGGTGTAATTTTAAAGGAATTAGATTCATAACCTTCAACAAACACCGGCACACCTTCAGCTAGCTTTACCTGTTCTGGATAACTTACCCAAAAAGGTGTAGGTATAATGACTTCATCTCCAGGATTCAAGATAACTTGGAACAAAGTATATAATGCGTGCTTAGCACCATTACAAACAATGATTTCTTTTGGTAGAAATGATACATTTTGATCACGTTGGAATTTATTAATTATCTCTTGTTTAAGTATTGGTAATCCTGAAGTAGGAGTATATTTCGTATATCCTTTATTCATAGCATTTATTGCAGCTTCAATAATATGTTCTGGTGTGTTAAAGTCTGGTTCACCAGCTCCCAGACCAATCACATCATGGCCTTGGGCTTTTAATTCAGCTGCTTTAGCAGTGATCTCTAAAGTAGTTGAAGGCGAAAGTGATGCAACTCTTCTAGCTAACTTCATCTTTTATATCCTCCTTAAAGTGTATATCGTTTAATGAATTGACCATCCTTAAACGTTACATAGTAATATGAATACCTATTTTTCTGATCTAAGTATACAATTTCCCAAATGGGTGAATTTTGCTCAATTCCTAAAGTAACTGATTTAACTTCTAATGGATTTTGTTCTCTTTGAAGTATTTCTATTGCATCCTCCGCAGTGATTCCATTTTCAGGGTTAAAGATAATGACTTCATCCATGCTATCATTTGGAACACATACAATTCGATTATTATTGTTTATTTCTCCATGAAATAAAGAATATGAACTATTTCCATTATAAAATGTGACTTTTGATACTTCTAAGTCGGGTTCAGTTTCCAATGCAACTAAAATTGCTTTGTTACTTTGTGACTTTTGATAGTTGAAAGCATGATGATATGTATTGATTCCTACTGAAATCAAAAAAAGTATAAAGATAAAAAATAGTAGTAGCCATTTTTTCATAAAAACAATCCTTTATGTTCGATATATAGTAAAAATCGCTTTTTCTTGATCATTTTCATCTAAAGCTAACCCGAACATTAAGTCCTGTTTCTTTAATGTTCGGTTTAAACTATCGACAATTTTATATAGGTCCGAAGAATGTTTAATCTTTATTGTAGACAATATTTCAATTTTACTTTCCAACTTCGATTCCTCCGTATATCTCAAAATTTGCAAGTTATATGTTGAAAGATAAAGGTAACAATATAACTAAAGCAGCAAGATAGTTCTTGTTGTTAATACTATTATATCAGTTTACGGAAGAAGTAAAATGCTGTAAAGAATTTTTTATTCCATGTATCTTGGCAGAACATTTGACTAAATCAAAATAACTCTACCCACACTATGTAGCCTGATGCTTTGCACCAGGTCTTTTACGTATTCTCAAATGAAAACCAACGTAATAAGTTCAGTCTTTTTTTGAAGTAGGTTGGGAAGGATTTGATAGCCAATTCTTCACACCAACTAAAAGTGTTGGTAAATTCCCTTTTTGAACTGTAAGATCAGGTAGAGACTGAATAAAATACTTCCCATACCAAGTTGTTACCATTCTTTTATCAAAAACAAACACAACTCCTTTATCAGTCTTAGAACGAATCAATCTACCAAATCCTTGTTTAAATCTAAGTACGGCTTGAGGGAGTGATAGTTCATTAAAGGCATTTATTCCTTGTAATTCGAGTTGTCTAATCTTCCCTTCAAATAAAGGCTGATTTGGAGATGTAAACGGTAGTCGTACAATAACTAAGCATGTTAACGTATTTCCAGGAAAATCTACACCTTCCCAAAAACTACTTGTACCAAACAATACGGATTGTTCATTCTGAATGAAATTTTTTGTTATTTTTGTACGACTTCCCCCACTAATACCTTGACCCATTAAAGAAATCCCTTTTAAGTCAAATTCATCTTTCACTAAATGAAATGTCTTCTTTAACATGTCGTAAGATGTAAAGAGAACAAGCATTCTTCCATCGGTGACCAATGCGATTGCTGCAATATGAGAGGCTATTGCTCTTATATACTCTTCACTTGGAACATCTTTAATATTTGGTAAATCCGTTGGAATTAATACTTGTGCTTGTGAAGAATAATCAAAAGGTGACGGCAATTGAGCTGTAATAGGTTGGAAATCTGTCAAGCCCACTCTTTTCGTGAAATAATTAAATGAATTTTGTACAGTAAGTGTAGCTGAAGTTAGAACTACACTTTTTTTCTTTGCAAAAAGAGAATCCGCCAATGTATCGCTAACACTTAAAGGTTGTTCATAAAGAAAAGTCGAATTTGATGCACCTTTTTCATCAATTTCAATCCATGTAACATTTTCATTCTTTTCCGATAAAAAAAGTCTAATAAAGCTTAGTTTCCATGTTTTCATTCTATCTCTAATTTGTACTAACTCAGAAATAGTAATGGATATTTCTGAGTTGCTTTTTTGATCCTCATTAAACAATTGTAACACTTCACCTATGATCAGAATGGCTTCAGTTAGGACGAATTTAATACGACCTACACACTCAATGATTGCATTCCACTTCGGTCCACATTCTTGTTCAACATTAAATTTACATGTTATTCTTCCTGTTTCTATTTGATCTCTCTCTGATTTTTCCAATGCGAACAATTTCAGCATTCTAAATAGGTCATCTGTTTCATCTTTTAAAAAAGTCTTTTTCTCTTCTAGCTTAGATAACGCTGCTGCATTTGGATTCTTCACCTTTTTTAGATCGTGACTTAACTGGGACAGTATTCCTCCCTCAACATTGCTCCCTAATCTACTTAGTGTAGAATGGATTGAAATATAATCTAATTGTCTCCCTAAAATATCACTTGTTATATCTTCAATGTGATGGGCTTCATCGATGATTACTTCATTATAGGTTGGAATAAATGGATCGGAAAACAGGTCTCTGCACAATATGGCATGATTAGTAATAATGATATCTGCCTCTTCAGCGCGAGTCATCATATATTGATAAAAACATCTAAATTCCCAAACATCTTTACTAATATCTTTATTAGTAGATCCTATCCTAAGTCTATCCCATAGTATATGACCACCCGATGGAAGATTTACTTCATCAACATCTCCAGTATCTGTTTCCGTAAGCCATACTAACAACTTAGCCTTTGTTAAGTTGCTATCATAATTATTGTCCACTTCTTTTAATAATTGTTCGAATCTAAACATGCTTATATAGTGTGATTTCCCCTTTAATATTACAGAAGAAATATTTTTCCCAAGTATTTTTCTAACTATTGGAAGATCCCTGTCAATTAATTGATGCTGTAATTGGATGGTGTGTGTACTGATGACTACAGGCTGGTTCCTGGTCATACTATGTATGACCGCAGGGATTAAATAGGCAATTGTCTTACCTAATCCGGTACCTGCCTCTATAATAGCATGCTCATGATCATGAAACGCCTTTTGTACAAGGTCCATCATCTCAATTTGAGTACCCCTAATTTCTGTCTCATTAAATAATTCACCTGAGTTTATCTTGGACAAAAACGAATCTCTAGCACCTGTGTATGTTATGTTCCTCGAAGATTCATTTGTTCGGTCTTTCTGTTCATGTCTTTTTTTAAGAGCAATACCTCTAATGATATCAAACTTACTATCGTCCAATACTTGAAATTCATCTTTATGTAAGAGAATCCCTTCCAAAAGTTCAATCATATCACTTGTAAAGTTTGCCGATATCTCTAATAGCTTTTTAATCGTTACATATGGTAATGCATTTAACTTAGTTAGTAAATGGTGTAAGAGCAAAGCTGTGACCTCTGCATCACTATCAGCTTGGTGTGGCCGATCATGTTGGAAATTAAAATGTTCAGCAAGACCACCAAGCCTGTAACTAGTTAAACTAGGATAAAGAAATCTCGTCATTTCCACTGTATCTAAAACAGGTCCTAAAAACGGTTCAAAACCTGCAATCTTCAATTCCTCTTGGAGAAAACTCAGATCAAATAAAACATTGTGAGCAACAAAATATGCATCTTCAAGCAAACCTAAAATAATCGGAGCTACTTCTTCAAAGTAAGGAGCATTCATGACCATCTCATCTTTTATTCCGGTTAAATGTTCAATAAAAGGAGGAATGGCTTGATCAGGGTTTAAGAAAGTTGAATAATTATCAATAATTTTACCGTTCATGTAGACAACTGCAGCAAATTGAATAATCTTTTCTCCCTTTTTAGGAGAATTTCCAGTCGTTTCTAAATCTATAACAACAAAACGATTCACGTTTTTTTACCACCTCAATAGGTAATTCATCCATATTCTACATTTCAAAATAACATAAATTAAGAGAAATTACTATTTATGAGTCACTTGTAATTCCTATTAATTAATCAATGAATGACCTTCTGTATTTAATAAATGGTCGTTTTGAGATAAGACTTTCCTCTATTTCGCTTAGCTAATTCTAACTCCAGAATAATTAGTATTGACATATTTGAAGTGGTTAAAGCTTTGCAGATAGATAAATAGGTTTTGTTAATGCTCCTTGTTGTTTTTTTAAACAAAATTGATGGAAGTTGAATGTGCGAGACTCCTTAAAATTCAAAGTAGTATCTTCAAAATGTGCTGCGAGAGCAGCGGTTCAGTGGAGACACCAGGGGCGCAAGTGTCGAGTTTTCTCACCGCAGGCACCGCGGAAAGCGACATCCTGCAGCTGGAATTAATAACAAAGTTTAACAGAGACCTTCATGCAAAACAATTTTGCACCATGAGGTATGAAAATAAGCAATATATTTCTTTAGCAGTGATCGAAGTGGAAGAACGCGAGACTCCTCGAAAATACTCCCGCATTTCCTTCGTGCGGTGAGAA
>JBFILZ010000065.1:0-14577 GCA_041611945.1 Bacillus sp. (in: firmicutes)
AGAAGCATAATTATTGTACGTTTTACCCCCTGGCGGTATATTATAGTCATGAGGTGGTTTTGGTTATGAGTGAATTTAATCAAACGGAAGAAAGTTGTACGGTTAATGGGCATGATAGAAAGAGTCATCATTCCGATAAAACAAAGAAAAACTTGATTAGCCGGTTAAATCGGATTGAAGGACAAGTAAAAGGGGTAAAGGGTATGATAGACAAGGATACTTATTGTGACGATGTCATTACTCAATTATCTGCAATTCAATCTGCTTTAAATAGTGTAGGGAAATTATTATTAGAAGGACATTTGAAAAGTTGTGTTGTTGATAGAATTCAAGAAGGCGACGAAGAAGTACTAGATGAATTTTTAACAACCATTCAAAGATTAATGAAAAAATGAGGAGGTAATAATAATGGAAAAGGTAACATTGAATGTAAAGGGAATGTCATGTGGTCATTGTGTAAATGCGGTTGAGGGTAGTGTAGGTAAGTTAGCTGGTGTTGCTGAAGTAAAAGTTAACTTAGGAAATGGAACAGTAGATGTTGAATTTAATAATTCAGAAGTAACAATAGACCAAATTAAAGATACCATTGATGACCAAGGGTATGATGTCGCGTAATGGTGCTTAAGTGGCACTTTTCTTTTGGATGTTAATATACCCCCTGTCGGTATATAGGGAGGAGGAATAGATATGGGTAATGAAATGAAGGTAACTACTCTACTAATTACGGGGATGACATGTGCAGCTTGTTCCATGAGGATTGAAAAAGGATTAAAAAAGGTCGAAGGTGTTGAGCAAGCCTCTGTTAATTTAGCATTAGAGAAATCAACCATTAAATATGACTCATCGATAACTACTTCTGAAGCTTTGCAAAAGAAAATCGAGGACCTTGGTTATGGGGTTGCGCTAGAAAAGAAGGAATTCACTATTATAGGGATGACTT
Organism: Bacillus sp. (in: firmicutes); assembly: GCA_041611945.1. Classification (GTDB taxonomy): domain Bacteria; phylum Bacillota; class Bacilli; order Bacillales; family SA4; genus Bacillus_BS. Next base: position 941 of record JBFILZ010000065.1, read on the forward strand.
GTGCGGCCTGTTCGGCAAGGATTGAAAAAGGGTTAAATAAAGTAGAAGGTGTCAGAGAGGCTACTGTTAATCTAGCCCTTGAAACGGCAAGTGTTGAATATAACTCCCAAGCGATTTCTGTTCAAGATATCATTGCGCGGGTAGAAAAACTAGGCTATCAAGCGCAGCTTAAGGAAGATGGTTTAGACGGTCAGCTGGACCATCGGCAGGTTGAAATAGAAAAGCAATCAGGAAAATTCGTTTTTTCTGCGATTCTTTCGCTCCCATTACTATGGGCGATGGTGGGACATTTTCAATTCACATCGTGGATTTACTTACCTGATATGCTAATGAATCCTTGGGTTCAGCTAGCCCTTGCAACTCCTGTTCAATTTATTGTTGGGAAACAGTTTTATGTTGGAGCTTTCAAGGCAGTAAGAAATAAAAGTGCCAATATGGATGTACTTGTTTCGCTTGGAACATCGGCCGCCTATTTTTACAGCTTATACCTATCCATTCTCTCAATTGGTTCAAATCAAATAATGGTTGAACTATATTTTGAAACAAGTGCTATCTTACTTACCTTAATTATACTAGGCAAGTTATTCGAGGCAAAAGCAAAGGGTAGATCGTCAGAGGCAATTAAGAAATTAATGGGTTTACAAGTGAAAACAGCTATGGTTGTTCGTGAGGGTGAAGAGATGGAGTTGCCACTTGAAGAAGTAACCGTCGGTGACATCATTCTTGTTAAACCGGGCGAAAAATTTCCGGTTGACGGAGAAATAGTTGAAGGACGTTCTACAATAGATGAATCGATGATTACTGGAGAAAGTATTCCAGTAGATAAAACGATTGGAGACAATGTCATTGGCTCCACGATCAATAAAAATGGATTTATTAAAATGAAGGCAACGAAGATTGGTAAGGATACTGCTTTAGCTCAAATTATTAAAGTGGTTGAACAAGCTCAAGGTTCAAAGGCTCCGATTCAACGACTTGCTGATAAAATCTCTGGCATTTTTGTTCCGATTGTCGTTGTAATTGCTGTCATCACCTTTTTAGTATGGTATTTATGGGTAAATCCAGGAGAATTTGCAGTTGCATTAGAAAAATTAATTGCAGTGTTAGTGATTGCTTGTCCATGTGCTCTAGGACTTGCCACACCAACATCTATCATGGCAGGATCTGGTCGTGCAGCTGAATTTGGGATCCTCTTCAAGGGTGGAGAGCACCTAGAAGCCACTCATACGATAGATACAATTGTATTAGACAAAACAGGAACCATTACAAAAGGGAATCCGGATTTAACAGATATAATTGTGCTCGGAGATATGGAACAGACACATTTTCTTCAATTAGCAGGTTCTGTTGAGAAGAACTCTGAGCACCCACTTGCAGTTGCCATCGTAGCTGGTGTTATAAGTAAGGGAATACCGTTACATGAGGTGTCAGACTTTGAAAACATTCCTGGATTTGGTATCAAGGGAAGTGTGAATGATCAATTGATTCTAGCGGGAACAAGAAAGCTCATGGAAATGTACGAAGTCAAAGTAGCTGAAGCTTTGCCTCAAATGGAAGAGTTAGAGGAACAAGGAAAAACGGCAATGCTTATTGCAATCGATGGAACTTTAGCTGGTATAGTGGCGGTTGCCGATACCATTAAAGAGACATCAAAGGAAGCTATCACAAGACTACGAAATATGGGGCTCGAAGTCATTATGATTACCGGTGATAATGAGCGTACAGCAAAAGCGATTGCAGCTGAGGTTGGTGTTGATCGAGTTTTCGCAGAAGTATTACCTGAGGGTAAGGCTAGGGAGATTCAAAACCTTCAACAAGAAGGGAAGAAAGTTGCCATGGTAGGAGATGGTATCAATGACGCTCCGGCCCTAGCCTTTGCTGACATCGGAATGGCGATCGGCACAGGTACTGATGTGGCAATGGAAGCAGCGGATATTACGCTAATTCGTGGTGATTTACATGCCATAGCAGATGCGATTTTAATGAGTAAGAAAACGATCAAGAATATTAGGCAAAATTTATTTTGGGCATTTGGCTATAACACAGTGGGAATTCCAATAGCAGCTCTTGGTTTTTTGGCTCCCTGGTTAGCGGGAGCAGCAATGGCTTTTAGCTCTGTATCAGTTGTTATAAATGCCCTTCGATTACAAAAAGTGAAATTCTAGGAGTGAACTGTAATGAAAAAATGGATGTTTTCTGCTATCTTGTACCTACTAGTCGTTGTCATTGGGTATTCAATCTATGCAGCTTTTATATCAAATGATCCAACTGAAGATTCTAGTCATGGTGGTCATGGTGAAGCTACTACTAAATCAGAAAGCCACGGAGATCATGGTGGACAAGGGTCTAGTAATAATAGTGAAGTGAATGTTGAGTTCCAAGCAACTTCAAAGGAAATGACCATTTCGTTATTCGATTCGTTAGGAGATCCAGTACAACTAGAAATTAATCATGAAAAACTACTACATCTCATAATTGTAAATGAACACTTAGATCAATATTTTCACTTGCATCCAGAAGAAGTGTCACCGGGTACTTTTGTTATAAAGAAGTCATTAGACATAGGCACCTATAAAGCTTTTATTGATATTAAACCTAAGAACTTAGCTTATAGTGTTGAACCTCATATCTTTTCTATTGGAGAAAAAGGAGGTACTCATGGCGGGCATCAAATGAGTTTGAAAGCTGATTCTAAATTAACTAAAACAGTAAATGGAGTAGAAGTTCAGCTCACTCCTACATCACTAATGGCAAATGAGGAAGTCTCATTAACTTTTGAGTTTCCGAATGATGAAACATTGCAGACTTATTTAGGGGCAATGGGACATGTCGTTATTTTAGATGAACTAGGAGAAAAATTTGTCCATGTTCATCCAGTTAATGAAAATGAAGCCGTCTTTGTTACTGAATTTGAAGAGCCTGGTATTTACAAGCTATGGGCAGAGTTTCAAATAGATGGAGAAGTGTATACGTATCCTTTTATAGTGGAAATTGAGTAAATCAAGAAAGCCAAGCGTTGGCTAAACACCGACGATTGGTTTTTTTGTCGACTATCTAATTCTAAATATATAATCAATAATAAAATCATTTTAGCCATTCTAAATGAAATACATAAGTAAGTACTCTTCAATAAGTTCAATCATTATTAATAATTTATTTTCTAATTGAAACAAACCACCTTTTTAATCGACTAATAAATAGAAAAGGAGGGTGATCCTTTGAGTGAATGTCAGTATGACCTTGAAGAAATATATAATCAATATTACCAGGATGTGTATCATTTCGCTATTTATTATACGAATAATCCTAGTGAAGCAGAAGATATCACACAGGAAACTTTCATAAAAGTAATGCGTAATCTATCGCATCTTAAGAGTTCTGAAAAAATTAAAACATGGATTTTTTCGATAGCGAAGAATACTGCAATTGATTACAAGAGAAAACAACGAACAATTCCATACTTACCTGAACATTTTTTGCAAAAAAAGTCCAATGAATTACCAATAGACCACCATATTGAAATGAAAGAAGATTGGGAGACTTTACAGAAAGCGCTTCTCTTTATTAAACCACTTTTTCGCAGTTTGATCATTCTTAGAGGGATCAAGGAGCTTTCTGTAAAAGAAACAGCGACAATAGTAGGGTGCACAGAATTGAAGATAAGAGTTGACTATCATAGAGCGGTTAAACAACTAAGTAGACAGGTTGAGAAGATCGAAGAAAGGTGGGGGGCAGTCAATGACTGATAAAAAAATAGAGGATCAAATGTTAGCCAAGCTAAAGAATCGGCCAGGTATAGATCCTAACCCATTATTTGTTTCAAGACTACGCAACCAGATTATGAATGAGGTTAATCCTGATAGTAGAGGATATAAGTGGAGAAAAATAAGTGTTGTTGCTTCTGTATTTGTGTCTTTGATGATTATTTTAGTTCTATCCTTATCTTCTTTAGAAATGAACAGACATCAAGCAACAGATATATTAGAAAATCATGATCCATTTCAGCTAATAATTGAAAAAAACAAAGCATTTCTAGATATATACAATGAAGTTGTAAAAGTAACAGGAATGCAAGAACAGAGTAAAAATGTGATCTACTACCTTGAAGGGTTAAGAAGGAATGATGACCAGCTTATCAGGAGTGTCTTAGAAGAACCTGTGGATGAGGTCAACCTCAGAAAGTTAAAACAATTGTATCACAATGTGGATTTTTCTATGATAAAGCTAAAAGCTATCTTCCCTAATGTTGACCAGGATCAAATGGAGTTAGTCTTTTTAATAAAAAGAGGATCAGTCTCACAAGTTAAACATATTTATTTGAAAATGAGCGATGAGGAAAATATAAGAATTTTGGACCCGATATTTATGGATGGATGGGATACTACTAAAGACCAAAAAATTCTCGATAAAGTGAAGGAGATAGAATCCTTGGTACATCTAGGGATGTCGAAGGAGGAGGCTATCCAAACTTTCGGGGCTAACTTCAGAGTAGTAACTAGTCTGGAAAAAGAAGATGAAAGTGTTGAGAAATGGAGTCTTTCATTTTTGGTGGAAGAAGGAGCAGTCATAAAAGAAAATGAAAGTGTTGATTTAGCCAATATTCTTAATCAAAACATAGGTGTTCAGCTAATTATTGGTTGGTTGCCAAATGAAACTACAAACCAGATAACATTGCACTATGGTCAATCAGGAGTTCCTGTAAAGAAACAAATAGGTTATACAGACGATGCGAAGAAGTCGGCTGTTAACCAAGATGAGGTTTCTGAAGACTTTCTAAAGTTCTCACCAAAGGAAAAAGAAGCTTACAACTGGTTCCGGCTTGAACAAAATATTGAAAATTTAATGGGACTATCTCCTATAACTGTTGCCAAATTTTATATACAAGCAGAACTAGATGAAGACTTTGTCACCCAATATGCTCTTTATACGACAAGAGAAGATAGGATTATGTGGTCAAAAGAACAACATATGGAATATTCAGAAGAACCCCAAGATAAGCAGACCATAATGAGAGCATATGAATATCTTGCTGATGGTCATTTTGTGAAATCTGATGAGCAAAGCGGTTACATTTATTTTCAAGGTGAAAATGGACCAATGGGATTCCAAATGGTGAAAGATAAAAATGGCGTATGGAAGGTTTCATTTATGCCAATCCAATAGGCTCTGTTAACGCTCGATGTTGATTTTTCAAAGAAAGTTTATTGAAGTGGAGGTGTGAGAATCCCGAGGGCTCACCGCCCGCCCCTCCGAAAATTAGCATTCTGCAGCTGAAATCAACAAGAACGTTTAACAGCGCCATCCATTTAAATAACGTTATTCTATAATGTATGATTATTTTTTGGCTTAGACAGTGTAACTCACATTGGGAATTAGCTAATCAAGTAACATCTAATTCCCGAATAACACTACTCATTGTTTTGTATCCTCTTCACTACTTAAAAATGTATTTTACTTGCTCAACATGGTTCATTATTATCATGATGTAGGTGAAAATTTTCAAAGGTTGATTCGGAATTATACCCACTCATTAAGTATGGAATCAAAAGTTAAGGGTTTGTGTTGAAACGAGCAGTTCATATCATATATATTTTTAATAGAAAGATGTATAATCTAAATTAATTGCTCTGTTAAGTTTCCATGTGGATTTCTAAACATAGTGGATAGAAGTAGAGGATGCTCGCAGCCCGCCCTGTGGCAAGCGAGTATCAAAGAGTGAAATCAACAATCGTGTTTAAGAGAAACAAAATAATTAAAGCAAATGTAAATTCATACCTTGTCCAAATGGGTTTTCAAGAAGAGAAACCATGATGGTTATATACAAACTGGGGGGAACAACAATGAAAATTAAACTAGGCCTGTTATACGGTGGTAAATCGGCTGAACATAGAGTCTCGCTCCAAACAGCGCTTGCTGTAACAAAAGCATTAGATCTAGCTAAGTTTGAAGTCCATCCTATCTACATAACAGACCAGGGAGAATGGGTTCGTGGTGGACAGCTAGAAGCACCGGCGGGAAATGTGAAGGAACTAGAGCTTTCAGCGACTGAAAATGCTATTTCACCGGTTGCATTAAACAAAGAATTGTTTCCAACACAAACATCAGATGATGCTCAATCGATAGATGTTATTTTTCCATTATTGCACGGACCAAATGGTGAAGATGGTACCGTTCAAGGTCTGTTAGAACTTATGAATATACCGTATGTTGGAAACGGAGTCTTATCTTCTTCTGCTGGAATGGATAAGGTCATCATGAAAAATTTATTTGCTCAAGCGAATTTAAGGCAAGCTAAATATGTTTCTTTTATTCGTAAGGAATGGGAAAAACAAAAGGAATTTCTATATAAAGAAATTGAGGAGAAACTAGGTTACCCTTGTTTTGTGAAACCGGCGAATTTAGGTTCAAGTGTTGGCATTAGTAAATGTAGAAATCGTGAGGAATTAGAAGCTGCGTGTGTTGAAGCATTCCAATTTGATCGTAAGTTGATTATTGAAGAAGGCATTATCGGTCGAGAGATTGAAATTGGGATTCTTGGAAATGATGATCCGGAATGTTCAGTTGCAGGTGAGATTGCTCCTAAAAAGGATTTTTACGACTATACTGCAAAGTATGAGGATGGGAATACAGAGTTAATCATTCCTGCCGACCTTACTAAAGAACAGTATGAAACGCTTAAAGAAAATGCAATCCGTGCGTTTAAAGCAATCGATGGAGCGGGACTTGTTAGAGCGGACTTCTTCTTAACAGATAAAGGAGAGTTCCTCATAAATGAAGTAAATACTATGCCAGGATTTACTCCATTTAGTATGTTTCCTTTACTATGGCAAAGCGCTGGAGTGACCTATCCAAAGTTAATCGAGCGACTTGTTGATCTTGCCATTGAACGGCATGCTGAAAAGCAATATATCAAACATACATTTTAAAAAGGTGACACCATTTCTATTAAATGGTGTTTCTTTTTCAGGAAAGGGGAATTGATAAATCTTGATTAAAAGAACATTAATCGATCTAAAAAGAATGCTTGGTGGAGCTGAACTAGTTGGAGACATGAACTTGGAAATACATGGAGTATCTATCAACTCTCGGGAAGATCTAAAAGGTAAATTATTTATTCCTATCAAAGGAGATCGCTTTAATGGACACGAATTTGTAGATGATGCCTTTGAAAAGGGTGCAGTTGCCTCTTTGTGGGAGAAGAATGAACATAATCCACCAAAAGGTGTACCATTAATTCTAGTTGAAAATACTGTGGATGCAATCGGGCTATTATCGAAAGCCTATCGTAATGAATTGAATGTGAAGGTTGTAGGGGTAACAGGGAGCAATGGGAAAACCTCAACCAAAGATATGGTATACGCTGTTTTATCAAGCCTGTTTAAGGTCCATAAAACGGAAGGGAACTTTAATAATCACCTAGGGTTACCATTAACTATTTTACAGGCAGATGAAGATACAGAGTTTCTAGTGCTTGAAATGGGAATGAGCAGCAGAGGTGAAATTGAATTCTTATCAAAACTTGCTGAACCAGATGCGGCCATAATTACAAATATAGGTGAATCTCATTTGCAGGATTTAGGTTCTAGAGAAGAAATTTCAGAGGCTAAACTTGAAATAACTGCTGGATTAAAGAATCAAGGTGCCTTAATCTATTTTGGTGACGAGCCATTATTACAAGAACGAGTCCATAGATATAAGGATGCTAAGCTAATTCCATTTGGTGAAGAGAATTCGAATCAATATTATCCAACTAAAGTGAAACAGGAGATTGGTGGTACATCGTTTACAAGCAACAAAACCACACAGCCTGCTTTTATTCCGGTGCTCGGGAAGCATAATGTATATAATGCATTGGCAGCTATGGCACTGGGTGAGTTTTTTCATATGAAATTGGATGACATAATAAAAGGCTTATCTCTTTTAGAACTGACTAAAATGAGAGCTGAAGTTATACCTGGAAAGAATGGATGTACAGTTATTAATGATGCCTATAATGCCAGTCCTACTTCAATGAAGGCCGCTATTGGTCTGTTGCAAGACCTTGAAGGCTATCATCACAAATACCTCGTATTAGGTGATATGTTGGAACTTGGATCTGAGGAAGAAAAATTCCATCTGGAAACCGGGAAAACGGTGGAACCATCTAAAGTAGACTACGTGTATACGTATGGCCATTTAGGGAAATGGATTGCGCGAGGGGCAACTGAAAAACTTTCAGAGGAACGTGTGAAATCCTACATGGATAAGGATGAGTTGATTAGAGATCTAGCTGCAGTCGTGGGCAACAATGACGCTATTCTTGTTAAAGCATCTCGTGGTATGAAGTTAGAAGATGTAGTAGAGGCATTAAAAGAGTGATAGCTATTTTTAGCTGTCTTTTTTTGTAAAAGGTGGAGTTGTGGCATGTTAATTCAAAAAGGGTGAAAAACTTTAAAGCATGGTGATTAAATGATAGGCTGCCTATGTATTCATGGATTTACTGGATCTCCGAATGAAGTAGAGCCACTAATTGATTTTCTAAATAATAATACAGATTGGAAAGTAATTGCGCCGGTCTTACCTGGACATGGTGATGAAGAAGATCTAGGCGATATTACATTTAACCAATGGATAGAATGTGTAGAAGATGAAATTAAGTTGTTGCTGAAAGAATGCGAAACGATTTATGTAGTTGGTTTTTCAATGGGTGGCTTACTAGCGGCATATTTAGCTACTAAATATCCGGTCAAGAAGGTTATATTGTTAAGTGCAGCTGTTTACTATATTAACTTTAGGCAATTATGGCTTGATATTCGAGATATGGTACATGACGGATTAAAAGGTAACATAAACGAAAATATATTATTTGATCGATATCGTAATAAAATAGGAAGCACACCAATATCAGCTACTAAACAATTTCGACAGGTTGTTCGTATGATTAAACCACTATTGAGTAAGATTGAGTGCCCATCGCTTATAGTACAAGGTGAGTGTGACGGAATTGTCCCAATCAAGAGTGCTCATTATTTATATGAAAATATTGGTTCAACTGAAAAGAAACTCTTATTTTTAAAAGGTTCACCACACCATGTTTGTCATGGTCCTGATTATCAGGAATTAGAGGATGTAGTTGCCAATTTTCTTCAATGCAAAGACCACTGATTATATCCTTAACTTCGTTCGTTTAAATAGGGTGGTCCTGTACAATCATGTTGGAAAAATTCTTAGTTAACAAAGGTGGAAATTGAAAACAAGCTATATTTGATACTACCCTGTAAAACCTCAAAAACACACTTAGGTATTTAATTATCAAGTGTGTTTTTGAGGTACTCTTCAAAATTAAGATGCTACGGAAAAAAACTTATAATTTCATATTTCGATTTTGGGATTGGAAGGATAGAACTAGTCCACCTTCTCCAGCATATGTTCCGATTAAAGGGCCCATTTCTGTTAAGATTCCCTCTTTGAAAGGGTATTTCTCCATTATCTCTGCTAAAACGGCACGACCTTTTTCTTCACAGTTGCTATGAGATAAGGTTATAGTCTTATCTTCAAATTCATTTGTGTATTCCCCAATCGTATCGATAAAGCGACGTAGTGCTTTTTTATCGCCACGAATTTTTTCGAAAACTTCTATTTTACCTTCTAAATCGACTCGTAGGGAAATTTTAATATTTAATACATTTGCAATCGTAGCTTTAAAGCGGTCAAGCCGACCACCTTTTATTACATTTTCTAATGTTTCTAAGAGTATGAATGTATTTGTTTTTGAAACGGAATCCTTTATGGTTGCTACAATTTCTTCGAATGTTTTACCGGTTGAGATATCTCTTGCAGCTTGTAAATTTAAAAGTAGCATGCCGGTTGAACCAGTGCTAGTATCAAGAACTTCAATTTTTCTATTGGGTTGTTCCTCGAGAAGCATTTTTTTAGCAAGTACAGCACTATCATATGTACCACTTAAGTTTTTTGAAATGGTTAATACGATTATATCGTCTTCGGCGGCTGTCTTTTTATATGTTTCTAGAAAGTCATATGGTGCTGGGCAAGCTGATTTTGGTAAATCCTTTGAGTCACGCATCATTTGGTAAAATGTTGAATTATCAATAGTCACTCCAGATTTAAAATGGTGATCTCCAAATTGTATGTTTAAAGGTACAACCTCTATCTGGTATTTCTCTTTAAGTTCCATAGGTAGATCAGAACTGCTATCAGTAATCAATTTTATTCCCATGTAAACACCTACTTATAAATTTTTACGTCCCGTGGGACGATTAAATATTGGCGGATAGAAAATACTTTTTAATTTTATCATAATTTTTACTTGACGTAAAAAATTAGTGAATCTTGTAATTTTCAGCAAATAATGGTATGATGAAGTTTAGTGTTTGGATTGTGCTACTTTTTACAACTTCTTGCATTCCAAAATGGGGAATGCTTTTCTTTATATAGGTAAAAATATATCTGTAATAGTATTACTTAATAAATGAAATTTAATGAGTGTACGGAACTTGTAAAAGGTCAATTTCCACCCGTGCAATAAAAACGCAATGAAACGAAAAGGAGAAATGTCAGATTGAGTAAATTTCAAGATTTAGGAATAGGCGAAGAGTTAATGAGTGCAATAAGTAAAATGGGGTTTGAAGAGGCTACGCCAATTCAAGTTCAGACAATCCCACTTGCTTTGGAAAAGAAAGATGTTATTGGTCAAGCACAAACGGGAACAGGTAAGACTGCAGCGTTTGGAATACCAATGATTCAAAAAATTGATGTAAGAGAAGATAAGATTCAGGGGATTGTTATTGCACCTACGAGAGAATTGGCAATTCAGGTTTCTGAGGAGTTATATAAAATTGGTTCTTCGAAGCGAATTCGCGTATTGCCAATTTATGGTGGTCAAGATATTAGCCGTCAAATTCGTGCTTTAAAGAATAAGCCACCACATATTGTTGTGGGTACACCAGGTCGTTTGATTGACCATATTAACAGAAAGACTTTACGTCTACAAACAATTGAAACAGTAGTATTAGATGAAGCGGATGAAATGTTAAATATGGGATTCATTGAGGACATTGAAGCTATTCTTTCAGAAGTACCAACTGAACGTCAAACGCTTTTATTCTCAGCGACAATGCCTTTACCAATTCAAAGAATTGCTGAGCGCTTCATGAAAGAACCTCATATTGTAAAGGTTCAATCTAAAGAAGTGACTACTCCAAATATTCAACAATTCTTTTTAGAAGTACACGAAAAAACGAAGTTTGATACACTAACTCGTTTGTTAGATATCCAATCACCAGATTTAGCTATTATTTTCGGTCGTACGAAGCGTAGAGTTGATGAGCTTTCTGAAGCTTTAACAACACGTGGATATGCAGCAGAAGGTATACACGGTGATATGACGCAGGCGAAACGTATGTCTGTTCTTCGTCAATTTAAAGAGGGTACTGTGGAAATTCTTGTAGCAACAGATGTTGCGGCACGTGGTTTGGATATTTCCGGTGTTACACATGTATACAACTTTGATGTACCTCAAGATCCTGAATCTTATGTTCACCGTATAGGTCGTACGGGAAGAGCTGGGAAAAATGGTATTGCGATGTTATTTGTATCATCAAGAGAAATGTCGCAATTAAGAAATATTGAAAGAACAACTAATCGCAAAATAGAAAAAATGAAAGCACCTACTTTAGACGAGGCGTTAGAAGGTCAGCAGAAAATCGTTATCGAAAAGCTACTTTCAACGTTAGAAAAGAGTGACCTTTCATTCTATAAGAGAACAGCTGAGGAATTGTTAGAAGAGCATGACTCTGTATCAATTATTGCAGCAGCACTTAGATTAATGACAAAAGAGCCTGAAGATATTCCTGTTAAATTAACTTCAGAACCACCTACAGTTGGCAAAGATAGAAAGCCAAAAGGTAAAGGTGGATATGGTGGAGGTCAAGGCGGCGGGTATAAAGGTAGAAGTGGAAACAGTGGCGGTGGAAACAGAGATCGTGATCGTGGTGGTGACCGTGACCGTTCAAAAGGAAGTCGTCCTGCATCATCTTCTAATGCAAGCAGAAGACCTTCAACACGTCGTGTAGGCACTAAGCAACAACAACAATAATATTTAAAAATGACATAGTGAATCTTCACTATGTCATTTTTTTTAGCATTTTTGACTGGATTTCCTAGAAACTAAGTTTACTGAAAAATGGAGAAACTATTTCTGCCTGAAGACTTGTATGAGATGAATCAGATGTAATCAATCTCTAAAGGGCATACTATAAAAAAGTTCTTAAACGAGGTGTTTATATATGACTATTGTAAGACTTGGATATGTAGCGATGAGTGTTCATTTGCAAAATTGCTCTCCTTCTCAAACCATGACCTATGCTCAGTTTAGTCGATTGAAAAATCGTGAAGCTGCCATTCAAAAACTAGAAAGAATTGCTATATCTAACCTACAAAACTGCCTAAGGTTACTAAAGCATAATAGTGGAAATGAAATTTCTTTTTTTCGGCTTAGCTCAAAGTTAATTCCATTAGCTAACCATGAGGAGCTTTTAGATTGGGATTTTATTAAACCTTTGAGAGAAAGTTTACTTGAGATAGGTGAGTGGGTTAATAAACACTTAATGAGAATAGATTTTCATCCTGACCATTTCGTTATCTTGAATTCACCAGATGTGGATTTATTAAAAAAGTCGATAAAAACTTTACGTATGCATGAAGCCCTACTGAAGGGAATGAATATTGACAGTGAACACAGATGTGTAATGCACGTAGGGGGTGGTTACAACGATAAAGAGAAATCACTGGAACAATTCATACATAATTGGCAGTTCGTCCCACAAAACATACAAAGAATGGTAATGCTCGAAAATGATGATGTAACTTTCCATTTAGATGATACCCTTTATCTTTGTGAGAAACTTGGAGTCCCATTAATTTTTGATTATCACCATCATTTAGCAAATTTTCAAGATTTGAACTGGGAATTAAATTGGAACCGTGTGATGCAAACATGGTTCCATTCTCCGCTTCCGCTAAAAATGCACATCAGTAGTCCTAGAGATAAAAAAGATTTTAGGGCACATTCAGATTATATTGATGTTCAGCAATTCATGAATTTTTTACAAGGGATAAAAGGTTCTATAGATCATGTTGACTGTATGATAGAAGCTAAGATGAAGGATGATGCCTTATTTCGATTGATGGAGGATCTGTTGAAAGAAAAAGGAATTGAAAAAATTAATAATTCTACATTCATGATTCATTAGTATGGTGGGGATAAAGTTCTGCTATAGTTAAGTGTGAAGAGTATTTTCATGTAAGGAGAGAGTTCATATGAGAGTGGAACCTGTAAACCAGTTGAGCAAAGATGCTTTAACTGTATGGAGAATATATTCAAGTCTAACTATGGTACTAATGCTCTTGCTATCCATAGGGTTGATTGTAATTTCCTTACTATTTTCAATACCACTATGGATTGGCATAATGATATTTGTTATGACTATAGTATTATCAATATTTTTTATTGTCTATTATACTAAATTGCAATGGGAAAGATGGAAGTATGAAGTTCATGAATCTGAAATTGATCTACAGCATGGGGTACTTGTGGTGAGGAGAACCCTAATACCAATGGTTAGGATTCAGCATGTTGA
>JBFILZ010000066.1:0-14550 GCA_041611945.1 Bacillus sp. (in: firmicutes)
GACAGGTGAGCCAACTCGGCACTTGCGCCTTCGTTGTCTCACCTGTCCCGCTGCTCCCGCCGGAGTCTCGCACCTTCCACTTCAATCAACTTCGTTTGAAAATCAACATTGAGCTTTAACAGAGCCAAATCTATAAAGGATAGGTGAAGAGCTACCGAAGGTAATGAAAGTTTAACAGGTTATTTTCTTTCTTTTCAACTAGTATCTGTAATCGTTATTGTGGAATTAAGCTGCAGAAAAGGATTTTCGCTTTCCGCGGGATCTCACATCTCAGCCTCAATCAAGTTCGTGATAAAAATCAATTAGGGAGCATTAACAAACCCTTATTAATTAGATTTAGAATAAGCATAAATATATAAAATTACTAGATATTTATTTTGAAAATAATAATACTTTGGAAGTAATTTTAAAATAGACCTCTCCATAATGAATCGTGCGTAATACTATTAAATAAGGTATACATCTAGATGTTCATCCAAATACAGAGGAGGGATGTTTTTGAAAAAGTATGGAATGCACGTAACCATTATTGTTTCATTGTTATTATTATTAGGTACAATGCTCCCCGCTTATGCGATTACTACAAGCACTGGGGAGTATTCGGTTGGCGTCACATCCAAGATATCTCCAACTTTGTTAAAAGAAATTTCATCATCCATTGAACCGGTAGAAGTTATTGTTAGTTTTACTGGAGATAGTGCTCCTACGGATGAAAATGTTGAACTGTTAACGGCTGTAGGTATCGATAAAGGAATTTCACTGAAATCACTGCCTATCATAGGTATATTGGCAACTAAAAAACAAATAGAAACTTTAGCTTTAAGTGGGCAGGTTCGATCTTTACACTATAATGAAAGACTTGATTATTATAATGAAGATGCAGGGAAGTTAACAGGGGTTCAAGATGCAAAAAGTGATCAAGATTTACGTCTTGGCGGATATCCAGTGTCAGGAAAAGGTATTACAGTCTTAGTAAATGACTCAGGTATAGATGGTACCCACTTAGATCATAAATACGACAATAAAGTGATCGAAAATGTTTTGGGATCAACCAACTTACATGCAATAAATAAGCTACTTCCTATTACTTGGAAAGAAGGCATACCAAACACTGATACAAACTCTGGACATGGTACCCATGTAGCGGGAACTGTAGCGGGTGATGGTTCTAGATCTGCTGGAAAATATGCAGGTGTTGCACCTGGTGCAAATCTAGTCGGGTATGGATCTGGTGCTGCTTTATTTGTATTAGATGGTCTTGGCGGGTTTGACTATGCTATTACTCACCAGTTTGAACATGGAATCCGAATTATAACAAACTCTTGGGGCTCTTCAGGAGCGTTTGATCCAACTCATCCAATTAATATTGCCAGCAAAAAGGCATACGATAGAGGAATCATCGTTACTTTTGCAGCAGGTAACTCAGGGGAATCAGGTAATAATACATTAAATAAATACGCTAAGGCTCCTTGGGTTATTAACGTAGGGGCAGCAGATAAAAATAAAGAACTAGCAAGCTTCTCCTCAAGAGGAGTTAAGGGAGACCAGCACTCCTTCATCATGGATGGAGAAAATTGGTTGGTGAAAAATGCACCGACAATTACAGCTCCTGGTGTGAATATCATATCAACTATTCCACCAAGTCCGATATTCGCTCTTGGTCAATCAGATGACATAGACCTAGCGCACAAACCTTTTTATGCGCGATTAAACGGAACATCTATGGCTACTCCTCACGTAGCAGGGATAGTCGCTCTTCTATTGGAAGTGAATCCGACTTTATCACCTAAAGAGATTAAACAAATTCTTGTAAGTACTGCATCAAAGATGGAAGGAAGAGACGAGTGGGAAGTGGGAGCGGGCTTTGTAAATGCTCATGCAGCGATAAAAGCGGTCTATGATGCAAGTCCTGTTGCGCGTAACCAAGGCTCAGCAGTGGCATATACAGATGAGTTATATAATCTATATGGTCGTGTATTCCCAGATCCACAAGGAGGACTTCCAAAAGGCCCTGGTGTATCACCATATGCAAAAGGAAACGTAGCTGCAAACCAATTTATCCAGTTCCACGAAGCCATTCAAGGATTGAAGTATTTAGAAAAAAAATTCCCAAATAAGTTACAAGTTTATCGTATAGATGAGAAACTTAATGACGAAGATTTGTTATCTGCAGGGATTGGAACAACACTTAGCGATAGAGAACGTTCTCCCTTATACATTGTAAAAGTAACAGATTTAACCGTTTCAGAGCCAAAAAAGAAAATTGTGTTCAGCCTGAGTATGCATGGTATTGAACGAGCAGGTATTGAAGGTGGATTGAGAGCGATTGAAGACCTTGTATCTGCAAGTCCATATGACCGATTAACACTGGAATCAGATTCATCAACAATGGCTGCCGCTCTAGAAAAGGAAGAGGTTTACTTTCTTCTAACTAATCCAGATGGTTGGAAAAGAGGAGATATAAAACAAGGGGGATTAATGTATCAAAGATATAACGGTAATGGGGTAGATATAAACCGTGATTGGCCAGTTGAAGGATACACATTTAAACCATATACTCCAGGGTCAGAACCAGAAACAAAGGCCTATATGAAGGCATTAAAGGCTATTTCAGAGAAGTGGGATAGTGGGGCAGACTTACACGGCATGATTAATGCAAATGCATTTACGTACACTATGATGCCAGCAGGTCAAATTGACTACTTTAAGAATAAGCGTGTACTTAATCTAGTTGAAGGAATTCATAAGGATGCGCAGAAGCGACTAAGTTGGTCACCTTTAATCGTTGAACCAACTTCGAAATTAACAGGAACAGGAACTGTTATGACGGGTCAGCAATGGGGTACTGTTTGGGATACTTTAAACTATACGGTTACGGGTGATTTTGGAAATTGGGCTGGAAATACTATTGGCCTAGACGCTGATGTGATTGACAATGAAATGGCATTGAGTCATTTATCTAACAATAATATTTTCCACCCTCTAGTTGAGCAAATGCATGTTGATGGGAACAAAGGACTTATATTCACACAAATGCAGACTGAACTAAAATCATGGACAGCAACTGAAAAGGAGTTTCCCATCATAAAAAAGGTAGCGGTAATGAATCATGGAGTTCATGTTACACACTCCGGTGAAGGAAAAGCAAAGAATCCTTACAAGAACTTCCCAGCGCAAGAAAAAATTGATTTTAGTGTAATATATCCAATAAACTCGGAATACCACTTTATTGTAAAAGGTCCAAATGATCAAATATGGTCAAATGGTATGGAAGTAACTGTAAGAGGAACAAGTGCGCAAGGAGTCACAGGAATCGTTCCAAATATTCGAATTATGTTCAATGATGATCATGGAGGCTGGACAGAATTAGCTCGAACGTATGATCAATCTCCTATCTATTTACAAAGTGGTGCAACTGTAAGTTTGAATGAATTTGAACCAGGAGAATACAAAGTAATAATTGAATCTGATCTAGTGGTTGGACCTTCACAATTTGTAGGAGAGATTAATTTCACAAAAGAAACATCATTTGATGAGCCAAATCAGGTGGCTTACGATGTAACTAACTTAACATTTTTTAATGAGTTGAATCAGTATATACAAGAGGGGAAACAAATCGAAGAAATTTCTTATGAAAATGTGATAAATGGGAAAATTGATCTTGCTTCCTTCGATAGTATTGTCTTTGCAAATCATGCTTTCACGCAAGGTCTAAGTATTGAGAACAAAACTAAATTCGTTTACAACATAAATAAGTATGTCCAAGATGGAGGGAAAATCATCTTAACTGATGGTGGCTTGACCTTTTTAACAGATCTGGGATTGGTTTCGGAAAATGATATAAAAGTAGTGAAAAAATATGCTGGTTATATCCAATTGGAAACATATGAACATGCTATGACACAAAACCTTAATAAAAAAGGAGCAGCAGGTGGTACCAATAATCGAAGACAAACATATGAACCTGTTCCACTCGGGTACTCAATTAATGAAAATGTATCACCGGTTTGGCGAGTTTCAAAAAGTGCATGGACAAAAATAGGTGGAACATCTCTTGGAATTACAGATTCAGGCTGGACTTCTTTAGGAGAGACCACCGTAGGTAAGGGGAAAATTCAAATTATTGGAGCTTTATTACCGGATCCATCTGCTGATTTCTATCATCCAAATGGCTTAAAGAATTACGCTTTAACATGGAGTGGTTACGAGTTATTTACAAACATAATAAATAGGTAGATATTAATGACAAAACTGTCTACTTAATCTTTCTTTTATTAGGAAGAAAGCTTTAAACCTCAATGATAAAGAGCCCTCCCAAGACAATAGTTATTGTTTTGGGAGGGCTCTTCTCTTAAAAAAAGTAGGCTTTAAATTCTATGAATTCACTTTCTTAATGTAACGACTCCTTGATAGTAATAACATGAGGTAGCTTAGTACACCAAAAAGACAAGAGATAAAGAAAGCGTGTAGTATTGCGATTTCTAAGAATTCCAACTTGGTTATGACGATCAATGCTCCACTAATAACCTGTAATGATACTAGAGATGCGGCGATTAATAAACTCCATTTTAGAGCTACTTGATTGGAGTAATATTTTAATGCCAAAAATGTTACATATAAGATCCAAAGGAACAGTATCCCAGCAAGGAAGCGGTGCCCCATCTGAATCCATTCATGAGTTTGGCTTGGTATGCCAAAATTACTTCTACTACAAAGTGGCCATTCTGGACAAGCGAGGCTGGCATTTTTGTGACGCACAAGTGCACCTGTATAAACAACAACATAACAATAAATAAAAAGACCAAAAATATGAACCTGCATTCTATTATCAATTATGAAGGATGGGGTGGACACTTTCTTGTCCACTTCAAAAATTAGTAAGCTTAATAATAGAACAGATGCAAATGAAATGAGTGAAATTCCAAAATGGAGGGCAAGTACTGTTGAAGATTGTTCCCACTTTACAGCTGCCGCACCAATTAATGCTTGGAGTACCAGAAATGAAAATGATAAAATAGAAAGAAATTTTGCTTCACGGACATGTCCAATTTTGCGCCAAGACCATATGGAGAGGGTTAAAACTAAGATTCCTACTGTCCCCGTAACTAGGCGATGGCTCAATTCTATAATTAGT
Organism: Bacillus sp. (in: firmicutes); assembly: GCA_041611945.1. GTDB lineage: Bacteria > Bacillota > Bacilli > Bacillales > SA4 > Bacillus_BS. The sequence continues at coordinate 5,135 of JBFILZ010000066.1, forward strand.
TCTAAAGTAATTTCGCTTGGTACCAGTTCTCCATGGCAAAGTGGCCAGCTATCACCACAGCCTCTCCCCGATTCAGTTTTTGTAACAATTGCCCCACTTAATAACACAATAAGCATTCCTATCGTTGTAATAACGGAAAAAACCTTTAGAGCTTGGAACATTTGAAGTCACCTACATTCTATAAGAAAGATTTATTTACTTGGCTCTGTCCAGACTCCCTGTTAATTTTTCAAAAGCGAGAATTCTACAGTTTAAATCAACAACAAGGCTTAAAAGAGCTTATTATTTAAACACACACATTCTTTATCATATAAAAAAGCTCTGGAAATATCAAAGGAAATAAAGTGACAATTATGTGTTGATTTTTCAGAGTGGTATAATAATATAGTGAATTGACTCAAAATGTAAATAATGTTTTTAAGATAATTATAGGTAAGTAAATGAATTTTGTCAGTTATTAGGATTGATCGGTATAAGGTCAAAGTTCATCAAAAAGTAAAAAAGATTTAGTCTTCAATTTATTTTTTGTAGTAGAAAAAATGCCGGTCACAAAAAAGACAAAAAACTACTATATCAACTTCACAAATTGGACACGTTTTATGGTTTAATATACTGTAGTGTTATTTTTTCAAGATTAATTCTATGTTATTATAAGTTTGTACGTCTTTTGAATGTATGGAATGTTTTTAAAATAAAAGGAGGAGTCATATTGGCAAATTCTAGGGCGTTAGATGAAGCTTCTACGCATCTTTTAGAAAATAATGGTCCTCAGAGTGATGCTTATGAAACAACTGTCTGGAAAGACTTTATGGCGTTAATTAAGATTGGTATTATAAGATCAAATCTAATAACAGCCTTCACAGGTTTATGGCTAGCATTCCATTTTACAGGAATGAGCTTCATTCAGAATTGGGACAAAGCTCTGTTAACTCTACTAGGGACATCGTTAGTTATTGCAGGGTCCTGTAGTTTAAATAACTATATTGACCGTGACATAGATCACTTAATGGAACGGACAAAGAAAAGACCAACTGTTACAGGTAGATTCTCAGCTATAAGAGTATTATGGATTGGAATACTATTTACAATCGTAGGAACGGCTCTTTTAGCAGCCACAACAATAACAGCAGCAGTTATAGGCTTAATTGGAGCATTCACCTATGTGGTCTTATATACAATGTGGACTAAAAGAAACTACACCATCAATACTGTAGTAGGTAGTATTTCTGGTGCTGTTCCACCATTAATTGGGTGGGCTGCTGTTGATCCGAACCTCCATATGGTGGCTTGGGTTTTATTTTTGATTTTGTTTATTTGGCAGCCACCTCATTTTCTAGCTTTAGCTATGAAGAGGTGTGAGGAATATAGAGCTGCAGGTATTCCAATGCTCCCTGTTGTTCATGGATTTGAGATGACTAAACGTCAAATTATGCTTTGGATTGCTTGTTTGTTGCCATTACCATTTTACTTATATTCACTAGGAACAGTATTTCTTGTGCTAGCTACTTTATTAAATATTGGATGGTTAGTATTAGGTTTCAAAGGGTATAAATCAAAAGATGATATAAAATGGTCAACAATGATGTTTGTATACTCGCTGAACTATTTGACTATTCTGTTTGTAGCGATGGTTGTAGCAACACTTTTTTAGCCCGCGGAAAGCGAGTATCCAGCAGCTTGAATTTAACAAACAAAGATACAGAGTCATCTATAAAGAGTACTTCTTTAAAATGTAATTTATTTGACTCAGTACAAGTGTCGCTTAGCACTTAGATAATTAATCTTAGGATAAAAAATTTTGTTCCTAGATAGTTGAAAATCAAATTTGCGATAAGAAGGCACTTGTACTTTATTTCAGGGATTCCTTTTTTATTCATATATAAAAAATCCAGGTAGGGTTTACCCATACCAACTAAGAACTTGATAATTATAAGGAAAGTGGGGTTAACAACGTTATGAAACAAAGGCACTTAAAGTGGCGATTATTTTCGTTAGTTACAATGATGGCGCTTTTTTTAGCGGGCTGTGGTAAGCCATTTTTAACGACACTAAAGCCAAAAGGTGAAGGAGCAGACATACAATTCTCCCTCATGATGATTAGTACAATCATTATGGTAGTAGTTGTATTAATTGTATCCGTTATATTTATTTATGTACTGTTCCGTTTCCGAGCTAAAAAGGGGGACGAAAATCTAGTTCCTGAGCAAATAGAGGGAAATCATAAGCTTGAAATTATGTGGACTGTTATTCCGATTCTTTTATTAATCATCCTAGCAGTTCCAACAGTAACTTATACATTCAAACTAGCAGATGTTACACCTATGAAGGCAGAAACGCGTGATGAAAATGCTCTAGTTGTCAATGTAACGGCTTATCTGTATTGGTGGGAATTTGAGTATCCTGATCATAAAGTCATCACTTCACAGGACTTGGTTATTCCAACAGGTGAGAGAGTTTATTTAAACTTAAAGGGTGCTGATGTAAAACATTCATTCTGGGTGCCTACAATTGGCGGTAAGATGGATACAAACACAGACAATGTTAACCAAATGTGGTTGCATGCATACGAAGGAGAAGAAGGAATTTACTTTGGTAAATGTACAGAACTATGTGGTCCATCCCATGCTTTAATGGACTTCAAGGTAAGTGCTGTATCAAAACAAGATTTTGACGTATGGATTGATAAAATGGCAACTACTGAGCAGACTGCAGATACTGAGCTAGCTCAAGTTGGGGAGCAATTGTTTACTGAGAAAAGCTGTATCGGCTGTCATGCTGTAGGCAACCAAGGAAGCAGATTGGGACCAAACTTAACAAACTTTGCTGACCGAACTCGTATTGCTGGAATAATGGATCACAACCGTGAAAATTTAAAGGAATGGTTAAACGATCCAGAATCATACAAGCCAGGGAACAAAATGACTGGTACATATGGTTCGTATGAAAAAGTAGATGCGTTAACTACAGAAGAAGTGGATGCGTTAACTGAATATTTATTTGGACTTTCAATAAAATAGTAATTTAGCAATATTAGATAGGGAGGTAAGATTGTGAGTACGTTAACAAAGAATACGATTGGCGCAACAATTTGGGACTATTTAACAACAGTTGACCATAAAAAAATCGCCATTCTATATTTCATTGCTGGAGGGTTTTTCTTCCTCGTAGGAGGACTTGAAGCACTTTTTATTAGAGCACAACTTGCAATACCAAATAATGGTCTTATTGCTGCTGGACTATATAACGAAATACTAACAATGCATGGAACAACGATGATTTTCTTCGCCGCAATGCCGTTAATTTTCGGTTTTATGAACGCAGCTGTTCCACTGCAAATTGGAGCACGTGACGTTGCATTTCCATTCTTAAATTCTTTAGGTTTCTGGTTATTCTTTGCCGGAGGAGTATTCATGAATTTAAGTTGGTTCTTGGGCGGTGCACCTGATGCAGGATGGACCTCGTATGCATCACTAGCGATGGAAAGTAAAGGTCATGGTGTTGACTTCTACGTTCTAGGCTTACAGATATCAGGAGCAGGTACTTTAATCGGGGGTATTAACTTCCTCGTAACGATTGTAAATATGCGAGCTCCAGGGATGACGTACATGCGTATGCCACTATTTACATGGTCTACATTTGTAACATCTGCACTTATTCTTTTTGCATTTCCAGCACTAACAGTGGGTCTATTCTTAATGATGTTCGACCGTTTGTTCGGTTCTAATTTCTTTAACGAATCACTTGGTGGGAATACAATTATATGGGAACACTTATTTTGGATCTTTGGACACCCTGAGGTTTACATCTTAATATTACCAGCATTCGGTATATTCTCTGAGATTTTCTCAACATTCTCAAAGAAACGTTTGTTTGGTTATTCAGCTATGGTTTTTGCCACTGTATTAATTGGTTTCTTAGGATTCATGGTGTGGGCTCATCACATGTTCACAACAGGACTTGGACCGATTGCTAATGCAATTTTTGCTGTTGCAACAATGGCTATTGCAGTTCCAACTGGTGTTAAAATTTTCAACTGGTTGTTAACAATGTGGGGAGGACATATACGCTTTACAACAGCAATGTTATGGGCGGTTGCCTTTATTCCTACATTCTTATTAGGTGGAGTAACAGGTGTCATGCTAGCGGTAGCTGCAGCTGACTATCAATATCATGATACGTATTTCGTAGTTGCTCACTTCCACTATGTAATTGTAGGTGGAGTAGTATTTGGTTTATTTGCAGGCTTACATTATTGGTGGCCTAAGGTGTTTGGTACGATGTTAAATGAGAGACTTGGAAAAATTACGTTTTGGACATTTATGATTGGATTTCATTTAACGTTCTTTATTCAACATTTCTTAGGATTAATCGGTATGCCACGTCGTGTTTTCACTTATTTACCAGATCAAGGTTGGGAAACTGGAAACTTAGTAAGTAGTATTGGTGCGATTGGAATGGCGATTGGTACAATTGTACTATTGGTTAATATTGTCTTAACAACTGTAAAAGGAGAACGTGTAGGAAATGATCCTTGGGGAACTGGGCGTACTCTAGAGTGGGCAATATCATCTCCAGCTCCAGAATATAACTTTAAACAAACTCCATTAGTTCGTGGATTAGACGCATTATGGGTTGAGAAGATGGCAGGACGCACTGAGATGACTCCGGCTGAACCAGTTGGTGATATTCATATGCCAAACGCATCAATATTGCCGTTTGTTATTTCCGTAGGCTTTTTTATCGCAGCATTTGGGTTTATGTATGCAGATATTCGCTCAGATGAAACGAACATTCCAGCCTTGATAGTTGGTATAGTTGGTATGCTAATTATCCTTGGATCTATGTTCTTACGTTCTGTAATAGATGATCATGGTTTCCATATTCATAAAGAAGATTTAGAAAATGATGACAAGGGGGTTAAGGGATAATGGCAGCACATGTTGAAGAAAAATTGACAGCCGCAACCTACCCTGCAGAACCTGAAAAAGCTACCCTTGAAGGGAAGAATAAATTTCTTGCATTTTGGTTCTTTCTTGGTGGAGAAACAGTACTTTTCGGTTCATTATTTGCTACTTATTTAGCTCTGAAAGATTCAACTGCTGGTGGAAAAACAACGCAAGAATTATTTGATATAGAAATTGTTTTCTTAGCAACAATGCTACTACTTACAAGTTCTTTAACAAGTGTATATGCAATGTACCATATGAAAAATTTTGAATTTCGCAAGATGCAATTGTGGTTATTCATTACAGTATTACTTGGTTTAGCATTCTTAGCACTTGAAATATACGAATTTAATCATTATGTGCATGTATATAATCACACGTTTACTAGTAGTGCATTTGGTTCGGCCTTCTACACTCTAGTCGGCTTCCATGGTGCTCACGTAGCCTTCGGGTTGCTTTGGATTAGTACATTAATGATTCGTAACTCAAAACGCGGACTAAGCCTTTACAACGCACCTAAGTTTTATGTAGCAAGTCTTTACTGGCACTTTATTGACGTTGTATGGGTATTTATTTTTACTGTTGTATACTTAATGGGGATGGTGGGATAACATATGGCTACTACAAACCAATCAGGTAATCCAAATGTTGACTTAGTCTATCGTCGTAAGAAAAATAAGCAAGATATGAAATACCAAGTAGTTTCTTTTGCACTTATGATTGGATTAACTTTGGTGGCGTTCTTGGCAGTTGGATACGAGGGCTTCTCACCATGGTTCGCTGTACCAGTTATCTTACTACTTGCAGTTATCCAAGTTATTTTCCAACTATATTACTTTATGCACATGAGTCATAAAGGACATGAAGCACCAGCCTTATTTCTATATTCTGGAATTCTAGTGGCTCTTATTACAGTTTTAGCGTTTGTAACCATTATTTGGTGGTAAATCCGAAAGGTTTTATTATAAACTTTAAAAAAGGTACTAAGACTGATAAAAAAGAAAGGATGAGCCTTAGTTGCTCATCCTTTCTCTTTTACATTTTACTTTTGACGTTCACATAACGTTCATTGCTAGTGAAAATCTTTATATTGTATAATAAGTATGTATTAAAAATGAATGATTCGAAGGTCCTAGCGGAGGTGACATATATGGATATTAGTATGTTTGGTTTTAGAGCTTTATGGAGCCCAGGATTTCTCGTTGTAATAGTTGCTCTGATTGTTTTATATTTTTACTTAATTAGAAAAGAAAGATATGCTGTAACTTCGAAACAACAGTTTTTCTTTGTTTCAAGCTTATTGCTCCTTTATTTAATGAAGGGTGGACCTTTTGACTTACTCGGGCATTTGATGTTTAGTGCTCACATGACTGCTATGGCCATCGTATATTTAGCTGTACCACCACTATTGATATTAGGGCTTCCTCAAGCGTTATTAAGAGAATTTATTCAAATTAAGGGGATTAGACAGGTTTTTTCTTTTTTAACCAAGCCTATAATAGCATTAATCCTGTTTAATGGTCTGTTTTCTTTATATCATATACCTGTAATATTTGATGTTGTAAAAACGGATGAATATCTTCATGGTATTTTTTCAATCGTAATGTTTGTGGGAGCCATTTTAATGTGGTGGCCAGTTGTTAACCCATTACCTGAGGTACAAACTCTTTCACCGATTAATAAAATAGGATATATCTTTGCTGATGGTGTACTGTTAACACCAGCTTGTGCACTTATTATATTTGCAACTGAACCTATGTATAGCGCCTATACAGATCCGACAATCTGGATGAACGCTTTAGCCTTGTGTGTACCACCTGATATGTTAGCAACACTTAACATTGGAACACCAGAGCTATTTAATTGGTTTCCATTAATTGAAGATCAACAACTAGGTGGAGTAATAATGAAGGTCATGCAAGAGATTGTTTATGGAGCAATTCTTGGCTATATTTTCTTTCAATGGGCGAGGAAAGAACGTGAGAAAGATGAACTTGAACTAAAAACACAACCACAATCAAATTGATACTTACTATTTTCAAGTAATCAGGAAGGATGCTTATATGAACTTACCAATATTACCTACAATCAGTACCTTCTTCATTGTGTTAAGTGCTATTTCAGTTGCTATCGGATGGTATTTAATTACTCAAAGGAAAATTGAAGCGCATAAGAAAATGATGACTAGAGCTGCAGTTTTTGCCATTATCTTTTTCTTGATTTATGCATCTAGAACTATCTTTATCGGAAATACACAATTTGGTGGACCAGACGATATTAAAATATTTTACACAATTTTCCTGATTTTTCATATCACTCTTGCGACAACTGGTGCTGTCTTTGGTTTATTTAGTCTTTATTATGGATATAAGAATATCCTTGATAAGCACAGGAAAATAGGGCCAATAACTAGCTTTATTTGGTTCTTTACGGCAATAACAGGTGTTGCTGTCTATTTATTATTGTATGTGTTCTACCGTGGTGGAGAAACAACATCAGTTATTAGAGCCATTCTCGGTTACTAAATAGAATTAGAAATTTCCCCTGAAAAGGTATATGAAAAGTTGGTCATAGAATATGATATTCTATGACCTTTTTCTTTGGGAAAAAGAAAGGTTAATATTTAAAAAGATCTTAATTTACATTGAATTCAGAAACTTATAAAGATCAACAAAAGGAGGGACAGTGTTCGTGGAAATTGTAACCGATCGCTTACTACTTGTACCTTGTTCTCTAGACTTAACAAAATCATTAGCACTTTACAGAAGGGAACTTGAAAAGCGTTCACCTATAAAAATCCCCCCTAATTGGCCGTCAACACAATTAATAGGCATGTTGCCGTATTTTATTGAAAAATTAGAATCAGATCAGGAAGAATACGGTTGGGGAATTTGGATGATCATTTTATATGAAGAAAAAAGAATAATTGGCGATGTTGTTATGCTAGGTAAGCCTTTGAATGGAGTAGTTCAATTTCGTTATCATTTAAATAATGATATGTTGGATGATGGTATTGCATATGAAGCAATCGATGCAATGATTGATTGGTTGAATGTTTCGAACGGAGTTAGATCCTTTTTAACAGAATGTGATATTCATGATGAAAAGTCGATTCGATTACTAGAGAGACTAGGGATGAAATGTACATTAAAAGAAGGTGCATTTCTTTACTGGGAGCTACATCATGCCGGATAGAGAAAAAAACTAAGGAATTTGTTCTTAATAAAACAGAACGAAACCTTAGTTTTTTAGTTTAAATATTTTTAATAGATTGTTGTTAAAACAAAAGTTATTATAGTTTGAAATTGATACGAATAATGCCCGATTCACGCGCTGAATTAAAAGCAATTAATAATAGTGGTCCAATGATAAATCCAATTAATCCAAATATTTTAAGTCCTAAATACATTGCGATTAAGGTGAATAACGGGGACAATCCAATATGTCTTCCCATAACTTTGGGTTCGATAGTTCTTCTAATAATAAGTAATACAACTGCTAAAATTGCTATATTCGTTCCTATTGCAACTTGACCCGTTAATAGTAAAAATAAGGACCAAGGGCCAAGAATCATGATAGACCCAATAATAGGAATAAAGTCGATTGCCCAAATAATTATGGACATTACAATGGCAATTTCAGGTGAAACAATAAGTAACAGCCCAATAAGTGAAGCGAAGAAAATGAGCACACTAACTAGAAACTGTGCCTTCAAAAATCCTATTACAACATAAGACAATCTTGACATCATAAATTGAACCTTCTCAGTAGTTCTTTCCGTCATATGGGAAAATGCCCGTTGCTTTAGCTTTGGTAACTCAATCATGAAAAGAAACAATGCGATTAAATATACAAGGAAACTAACTAAATAACTTGGAATTTCTGTTGCAATTTCCTTTACATTCTTAATATTGACAGAGTTTGTAATACTCTCTCTAATTTCTATCAGAAAGATGTCTACTTGTTGGGTGATTTCATCTACAAATTCTTTGGGTAAATCCTTAGCTGTTTCGTTTAGTTTTTCCTCTATATTATTCCATGCACTAGCGATATCATTTACATATAGCGGTGCATTCTGTGAAATTTTTATAACCTCTGTAACAACCTTCGTTGTTAGAAAATAACCACTAATACCAATTATCAGTAAAAAGAGTATAAAAACAATGATTACTGCGAGATTACGAGTCATCTTATATTTCTTTTGCAAAAACCTGATAGGTGGATTAAGAAATAAGGATGTAATAAATGCCACTATTAGAGGTAGTGATATAGGTATAATAAAAAAGAAAGAGAGAACAAGTACGATAATTAGTAATGAGATGATAATTGTTTTTTTTGATAATAGGTGAGACAATGTGGAACCCCTTTCTAGTGTGAACAGTATAAGTCTTATAAAGATCATTCTATATAAATTATAGTACGATTTATTGAAGAATAACAGTAAAAAAGTTAATCAATTTATTTCTGTGC
>JBFILZ010000067.1:0-14502 GCA_041611945.1 Bacillus sp. (in: firmicutes)
CATTGTCTGGTGATGATGGCGAAGAGGATACACCCGTTCCCATTCCGAACACGGAAGTTAAGCTCTTCAGCGCCGATGGTAGTTGGGGGACTCCCCCTGTGAGAGTAGGACATCGCCAAGCAAAGTGAGAAAGCAGCTATTAATAGCTGCTTTTTTTTGTTTGGATTTTTTTGGTTGCCTGTAGGGGTATTCTTAGGAGAAAGTACATCCAAGATAACCTTAACCATGGTAGTAGTTAGGGTTGTTCAGTGAGAGTAGGACATCGCCAAGTAAAGTGAGGAAGCAGCCTTTGATTTTGATAAGATGGTATAAAATTATGGGACTACAAGTGATTTGGATTGCGGTATTTGTTATTCATTTGGTAAAAAAAGTATAATTGCTTATAAATTCATAATTTTAGCTTATAAAGCTATATAACGGCTTATAAAACAAAAAAACAGCTTATAAAACCTAAAAAACGCTGAGATAGCAATCTTTATGCTATCAAAACTCGTACATAGGACCATCAACCCTATTACAAGGGAAAAAACAGAAAATACATGTAGACAAAACAGTTAAATAATAAGAAATTAATTTAAAAATGTGTTATTTTTATTCAAGTCAAGGGTGCATTCCTGTAAGAAGAAGGGCTCTTAATTGAATTGTTATTGTACTAACATAGGAGGGTGGTCAACAACAGTTGAAAGAAATTGCTAATCACGAATGGTTAATAAGTTAACAATATACTCTACATGTTAAAGTGATGTGTTTTCAGTGCGATGTCCAATATTTTTATTGTTTTATGTATTTGCTATTTACTGTGAAGTAGATCAAAATAAAACAGCTTTGAATTATAAATAGATGCTTTTTAGTGACTTTTTTTAGGTGTCGAATAAGTATATTCACAAAAAAAACCCAATAAACTTATTATTTATAAAAATTTAACAGAATAATTTAAATAATTAACAAATACTAAATACTTTGATTGACTTCTATGTTTTAAAGGAGTAAAGTCGAATTAATATTTGAGGGCGAGGGGATTATTTTGGATTTTTTTACGAAAAACGTTCATTTTTCTAAGAAGAATGTGGAACCAATACATAGTAAAGTTACGCCAATATATCAGACATCTGCATTTACCTTTGGTTCGTTGGAGGAGTTAGAGGGTTATTATGAAGGACAAGGTAACTACTTGTATTCAAGAGTAGGTAATCCGAATACGGATGAATTAGGCCATGCTGTTGCTTTATTAGAAGGTGCAGAGGCAGGAGTAGCTTCTTCATCTGGGATTTCAGCGATAATGCTTAGTATTCTAGCGGTTGCTTCAGCTGGAGATCATATTATAGCGAATGAAGACTTGTATGGAGGAACTTTTCAACTAATTGCTAAAGAATTACAGGAAGTTGGAATTCAAGCATCTTTTGTATCTTTTTTGGAAAAACAAGAAATTGAAAAAGCAATTTTAGAAAATACAAAAGTTATCTATAGTGAATCTGTTACAAATCCACTCCTTAGGGTAGAAGATATTAAGCAAATTGTAGAAATTGCGAAAGAAAATAATTTAGTTTCAATCATTGATAATACGTTTGCAACACCATTATTTTGTAAGCCCTATTTAAATGGAGTTGACCTTGTAGTTCATAGTGCAACGAAATATATAGGTGGACATAGTGACGTTACAGCTGGTGTCGTTGTTGGGAGTAAATTGTTAATTGAAAAGGTAAGTAAGAAACTAGTAAACCTTGGTGCTAATTTGAGTCCATTTGAAAGTTGGCTGGCTTGTAGAGGTCTGAAGACTATGAGTATTCGAATGGAGAGACAAGCAAAGAATGCGCAATACCTTGCTGTTGGATTTGAAGGTGTTAAAGGAATAAAGAAAGTGTACTATCCTGCTAATTTATCTTCAGAAGGAAATGGTGCAATGGTTTCCGTTGAGTTAGACACGAATCAATGTGATATAAATATGTTTTTTAAATTACTACAGTGGATTAAAATAGTACCTACACTTGCAGGAATTGAAACTACTGTATCTTATCCTATAGCTACTTCACATCGGGCTCTCTCAAAAGATGCATTAGAAACCCTTGGAATAACAAGAGGATTAGTCCGTATCTCAGTTGGAATCGAAAATGAAAATGATATAGTTAATGTGTTTAAAGAGGCTATAGAAAAGTCGATTAAATAAAATCGACTTTTTCCTTTCTTTTTTATTGTGGACGTGTTATACTATCTCTTGTAGCCTTTTAACAAGGGATTCGAAATATTGATTAACAAATGAATAAATCAGCTATTTATTAATATTATCGCGGGGTGGAGCACGTAGAATCATCTTCCTCGAAAATGCAACAGCATATCGGTTTTCTTTTTAATCCGAGATGGTCGTTATAGTGAGTAACAGAATGCATTAAAGAAATAATTTATATTAATATTATCGCGGGGTGGAGCAGTCTGGTAGCTCGTCGGGCTCATAACCCGAAGGTCGTAGGTTCAAATCCTGCCCCCGCAACCAATTAGAATAATACACTAAATACATATTAGGTCCCGTGGTGTAGCGGTTAACATGCCTGCCTGTCACGCAGGAGATCGCGGGTTCGATTCCCGTCGGGACCGCCATTTTTTTAAACGAAACAAATGCTTTCGTTTTTTTTATTTGCTTTTTTTCTTCTAAAATAAGAGAATGACAATAGGGCCTTAGGATAAAACCTAAGGATTTTTTATATTTCTACACCTATTTAGTTAAAAAAAGTGGTGATTGCGATGGGAATTAAAGATGAATTTGAATTTATAAAGAAAATCTCTCTAACCCAAAAGCAGGGATTGCATCATGATATAATTGTCGGAATCGGTGATGATGCTGCAGTTGTTAAACCACCAGTAGAAATGAACTTACTTGCCTGTACGGATACGATGGTAGAGGGAATTCATTTTAAAAGAGAAACAATGAGCCCTTATCATATTGGCTACAAGGCTTTGACAGCCAATATCAGTGACATTGCAGCAATGGGTGGTATTCCTACTTACTTCCTTGTATCAATTGCTATACCTAAGAACTGGCAGGAGAATGAGCTATTAGAGATTTATTCAGGCATGGAAATAGTAGCTAAACATAATGAGGTTAAGTTGATCGGTGGAGATACGGTTTCGACTAATGGACCTTTGGTTGTCAATGTCACCGTTCTAGGAAAAGTTGAAAAGGATAGCTGTCTAAAAAGAAGTAATGCGAAAGCTGGAGACATTGTTTTTTTAACTGGCACAGTCGGGGATTCTGCAGCTGGTTTACATATAATAGTAAGTGAGAAAGCTAAAGAGGAACACTTTAGGTCGTTAGTTATGAAACATCAGATTCCAAATCCACAGATACAGGCTGGTCGGATTCTAGTGCAATTTGAAGGTGTTTCAGCGAATGATATAAGTGATGGAGTGGCGAGTGAGGCAAAAGAAATCGCTGAAGCAAGTAATGTTGATTTAATTCTAGATGCTAGTTGTATTCCCCTTTCAAAGGAAATTCTGTTCTTCGGAAGAAAACAAGCAATAGAATGGGCATTATTCGGTGGAGAGGATTATGAATTACTTGGCACAGCATCCAAAGAGAATTGGATAAAGATACTTAAAAGGTTTAAGGAACTAAATCTTCCTATTTCCATGGTTGGATCTGTTCAAAAAGGGACTGGAAATGTTTATTTAAAAGAAAATAGTCATGTTAGTGAATTAGCAAGAAAAGGATTTAATCATTTTGATTAAGGTGATGTAGATGAAGACATATGAATGGGTAATGAATAATGAAGATGAAACGAAGTATTTGTCCTATAAACTGGGTCAGTTAACGATGCCAGGAGATGTATTCCTTTTGGAAGGTGACTTAGGAGCTGGGAAGACTACCTTTACGAAGGGACTAGCTAAGGGGTTAGGTATTACTAGAAATGTTAATAGCCCTACTTTCACAATTATAAAAGAATATACAGGGAGATTACCTTTATATCACATGGATGTTTATCGTGTACAAGATTCATTTGAGGATCTTGGTTTTGATGAGTATTTTAATGGGAAAGGTGTTACCGTTGTTGAGTGGGCCCATTTAATTAAGGATCAACTCCCATACGAATATGCAACGATAATGATAACAAGAGAAGATGATACAAAAAGAAGAATTGTCATTCTAGCTAATGGAAAGCGGTATGAACAATTAATCAAGGAGTTAATTGAAAATGAAGATACTATCGATTGATACATCAACATATGTAATGGGTGTTTCACTCTCTGATGATGAGCAAGTAATTGGGGAATATATTACTAATATTAAAAAAAATCATTCTATCCGACTAATGCCAGCAATACAACAACTAATGAGTGATTGTGATGTAACCCCTAACATGCTCGATAGAATTGTGGTTGCGAAAGGTCCTGGTTCATATACTGGTGTAAGAATAGGTGTCACAATTGCCAAATCATTGGCTTGGAGCTTGAAAATCCCTTTGATTGGTGTTTCTAGTCTGGAACATCTGGCCTGGAACGGCAGGGATTTTAAAGGATATGTCTGTCCCTTAATGGATGCGAGAAGAAATCAAGTGTATACTGGTCTTTATCGTTCTGACGGGGAAGTAATGGTGGAAGAAATTGAAGATCAAAATGTTTTAATCAATGATTGGGTCGAGAAGCTGAAGGATCTTGAGGAACCTATTTTATTTATTGGAGCGGATTTACCCATGCATCAAGCAACTATACAAGCGCATTTAGGAAGTAAAGCAATCTTCTCTTCATATATTGATTGGAATCCAAGACCATCGTTATTAGCTCATATCGGAATAAATAAAGAATCTGAGCCCCTACACTCCTTTGTACCAAATTATCTTCGTTTAGCAGAAGCAGAAGCGAACTGGTTAGCTTCAAATGAGTCTTCTCTTTAAGGAGGCAAAATATGAATTCTTTAATAACTTTTAGATTGATGAAAGTAGAAGATATTGATCAAATAATGATAATTGAATTGGAGTCATTTGCAGTTCCTTGGAGCCGAGAAGCTTTTTATAATGAGATGGTAAATAACAATTATGCAAGTTACGTTGTTATGGAAGAAAGTGATCAAATTATTGGATATTGCGGACTGTGGATAGTACTAGATGAGGCTCACGTTACAAATATTGCAGTACTTCCTGCATACCGTGGGAAGAAACTTGGAGAAGCACTTATGAATCAATCAATGGAACTTGCAAAAGCAATGGGTGCAGAGCGCTTATCGCTTGAAGTACGAGTTTCTAATATTGTCGCACAGTCTCTTTATCGTAAATTAGGATATAAAAATGGAGGCATTCGAAAAAACTATTATACAGATAATGGTGAAGATGCCTTAGTCATGTGGGTGAATGTAAATGAAAAATCAAATCATATTAGGAATTGAAACAAGCTGTGATGAAACAGCTGTTGCCATTGTAAAGGATGGAAGAGAAATACTAGCCAATGTTATTGCCTCTCAAATTGAGAGTCATAAGCGTTTTGGTGGAGTAGTCCCAGAAATCGCATCAAGGCATCATGTAGAGCAAGTTACGATAGTATTGGAAGAGGCTATGGAACAGGCGAATATTACATTCAAGGATATTGATGGCATTGCTGTTACGGAAGGGCCCGGCTTAGTGGGTGCTTTATTAATAGGTGTGAACGCTGCAAAAGCTATTTCTTTTGCACATAATATTCCACTTATAGGTGTACATCATATAGCAGGACACATTTATGCAAATCGGTTTACTACTGAATTTTCTTTTCCGTTACTCGCCTTAGTTGTTTCTGGTGGTCACACCGAATTAATAATTATGAAGGACCATGGTCATTTTGAAGTAATTGGTGAAACAAGAGATGATGCAGCTGGTGAAGCTTATGATAAAGTAGCTAGAACATTAAATTTACCTTATCCAGGGGGCCCCCATATTGATCGTTTGGCACAAGAGGGTAGTCCAAGTATAAAATTACCTAGGGCTTGGTTAGAGCCGAATTCGTACGATTTTAGCTTTAGTGGATTGAAATCAGCCGTTATTAATACGCTACATAATGCAAGTCAGCGTTCTGAAGAGATAAAACCTGAGGATTTGGCTGCTAGTTTTCAGGAAAGTGTGATTGATGTTTTAGTTACAAAGACATTAAGAGCTACAAGTGAGTTTAAAGTAAAGCAAGTGCTACTAGCTGGAGGAGTTGCAGCTAATAAAGGGCTAAGAACAGCTCTTAAGAAGGCTTTTAGCGATAAATCAGAGGTTGAACTTATTATCCCTCCACTCTCCTTGTGTACAGATAATGCGGCTATGATTGCTGCTGTAGGAAGCGTTGCATATGAAAAAGGGAAGACATCTGAGTTGAATTTGAATGCAAATCCAGGACTAGAGATGAAATCCTTTTAAAATCAAACACACACTTTTCTTAATGGTCCTATCTAGTAGAGGATGCATTAGAAAGTGTGTGTTTTTTTGTTTACATACAATCTGTGGATATGTGGATTATTAGAAGTTAACATTGTGGATAACTAGAAATAAACTTGTCCTCGTAACTGTTAGTAATGTGTATAAATCTGTGGATATGTGGAAAAAAAGGTCCGAGGATTAATCCTTGGACCTTTTATATGTTTGTTAAAGTCAATTTTTCATTTTCATTTGAAGAAAAAAATGATCTGAGTTGGGTTATCCACAAGGGAATATACACTTATTCTAATAATTGTCCCCATTCTTCCATCAGCATTTCTAATTGCTTACTTGAACTATCGTTGGAATTATTAATTTGTAAAACTAATTCATGATCTTGGTAGACATCAGGATCACAGAGCCTTTGTTCATTATTGGTAATCAACTCTTCAATTGCTGCAATTTCTTTCTCAATTTCTTCGATTCTTCTGAGACGCTGACGTTCAAGTTTCTTGAATTCTTTTTCTTCTTCAAAACTACGTTTGTCTTCTTTAATAGAAGATGAAGATGAATTGACGGTAAGTGCTTTTTGTTCAAGTTGTTGAAGCTCAGATAAGAGCTGCTTTTTTTCTACATAGTAATCATAATCACCTAGATATTCAGTAGCACCAGTAGGTTCTAGTTCTAGCACCTTGGTAGCAAGTCTATTAATAAAGTAGCGATCGTGGGAAACAAATAAAATAGTTCCTGGGTAATCAATTAGTGCATTTTCTAATATTTCTTTACTATCTAAGTCTAAGTGGTTCGTAGGCTCATCTAAAATTAATAAATTTGCTTTTTGCATCATGAGTTTTGATAAAGCTAACCTTGCTTTTTCACCACCACTTAATGAAGATACTTCCTTTAATACATCGTCACCGGAAAATAAGAAGTTACCTAGTATGGTTCGGATATCTTTTTCAGGCATAAGGGGATATTCATCCCAAAGTTCATTTAAGACACGTTTGTTTGATTTAAGATTAGCTTGCTCTTGATCATAATAACCAACCGAAACATTGGATCCAAAATGAACTGTCCCACTACTTGGAGAGACCTTATTAATGATCCCTTTTAATAAACTAGATTTTCCAATACCATTGGGACCGATGAGAGCCAAACTGTCTCCACGTTGCATCGAAAAAGTAACATTTTCAATAGTGGGGTTATTCTGTTCATATGTTATAGCGAGGTCCGTAACCTTAACAACATCATTTCCACTTTGACGATTTATTCCAAAATGGAATGAAGCGGATTTTTCATCACCTGCAGGACGATCTAATAGAGACATTTTATCTAGTTGTTTTTTTCTGCTTTGAGCCCGTTTCGTCGTGGATGCTCTAGCCATATTTCGTTGTATAAAGTCTTTTAACTTCGCTACTTCGTCCTGTTGCCGGTCAAACTGTTTTAAATCTTTTTCAAAGTTCTCGGCTTTCTGCAAAAGGTATTTGCTATAATTCCCATGAAATTTATGGACAGTTGCTCTCGATATTTCATAAACTTGACCAACAACTTTATCAAGAAAATACCTGTCATGAGAGACAATTAGAATCGCCCCTGGGTAGGAACTTAAATATTGCTCTAACCATGCAAGCGTAGCCATATCCAAATGGTTGGTAGGCTCGTCCAAGATTAATAAATTTGGCTTTGTTAAAAGTAATTTACCTAAAGCAAGTCTTGTTTTTTGACCTCCACTTAGGGATGAGATAGAAGTATCTGCGTCAAAGTGGGCAAAGCCTAAACCGTGCAGGACAGACCTGATATCTGACTCATATTGATACCCACCGTTTTGTCTAAATTGTTCTTGTAGGAGATCATATTCCTTTAATACTTGGTTATAACGAGTTTGATTTTCATAAAGAGAGGGATCGCCCATTTGTTTTTCCATATCACGGATATCTGTTTCTTGCTGTTTTAAGTGTGAAAAAACAGAAAGCATTTCATTCCATATGGAATGTTTAGTGTCAAGGCCTGTATGTTGAGCCAAATAGCCGATTGTGACCTCTTTGGGTTTAATAATTTCACCACTATCTTGTGAATGAATTCCTGCGATAATTTTTAAGAGAGTAGACTTACCGGCTCCGTTTCGTCCGACAAGAGCGATTCGATCCTTTGATTGTACTTCAAGTTTTATATTCGATAAAATAAGCTCAGAGCCAAAATATTTTGTAATCTGATTAAGTTGTAATAAAATCATAGCATTCACCTCAAGTTTTCTACTATTAGTGTATATATTTTTCAGTAATCGAGCAACTAAGAGAAGTGTTGTTCACATTTCCAAAATTGTTCACATTGCAATTCGTCAAGTGTTTGGAAATAGTGTATAGTCTAATTGAGGAAAATTAGCTAGAGGAGGAAATCGTATGGCAGATTTCACACACTTTAATGACCAAGGTCATGCGAAAATGGTTGATATTACTTCTAAGTCTGAGACGGTTCGAACAGCCGTAGCAAGGTCAAGTATTGAAGTATCCGATGAAATTTATCAGAAGATTATTCACTCGAAAATAGCAAAAGGTGATGTCTTAGCTGTTGCACAAATAGCTGGTATTATGGCGGCTAAACGTACACCAGATTTAATCCCTATGTGTCATCCGATACCAATTAAAGGAGTTAACATAGACTTTAATTGGAAACAAAAAGGGAACAACTATGAACTTGTAATAGATGGTGAAGTGAAGACTAAAGGCAGTACAGGTGTTGAAATGGAAGCACTAACAGCGGTTTCAGTTTGTGCCCTAACTGTTTATGATATGTGTAAAGCAGTTGATAAGGGAATGATTATTGGTCCCACCTACTTAATTGAGAAAACCGGAGGAAAGAGTGGCGACTTCCACCGAAAGTGAGAAGATTGGGTGATAACTATTGAATCAAGAACAATCAAAAATACCACAGGCTACCGCAAAACGTTTGCCATTATATTATCGGTTCTTAAAGAATTTACTTTTGTCGGGAAAACAGAGAGTATCTTCAGCGGAGTTAAGTGAATCTGTTAAGGTAGACTCAGCCACAATTCGGAGAGATTTTTCTTATTTTGGAGCACTAGGTAAAAAGGGATATGGATATAATATTCAATATTTACTAAATTTTTTCAGGAAAACATTAGATCAAGATGAGGTTACGAAGGTTGCGCTTATTGGAGTAGGAAATCTGGGTACAGCTTTTTTGAACTATAATTTCATAAAAAATAATAGTACAAAGATTGAAATGGCCTTTGATATAAATTCTGATTTAGTAGGTAATGAAATTGGGGGCGTTCCAATTTTTCATTTGAACGAGCTAGAAGAAAAATTAGATAAGAATGTTTCCATAGCGATTTTAACAGTGCCTGCCCCAGTTGCACAGCAAATAACAGATCGCTTAGTAGAAATTGGGATAAAAGGAATTCTTAATTTTACCCCTGCAAGAATTAACGTACCTGACATAGTTCGAATTCATCATATTGATTTAGCTGTCGAATTACAGTCATTGGCTTATTTTCTTAAGAATTATCCATTAGATTAGAGGAGGTGGAATAGATGGTTGGACCAGGAAGTCTCATAATAATCGGAGTTGTTGCCGTCTTAATTTTTGGACCTAAGAAATTACCTGAACTTGGTAAGGCTGCAGGTAATACCCTTCGTGAATTTAAAAATGCTACTAAAGGATTAGCGGACGATGATGATGAAGAAAAGAAAAAAGAAGGTAACAAGTAAGGTTAGGATGAGTATTGATGAATCGAAATGAGATGTCCGTATATGATCATATCGGTGAACTAAGGAACCGTCTTGCAATCGTTTTAGTTTTTTTCGTCCTTGCCTTCATTGGTAGTCTATTTTTAGTGGAACACTTTATTGTGTATCTACAAGGAGCAGATGAGGCAAAAGAATTGACTATGAATGCTTTTAGACTAACAGACCCGATAAAAATTTATATGGAATTCGCTTTTATTATTGCCTTTATATTGACATTTCCAATTACATTATACCAATTGTGGGCCTTTATAAGTCCTGGATTGTATACAAAGGAACGGACAGTGACATTAAGTTATATTCCGATATCTTTACTTTTATTTTTAGTTGGAATCTCTTTTTCGTACTTCATATTATTTCCTTTTGTTGTAGATTTCATGACGAGGCTATCTGATCGTCTAGCTATTGAGCAAGTAATTGGAATCAATGAATACTTTGAATTTTTATTTCAGCTTACTTTACCTTTTGGAATACTCTTTCAGCTTCCAGTTATTATTATGTTTTTAACAAGGCTTGGCATCGTAACACCTATATTTTTGTCTAAGGTTCGAAGATATGCCTATTTTGGACTACTTGTAATTGGAGGCTTTATTACACCACCAGAGTTGATTTCTCACATGATGGTGACAATACCGCTCTTCATTCTATATGAATTTAGCATTTTGATATCTAAAGGAGCATATAAGAAGAAAATCAAGGCAGAATTGGAAGCGAACAAGAGTGAAGACGAACATGAAAAAACTCCATTTTAAAATGGAGTTTTATTTTTTGACTTTTTTGATACGTTTACCTAAGCGAAACATTCGAATCGAAACACCAAAGTCAAATGTCGCAACAAGCATTAAGATGATTGTATAAAAATTCCATGAATTTTCGGTTTTGCTTTGAATGGCAATAACCGTAAAAACAATTCCCATACCTAAGTAAAGGAGTCCTATCATATAGGGAGATTTACGCATGATGTCATAGCCTCCAATAATTAAAATAAAAATAACTTAAGATTTATCAGAAAAGGACTGATAAACGACTGCATTGTCTCTACTTGTTGCTTGTATTTATCTAAATCATCCTTAAAAAGGAGCTGGACAACTACAACAAGTGTATTCATTGCAACATGAGCGAAAATGGGTACGAGTATTCGTTTTGTTTTTACATATAAGAATGCAAAGGTAAAGCCCATTGCTGAGTAGATTAGGATATGAGTAAAATCCATGTGAACTATAGCAAAAACAATCGAACTTAACAAGGCTGAGATAAAAAAGTTAAATCTCTTTTGAAGATTACCAAATAACAATTTCCTGAAAATGATTTCCTCCAAAATTGGCCCGAAAATGGAAGTAACTATGATGAATAAAGGTGTGACTGATGCCACCTCGACTAGAAATTCAGTGTTTTCTGATCCAAGTTCGATACCGAAAACTTTATTTTCTATGGTCGCTGCAATACCTTGTGCAAATAGAGCTAGAAATACCCCGATAATAGACCATATTATTGCGACTGAAAGGGGGCTTTGATCTTCTCGGTAATTGTCAATTTGCATATCCTTCCGAAGTAAAAAGAGGATAATAATCATAGCTGTAAAAAAACTAAAAATGAGCCAGTAGGCAATCGCCACTTCTTCAGGGCGAACTCCTAGTTCATAAAGTACTGGAACACCTAAGATACTAGAAAATTGCATAATGACATACGTCAATATTACGTACCAATGTCGTTTCTCCAAAGTTTTGTTCTCCTTTATCTGTCTACATTTTACCTTTCGTATTGTACCACAGTTTCGAATT
The DNA here is from genome assembly GCA_041611945.1 of Bacillus sp. (in: firmicutes). Lineage (GTDB taxonomy): Bacteria > Bacillota > Bacilli > Bacillales > SA4 > Bacillus_BS. Next base: position 11,905 of record JBFILZ010000067.1, read on the forward strand.
TGTACTAAATGTAAACCTTATAAATATACTTGTCTATATGGTTATACTTCATATTGTATGTTTGAAAAAAGTGAAAAAGTAAAAAAGATAAAGAGATATATGATTTTAAGATAAACATTTTGTCGGAAAAGAGAGAAGAAAGTTTTTGAAAAAATAGGTGTAAATACTTGCATTAAGAGACTAATTTATTTAATATATAAATTGTGTTAGCACTCACAACATTAGAGTGCTAATAAAAAACCAAGAACCATGAGGAGGTTGTTCACTTGTTAAAGCCATTAGGAGATCGAGTTATTATTGAGCTTGTCGAGTCTGAAGAAAAAACTGCTAGCGGTATTGTTTTACCGGATTCCGCAAAGGAAAAGCCTCAAGAAGGAAGAATCGTAGCAGTAGGAACAGGTCGTGTTCTAGAGAACGGTGAGCGTGTTGCTTTAGAAGTAGCTACTGGAGACAAAATCATCTTTTCAAAGTATTCAGGGACTGAAATTAAACATGAAGGTGCAGAATACCTAATCCTTCGTGAAAACGATATTTTAGCTGTAATTGGTTAATTGTAAATACTTAGAACAAGAAATTTAGTGTATTGCTAAGTTTTTCGTATACTTACTAAAGATAAAAAATCGAGGAGGTAATGTAATATGGCAAAAGAAATTAAATTTAGTGAAGACGCACGTCGCGCAATGCTTCGCGGTGTTGATACTCTTGCAAATGCAGTAAAAGTAACACTTGGGCCAAAAGGACGAAACGTGGTTCTTGAAAAGAAATTTGGATCACCTCTAATCACTAACGATGGTGTAACTATTGCAAAAGAAATCGAACTTGAAGATGCATTTGAAAATATGGGTGCAAAACTTGTTGCTGAAGTAGCAAGTAAAACAAATGATGTAGCCGGTGACGGTACGACAACTGCTACTGTTCTTGCTCAAGCGATGATTCGTGAAGGACTAAAGAACGTAACAGCTGGAGCAAATCCTGTTGGTGTTCGTAAAGGAATTGAAAAAGCTGTTGTAGCTGCTGTTGAAGAGCTTAAAGCTATTTCAAAACCAATCGAAGGTAAGTCTTCAATCGCTCAAGTTGCATCAATTTCAGCTGCTGATGAAGAAGTAGGTCAATTAATCGCTGAAGCAATGGAACGCGTTGGAAACGACGGAGTTATCACAATTGAAGAATCTAAAGGTTTTACTACTGAACTTGAGGTAGTAGAAGGTATGCAATTCGACCGTGGATATGCATCTCCTTATATGGTAACTGACTCAGATAAAATGGAAGCTGTTCTTGAGAATCCATATATCTTAATTACTGACAAAAAGATTGCTAGCATTCAAGAAATTCTACCAGTACTTGAGCAAGTTGTTCAACAAGGTAAGCCACTTTTATTAGTTGCTGAAGATGTTGAAGGTGAAGCATTAGCTACTCTAGTAGTAAATAAGCTTCGTGGAACATTCAATGCAGTTGCTGTTAAGGCTCCTGGATTTGGTGACCGTCGTAAAGCGATGTTAGAGGATATTGCTGTGCTAACTGGTGGAGAAGTAATTACTGAAGATTTAGGATTAGATCTTAAATCGGCAAACATCTCACAATTAGGTCGCGCTTCTAAAATTGTTGTAACAAAAGAAAATACAACAATCGTTGAAGGGAACGGAGAATCTGCTAATATCGCTGCTCGTGTGAAGCAAATCCGTGCACAATTAGAGGAATCAACTTCTGAATTTGATAAAGAAAAATTACAAGAGCGTTTAGCTAAGCTTTCAGGTGGAGTTGCCGTTATTAAAGTCGGAGCTGCTACTGAGACAGAACTAAAAGAGCGTAAATTACGTATCGAAGACGCATTAAACTCAACTCGCGCTGCAGTTGAAGAAGGTATCGTTTCTGGTGGTGGTACTGCACTAGTTAATGTATACAACAAGGTTGCTGCTATTGTGGCATCTACTGGTGACGAGCAAACGGGTATCAACATCGTACTTCGAGCGCTAGAAGAACCAGTTCGTCAAATTGCTCATAACGCTGGTCTTGAAGGATCTGTTATCGTTGAGCGCCTTAAGAAAGAAGCTGTAGGTATTGGTTACAATGCAGCGACTGGCGAATGGGTAAACATGTTTGAAGCGGGTATCGTTGATCCAACTAAGGTTACACGTTATGCACTTCAAAACGCTGCATCTGTTTCAGCTATGTTCTTAACAACAGAAGCTGTTGTTGCTGACATTAAAGAAGATACTCCTGCAATGCCTGACATGGGCGGCATGGGTGGAATGGGCGGCATGATGTAATATGCCCCTCAATCCCTTGATAGATAAGGGTTTGTTTGTAAGGTGAGAGTGGTTTGCTAACATAGAGGAAAATTAACGGAGGCTTCTCAAGGGTTCAATGAACTTTTGAGAGGCTTCTTTTTTCATTTCTTGGGTGACATGAAGGTAGACATTTTTTGTGATTTGGTCGTCCGTATGACCAAGACGGTCCATGATTTATTCGAGTGAAAAATTCAACTAAAAGGAATGATCACATGAAAATGCTCTCGATTCTCCTTTTCATTCTACTAATAAGTGGGTGTTCATCTAATGTGGATAGCCAGTACAACCCTTTGTAACGGAATTAGAAGAA
>JBFILZ010000068.1:0-14228 GCA_041611945.1 Bacillus sp. (in: firmicutes)
CCTAATTCCTAAACGAATCGAAGATGCACTGGTAGGAGATAAGGAAATTTTACGCCTTATTAATAAATAAATAGGCAGTTGTAATTAATTAAAATTTTTGATACAAGTTCCTATAGAAGTGTATTGAGCATTGTAATTTTAACATTAACTGCAGGTTGCCTTTCTTTAAGTGGTCGTTCGGATAGCCTTCTTCGGGGCACATACACCTTAGCTCTTAACTATCCTCTATTCCTTTACACACATGCGTTAGCTAGCATTTCTCTAGGACTCACTCACCTACTCTACAATCAAACGCGTCTAGAAATCATGATGGAATTTTATCGAAGAATTAAATAAAAGCAATTCAGTGCTCCCTAAAAGTACTCCTTAGCAACAAGTGTATGAAAAATGCAAATTTAATAAAGGTATACATAAATTTCATGTGGGGAAATTTAAACTTGACACTATGTTGAAAGGAATGATTTGAATGAAGAAAAAGAAAAGAGGGAGATCTTTGACGACACTCACCATGATTGGAGCTGGAGTTCTAGCTTATGGTTTAACACGCACTATGTCAAAAAAAAATAATGAACGCAAGGTACCAATTGACTATGAATCAGATATTTCTGATATTTTTCAATAAAAAAACAAGTCAACTGTCGAGAAATTCTCGACAGTCTTTATATTTTGGGCTGAGAAGATAACTCACAAATTGAAGAGTATCAATAAAACAATCATAAAAGGGGTAGTTTTATTGCTCAGTCAAAATAACAGGTCCATTTTTGGTTATTGCAATCGTATGCTCGTATTGAGCCGAGAGGGAGTTGTCAAATGTTCTAGCTGTCCATCCATTACTATCCATTTTAGAATGCCAGGCACCCATGTTAACCATAGGTTCAATTGTTATAACCATTCCCTCTTTTAACCTTAGACCACGGTTTGGTTTTCCGAAGTGTGGTACTTGTGGTTCTTCGTGAAGTGTTGGACCTATACCATGCCCTATAAAATCCCGAACGACAGAAAGACCTTCTCCCTCTACATAGGATTGGATGGCATGCCCGATATCTCCTATACGATTACCTATAAGTGCTTTTTCAATCCCAATATATAGAGCTTGTTTTGTCACATTTAATAGTTTAGACGTCTCATCTGTAATATTTCCTACCGCATAGGACCATGCTGAGTCCGCTAATCCACCATTCAAATTAACGACCATATCAATTGTTACTATATCACCTTCTTTTAATGGGTCCTTCCTTGGAAATCCGTGACAAATCTCATCGTTAATCGAGGCACAAGTTGCGAATTCATAGCCTCGGAATCCTTTTTGTTCTGGTGTGGCACCATGTTTTTTTAGGAATCCTTCAACAAACTCGTCAATTTGAAGTGTTGTTACCCCTGGTTTTATTCGTTTGGCAATTTCTTTGTGACACTTAGCTAGTAATTTCCCGGCAAGATGCATTAATTCAATTTCTCTTTCTGTTTTAATCGTAATCATTTTTTCACGTCCTTTGAAATCTATTGTAAACAATATAAATAACTCTGTCTTATAATAACGAGTATGTCACGAATAAAAAAAAATTCCCCGTATAAACTAATATGTGTTCAAAAAGAGGGAATAAATTATCAATTATCGAATAGGTATGATAGACTATCATTCGATTGTCCAATTCAAACTAAAATAAATAATTGTATATCGGAGGTAATTTAAGATGGCTGATCAAATTAAAACTAAAGCGCTACCTTCAAGAAGTGAAGTTCGTTCTGAAGATACTTGGCGATTAGAAGATATTTTTCCATCAGATGAATCTTGGGAAACTGAATTCAAAGAAATTAAGGCAATGATTCCAAAGGCTAGTGAGTTCCAAGGAATGCTTGGTAATTCGGCAACTACTTTACTAGAATTACTTTCATACCAAGATGAACTATTAATGAGAATGGGTAAGGTTTATACATATGCACATATGAGATATGATCAAGACACAACAAATTCACACTATCAGGGCTTGAATGATCGTGCATCAAACCTCTATACGCAAATTTCAAGTGCTTTATCATATGTCGTTCCTGAAATTTTATCGTTAGAAGAGGATAAAGTAAAGTCATTCCTAAATGAAATACCAGCACTCTCTATATATAAACATGCTATCGAAGAAATTACGAGAACTCGTCCGCATGTTTTATCTGCAAAGGAAGAAGCATTACTTGCTGAAGTATCTGATGTTACAAATTCATCCAGCAACACTTTCGGGATGCTAAATAATGCTGACTTAAAATTCCCCTTTGTTAAGGATGAAAACGGAGAAGATGTAGAAATTACACATGGTCGCTATATTCGTTTCTTAGAAAGCGGGGATCAACGTGTAAGAAAAGAGGCCTTCAAAGCTGTTTATGAAACATATGGAAAATACAAAAATACTTTTGCAAGTACACTTGCTGGTTCAATAAAAAAGGATAACTTTTACGCAAGAGTTCGGAAGTACAAATCAGCTCGCGAATCAGCACTAAGTAATAATAATATCCCAGAACAAGTGTATGATAACCTAGTGAATACGGTAAATAATAACCTTCATTTATTACATCGTTATGTTGATCTTCGTAAAAAGGTACTTGGAATAAATGAACTTCATATGTATGATTTGTATACACCTCTTGTAAAAGAAGTAAAAATGGAAGTTAGCTACGAAGATGCAATGGGGTATGTATTAAATGGACTTGCTCCTCTAGGTGAAGAGTATCAAAGTATTCTGAAGGAAGCATTTGATAACAGATGGGTTGATGTTCATGAAAATAAAGGGAAACGGAGCGGTGCATATTCCTCTGGAGTATATGGAACCAATCCCTATATCTTAATGAACTGGCAAGATAATGTGAATAACTTATTTACTTTAGCACATGAGTTTGGACATTCAGTTCATAGTTATTACACACGAAAATCTCAACCATTTGTATATGGAAATTACTCAATCTTCGTTGCAGAAGTTGCTTCCACTTGTAACGAAAATCTTCTGAATGATTATTTATTAAAGAATATTGATGATGAGAAAAAGCGTTTATTCCTATTAAACCACTATTTAGAAGGCTTCCGTGGAACTGTTTTCCGTCAGACAATGTTTGCAGAGTTTGAGCATGCGATTCACTTAAAAGTTCAAGAAGGAGATGCTCTTACTCCTGATTTATTAACAAGCATTTATTATGAGCTAAATAAGAAGTATTTTGGTAATGAAATTGTGATTGATGAGGAAATTGGATTAGAGTGGTCACGTATCCCACACTTTTACTACAATTATTATGTGTACCAATACGCTACAGGCTTTAGCGCAGCGACAGCTTTATCGAAACAAATCCTCGAAGAAGGGGAGCCGGCAGTTGAACGCTATCTCGAGTTCCTTAAAGCAGGAAGTTCAGATTATCCGATCGAGGTACTTAAAAAGGCCGGAGTGGACATGACTTCAGCAGAACCAATTGAACTTGCTTTGAAAGTTTTTGAAGAAAAATTAATAGAAATGGAACAGTTGCTAGATGGGTTAACTAAAAATTAACTACCAAAAAGATTGAGGAAGATGCTTCCTCAATCTTTTTTTGTTCAAAGGCACTTATAAGTTTTCAAGTTAATTTATAGATGAAGCCAAAAAGTGGAGGTTGAAAATACTAATAGTATTATTGAATTTTGTCCAATTACTCCGTCGCTAACTAGAAGGGAAATTTAAAAATAAGTTGAGCAGAGCCTTTATTATTTGTATTCGATATATGTAAAAAATATAGAATAGAGTAAAGGGACTTGGCAACTATTAGTTTTTGGAGAACCCCTTAAATCGTCTTCTATTATTTATTCCATACATAATTAAAAATATTACTAGAAAAAAGACAGGAGTTGTAAGTAAAAGGGGTACAAGATTTAACATTCCTAAAAGCTGAAAGTAAAATCCGAGGATAAAAAAAAAGATAGCAAATATAAGTTTCCATTTCATCGTTATTCCCCCTAAACGAAAGTTGTTATATATATATGTATGTAGAATTGGACAGGAATAGAAATACATTTAGTTGAATAGAAAAAAGATTTGACACGAATGCCAAATCTCTACTCTAAATACCTCCAAAATGTACCATACTTGACAGGAATTAATTTAACCTTTTGTTTTAGTAGTAACTTTTTCATTTCTTTTTCCACTTCATTAATAGGCATATTATAAACAACAGATATTTCTTTACTCGCAACAAACTTAAAATATTGTAAAAATTCTTCGATTGAAGGTGGTGGTTCAGGTTCAGGGGTCACTTGGAGCAAATCTTGAATGATTTTAACATATACATCATATGGATAGTACCCAGTAACCTTCATCCCTTCTTCTTCAATATTTTCATTAAAGAAAACGAGAGTTGGAATTTTTTCTACTTCCATATCGGATGTGATTTTTAAATCACATTGGAAAGCTCTAGCAGTACTTTCTGAATGTAAGTCTTTAATTAATTCATCTACATCAAGACCTACACTATTTGCGCACTCAATTAACACTGATTCATCGGATATATTTTGTTTTTGTAGGAATAGTAATTCTTGAAGTTTTCTAATAAACTTTAAACCAATTTTTCTTCCCTGTAATTCAGCAGCTTTTATAGCAATTGAAGTTGTATAAGGTGATGATATTGGATTTTCTAGCCAGATGTCACCGTCACATGACATTCCAGAACGGCTCGCCGTCCTTTCCCAAACATCAGCAAGGCTACCATTAAGTGTTCCCTTTCTTGAATTAAGGGAGTCAAGACGACCACTAACTACATGACGTATGGAAAAGTATTTACCATATTCAATTTGCAATTTTTTTAGTATCGGTTCCAAGCCCCAACATTCAGGACATAAGGGGTCGATGAATACATATATTTCAAGAGGCTTTTTCCCGTACTCGTGTAAGGACAATCGATCTTGTTGATGATCAATCATGAGGTATCTCCTCCTTATGATCAGGAGTGTTGATCATATGTTGAGCAGTCAAAACTAATCGATGGTAGAATTCTTCTCGAAGCAATCCTTCTATGCCTACATCATCCATTGCTTGTGACATACATTGTAACCAACTTTTTGCTCGTTGTGGTGTTATTTCATGTGGCATATGTCGTGCTCTCATCATTGGATGTCCATGTTCAAAAGTAAAGAGGTTAGGACCTCCTAAATATTGAGTCAAAAATTGTTTTTGTTTTCGTGCTGTCTCAGTTAAGTCGTCAGGAAAGACAGGAATCAAGTCGGGGTGATTCGCAACTCTTTTGTAAAAGGCATCTACTAAACGAGAGATTACCTTCTCACCACCAATAGCATGAAAAGGGGTAGCGAAGTTCTCTGGACCTGTCATATGAATAAACTCCTTTTTTGTGTACATAAGCTATAGTGTAGTGCATATCATTTGTACTTTGATTGTATTGTTTTCTATTTTAACAACCATTTCTTTACACTTCAAATAAAGTGCTTGTGTATTCAAATTCATTTTACAAAAAGATTCCAACTATTGATAAACTAGGCACTGTTAAACGTTGTTATTGATTTCTGCGACAGGATGCAGTTTTTTCGCGGGGAGCCTCCTCAGCGAAGAAAATAGTTATTTTTATACTATCCCTAATTTGTCCGATATTAGTCAATAAGATAAAAAAGAACTTCTCATTTTGGAAGTTCTGTTTGTTATAAAGTTTAAACTTTATTTAATTGTCTATAGGTGTTCGTTACTTTCTTAACATAATTTTGAGTTTCCTTAAATGGAGGAATGCCACCGTGTTTATCAACATTTCCAGGACCAGCATTATATGCAGCAAGTGCTAGTTCTATGTTTCCATCGTATCGATCTAACATAGTACGTAAATATTTTGTACCTCCCTCAATATTCTGTGAGGGATTAAATATGTTCTTTACTCCTAAACTTTTGGCGGTTGAGGGCATTAGCTGCATGAGCCCTGATGCACCTGCATGACTAACTGCATTTGGATTAAAATGAGATTCATTCTTTATAACTGCGTGTATCAATTTTGGGTCTACCTTGTATTTCTCTGAGGCATGTTGAATCATTTCTTCAAAATTTCCAAGTGGAAGAGTATTGAATGGTACTGATCCCATACTTGTTAAAGGAGAAGATGTATTTTTAAGTGAAATGGGTAAAGGTGGAATGTTCCCTTTGTCCTTATCTAGTTCTTCAATCGTAAGACTGGATAATATCTCTTGAAATAAATTAGAATTATTTAGACCTTGAGTCGTATCAGAAAAGTTCCGAAGTGCCTGGATTTCTAACATCATTTTCATTTGGTTTATATTCATTCATCTCCACCTGACTTTTTTAGACTCGAACTCAATAATTTGGCGTTAAAAAATCGCATGATTTTATTCTCAGTTGACCTTTTGGGTATAGCCTTCTTTTTTAGGAACTCAAAAAAATCTTCTTGTCCCTTTAAAAATTCCTTAACTTCATATTCTAATTCATAATCTTCTTGATCGAAATATTTGCTATGATCTAACACAAGTATTCCTTCTAAATAATTAATTTCAGCTCGATTTGTTTCAAGGGTCCCGAGGTACCTAATTTGACTAGGCTTTATGTTAAGTCTTTCAATAATTGTTCGCACTTCCCCTTGTACTATCGTATCACCAGATAGCATGTCTCTTGCGGAATCGTTTGTTAGCACCTGATGTGTTTCGAGTATTCCATTTTCTATAGGTTGCTTAAGTGTTAACATATATGTGCCTTTTTTATGGCGAATCCGAAGTGCTGCGCCTTTCTTTTTAAGGTCGAAGGCTGCAGAATCAAAGTAATAATTCTGTTGTAAGGTAAAGTGATCCTGTGTAAGGGAGTATTCAGTAAGAAGTGATTGAAATTCTTCTTTCGATAGTAGATTTTTGAACTCAATCTCTATTTCTTGGTTCATAAATAAGGAACTCCTCTTCGTAATTAGTATAATGATTGTATATCCCATTATACTATATTCCATTTGTTAATGTTGACAGATTGTATGGTAAAATAAGAAAAGAATACAACTAGTTGCATGTGGGAGGATTACAATCATGAGTAGGAAAATAATGATTGATGAATGTGAATGGAATAACGAGAAGCTACTTCTAATTTCAAAACAAGATGAAGAAGTTACTTTATCACCAACTGGAAGAATGTTAGTGGACTCAGATGGAGTATCTTTTATTTACATACTGGAAACAAATGATACATATGTATACGTTTCAATACCTAAAGAATATTGGTCAAATTTAAAAAAGGCATTAAATCAGCATTCTACGGTTTTATTTATAATAAATAATCATGAAATTACCCTTGAGGGTTTAGAGGAAGAGTTACTATACCTGATTAGTAATATAAATGGAAATGCAAATTATGGTGATGAAATGGCTAAGGAAGTAGAGAGAGTGTTTCTTTAATATTTGTTTTACTTTTAAGTTTGGAAAAATTAACGCCTTAAAACTAGTTTAATAATGAGTGGTGGTTATTTTTATGATAGAAAATTGGGACTTCTTTTTAGCTCCTTATGAGCAAGCGATCGATGAATTAAAAATAAAATTCAAGGGAATTCGAGCACAGTTTGAACAGCATTCCCTACACTCACCTATTGAGTTTGTAACTGGTAGGGTGAAACCAATTCCCAGCATAATAGATAAGGCAGTGCGAAAGGGTATAGACTTTAATAAATTAGAAGAAGAAATGCAGGACATTGCAGGAGTGCGAATGATGTGTCAGTTTGTGGAGGACATAGAAACTGTAGTTGACCTCCTTAGAAAACGGAAGGACTTTGAAATTGTCGAGGAAAGAGATTATATTTCCCAAAAAAAAGTGAGTGGATATCGGTCCTTTCATCTTGTGATTTGTTATCCAGTTAATACTCTTGAGGGAGAAAGAAAACTCTTAGTCGAGATCCAAATACGAACTTTATCAATGAATTTTTGGGCAACTATTGAACACTCTTTACATTATAAATATAGCGGACAAATCCCAGTGAATATTTTACAGAGATTGCAAAGTGCAGCAGAAGCTGCCTTTCGTCTAGATGAAGAGATGTCGCTTATACGTGATGAAATACAAGAAGCTCAAGCAATCTTCTCCAATAAGCAAGAATTATCGAAGAGGGAGGAAAAGTGACCATGAAGTTTGCAATAACATCTAAAGGAGATACAGTCTCAAATACGTTAATGCATAAAATGAGAAATTATTTACAAGATTTTGAGCTTGTGTATGATGAAGAAGAGCCTGATATTGTCATTTCAGTTGGTGGAGATGGGACACTTCTGTATGCATTTCACAGATATTGTAATCGCTTAGATAAAACTTCTTTCGTAGGTCTTCATACAGGACATTTGGGTTTCTATGCAGACTGGGTACCAGAAGAAGTAGAAAAACTAGTGATTGCAATTGCAAAAACCCCTTATCAAACAGTGGAGTATCCATTGCTAGAGGTGATAATTCGTTATATTAATGGTGGAAATGAAGCGAGGTACTTAGCTTTAAATGAATGTACCGTAAAAGCGGTAGAAGGTTCACTCGTAATGAATGTAGAAATTAAAGGAGAACACTTTGAAACATTTCGTGGGGACGGATTATGTGTTTCAACGCCAACGGGGAGCACTGCTTACAACAAGGCGCTCGGAGGAGCTATTCTACATCCTTCAATTGAAGCGATACAAATTGCTGAAATGGCCTCTATTAATAATCGGGTATTCCGAACAATCGGATCGCCACTTGTTTTACCCAACCATCATTCCTGCATGCTCAGACCAGTAAATGATGTTGATTTTCAAATCACAATAGACCATTTAACATTGTTGCATAAAGATGTAAAGTCGATTCAGTACCGTGTCGCCAATGAAAAGATAAGATTTGCTCGTTTTAGGCCTGTACCTTTTTGGAAAAGAGTGAGAGATTCATTTGTTGGCGAGTAGTCAGAGAGGAATTATCAAGTGCAACCTTTTACTTTGAAATGGATAATATCAAAGCAAGATGATGGAAAACTAATCAGACAATTCTTAAAAGAACAAGAAATCTCAAAAGCTGCTTTAATCGATATCAAGTTCAGTGGAGGAAGTATAACTGTTAATTCAGAACTTGTAACTGTTCGTTATGCATTGCAAGAGGGAGAGGTATTACAAATTGTATTTCCTCTTGAAAAACCTAGCGTTGGATTAAAGAAGGAAAACATTCCTCTAGATATTGTTTTTGAAGATGATTTTATAATTGTTATTAATAAACCATCAAATATGTCTACAATTCCATCTAGAGAACACCCTGTTGGTTCATTAGCAAATGCCCTTCTGCATTATTATGAACAAACTAACATCTATAGTACGATTCATATAGTAAACAGATTAGATCGAGATACATCAGGCTTATTACTTGTAGCCAAGCATCGATTTATACATCATCTGTTGTCAAAGCAACAAAAAATGAGTTCTATAAAAAGAAGATATGAGGCCTTTGTTCATGGTCATTTACCTTCTAAAGTTGACACAATAAATGCTCCGATAGGGAGAAAAGACGATAGTATTATCGAGCGTGAAGTAAGAGTTAATGATGGCCAAACGGCTGTGACTCATTATCGTGTATTAGAAGAATATGAAGATTACAGTCATGTTTCCTTACAACTTGAAACAGGGAGAACCCACCAAATCCGTGTTCATTTAGCTCATATTGGTCATCCATTAGTAGGAGATGATTTATATGGAGGAACGCGAAATGTAATAAATCGGCAAGCGTTGCATAGTTGTGAGTTATCTTTCATCCATCCGATTACTCAAGAACAACTAACTTTCTCAGTACGATTACCAAATGATATGAACAAAATTTCTCGAAAAAAGGATTAAGATGGATTATATGAAGCCTATTTACTTTGAGAAGATTGATTCAAGTAAAATAGTAGGAAGGTCATTTTTATAGATCCTTTTATAATCAGGAGATAAGATAACATTATTTTTTTATGAGAAGTCTTTAAATTTTTCTGCTACAAGTGGCATGGAGGAGACGACTGATATGCTTTCCTTTTCTGGATATCGAAAGGCAGTTAATTCTCCTCCAAAAACAGCTCCAGTATCAATATTGATTGTATTATTGATTATTCGAGGTTTTCTTACAGGAGTATGACCGTAAACAACAAAAGCGCTTCCTTTGTATTGTTTTGCCCAATCTCTTCTGATTGGTGAACCATCAGGGTGCTTGCTTCCTGTAATATCACCATACAACACAAAGGTCTCCACTTTTTTGTCCCAACGGCCAATATAATCTTCTCGAATGCCTGCATGAGCAATCACTAGCTTCTTATCATCTAATATTTTATAAAATGATGACGTTTCATATAGTGTCATAAAGTTGTTCTTAAGCATAGCTTGTTCATTACTTAAAAGTGATTCATATTCGGCAACAGTGGTTTCGAGGCCATGGGTTATTTGAACCTTTCGTCCCATTAGATAGCGATAAAGTTTATTACAATGATTTCCTGGACAATAGTATCCTTGATTTTTTTCTATTACTAGACGGTAAACCGTTTTAATAACTTGAAGAGACTGAGGTCCCCTGTCTGCTAAATCGCCAACAAACCCTAAAACTCTTCCTTCAGGATGAGACGGCAACCCATCGTGCCATACATAACCAAGTTTATTAGTTAATTCGATGAACTCCTGAAAACAGCCATGAATATCGCCAACAATATCAATTTTCATTAGAGTAGCCCCCATCATTTGATTAGAAAATTTATGAAAAGTCTCTGTTAAAGCCCAGTATTGGATTTATTAAACGAAGTTGATTGAAGTGTAAGGATGCGCGACTATTTGAAAACGTGCGTTAAGAACTCATGGATTTATAATCAATGTCCAGCGGGATAGGTGAGACACTGAAGGGCGCAAATTCCGAGGGGCTCACCGCCCGCCCCACGGAAAGCGAGTGTTCTGGAACGAAGATCCCCTTATTTTCAGGGTAGCTAAGAAAAAAGTAATACTTCCGCTTTTCACTAGTATAAACAAAAAAAGGCAGTGAAATCACTGCTTTTTAGTCAAATAAATATTTTTTCGTTCTTGATCTGACATTTAGAATAATCCCAATGGCTAGCATATAGGTGGCAAGTGAACTTCCGCCATAACTAATAAAAGGCAGTGGAAGTCCTGTTATGGGAAGGAGTCCGACCGTCATTCCAATGTTTTGAAACACTTGAAAGGTAATCATTCCAATAATTCCTGCACATAGGTAACTGCCATAGGGATCATTGACTTCTAATGCAATGTGTATCATTCGATAGATGAGTAGGAAGAAAAGAGAGATTACAATGCTAGCCCCAATAAAACCAAATTGTTCAGCAATTATAGCGAAAATAAAATCAGTGTGTGGTTCGGGTAAATAAACTTCGGTATTCATAAATCCCTTACCAGATAATTCTCCAGACCCAATAGCTAGTAGTGATTTAATAAGTTGAAATCCTTCATCACTTGAATAGTCATAAGGAGCCAACCATCCATAAAATCGATCTAATTGATATTCATCTAGAATATGTTCTCGAAAGAATTTAGGGAAGGCGAAAAAAGTATAAACTAAACTCACAATAGCCACTAGAGAAGCGGCTCCTAGTGCAAATAGGATTTTCCATCGAATACCAGATACAATTAAAAGGGATAAGAAAATAGACATAAAAACCATAGACATTCCTAAATCAGGCTGTTTTACTAATAATAAAAGAGGAAACAAAGTAGTCAGAAATAGCTTCCCTAGTAAGAAAATATCCGATTTAATGGAACTATCTTGGTTTTTTTCACGATGGGAAACAATTAATTGACTTAGAACTAAAATTAGGAATATTTTTAAAAGCTCAGATGGTTGAAAATTTCCAATACCAGGAAGCTTGTACCAACTAGTGGCTCCCTTGATCGTTAGTACAAGATTGCTAGGAATATTGAGTTCAAGTCCTATTAATAAAAGAATACCGAAGCCGTATAGGTACCAAGATACTTGTTTAAATCGGTCATAATCCACAATCATTGTTATGAATATAGCTATCGATCCGATTACATACCATTGCCATTGCTGGGCAACAAAGTTAATGTTCTGGAGTTTCTCTGGTAGGGCAGGCATTGCACTTATTATTGAAAATGTACTTGCGATTGCTAATAGAAATAAGATGAAAAGTAAAGTATAATCAATACGCTGTGGCGTTTTTTTATCTGATTCCATATAAATCCCTTCTAGTTATGTAATAATAATATCCTACCCTACATATTACTAATTTTCAGGAGAAAAGCAAAGGAAAGGATAAACAATATACTTTATTTATGTGAGCATACTTATTGATTTTTTTGCAAGCTAATATAAGATTGGAAAAGGGAAATAAATGAACTTAAAAAGGGGGAAAACATATGGCCATTCATGTTTCGGTCACATCGCTTTTAATAGTGGTAATTGTTGCTTTTGTCACACCACTAATACTCCATCGGTTTAAACTGAATATTTTGCCGGTCGTAGTAGCGGAAATAATAATGGGTCTTATTATCGGGAAAACTGGATTTGACCTAATTGAGCCAGATATGTGGATAGAAACCTTATCCACTTTAGGATTTATATTTTTAATGTTTTTAAGTGGGTTGGAAATTGACTTTTCAGCCTTTGCTAAGAGTAAAAAGAAGGAAAAAGCACCAAATGGGAGAAATATACCAAATTCTTTTCTTGTGGCTTCTAGCATTTTTGTTGGAATATTCACATTGTCATTATTGTTATCTTATTTGTTTGTTTGGACTGGATTTATTGAGAATGCATTTTTAATGACATTAATCATTTCAACCATTTCTCTTGGTGTAGTAGTTCCTACATTAAAAGAAGAGAACTTAATGAATAAGTCTATCGGTCAAACTATTTTACTTGTTGCAGTAATTGCCGATTTAGTCACGATGGTACTCTTAGCTATTTTTGTTTCTTTATATAGTGAAGATAAAGGTAATATGTGGTTATTGTTATTATTATTTATTGCTGGAATTGGATTATACTTTGTTGGAAAGTACTTCAGGCATCGAACATTCTTAGAAACTATGTCGAAAGGTACAGTTCAAATAGGCACAAGAGCAGTATTCACTTTGATTATTGTACTTGTCGGAGTCTCTGAATCAGTTGGTGCGGAAAATATATTAGGAGCCTTCTTAGCTGGTGTACTCGTATCTCTTCTATCACCAAATCAAGATTTAGTACACAAGCTTGATTCATTTGGCTATGGGTTCTTAATTCCGATTTTCTTTGTAATGGTTGGAGTGAATTTAGATATTTGGAGTCTTTTCCAAGATTCAAAAATAATTTACTTAATTCCGCTATTATTGATTGCATTGTTTATTTCAAAAATCATTCCAGTATATTTAATGAGATTTTGGTATGATACGAAAACTGTTTTGGCTTCTGGGTTCTTACTTACATCCACTCTTTCACTAGTTATCGCAGCTGCAACTATTGGTGAAAGAATGGGTGTTATTGATGGACAAATGTCAGGTGCATTAATTTTAGTTGCAGTAATTACAAGTATCATTACACCTGTTGCTTTTAAAAAGATTTTTCCTGCACAAGCTAGTCAAGATCCCAAACAAAAAATTTCTTTTATTGGGGCTAACGAAATGACTTTGCCTGCATCCTTGGAATTAAATAAGGAGCTATATGAAACAAGTTTATATCATCTTAAACAA
Source organism: Bacillus sp. (in: firmicutes) (assembly GCA_041611945.1). Lineage (GTDB taxonomy): Bacteria > Bacillota > Bacilli > Bacillales > SA4 > Bacillus_BS. Next base: position 13,652 of record JBFILZ010000068.1, read on the forward strand.
GACAAAATAGAGAAAAAAGTTTCAGAATCTATCTTTAATATTGTAGAACTTACAAGCTATTCAGTTGAAAGTATGAAGGAACTGAATATTTTCGAAGTAGACCTCCTAGTAGTAACTACGGGGAACGAGAAGACAAATGCAGAAATTGCCTCATACGCGAAAGCCTATGGAGTAGAGAGAGTTATTGCTAGTATTGAAAATCCTGAGCTAGATGAAACCTTAAAGAATCAGGGAGTAGAAGTGTTCTCTGTCTTATTATCTACAAAATCTTTATTAAAAGCCTTGATTGAATCTCCAAGTGTAATGAATATATTAACTAACCAAGAAACAGCACTTTATCAAATTAATATGAAAAATAACTCGTATGATGGAGTAGAACTAAGGGATTTCCCTTTCACTGGGGATGTTATCTTTGTACGAATTTTTAGAGGGAAGGATTCAATTGTCCCACACGGTGATACAGAACTTAAATTAGGAGACCGTCTGATCGTAACGGGATCTCGAGAATATGTAAATGAGTTGAAAATGGTCTTAGAGTTTGGACGTCGTATTGGATTTAAAAATTAATTGGATAAAA
>JBFILZ010000069.1:0-14166 GCA_041611945.1 Bacillus sp. (in: firmicutes)
CGAAGTGGAAGAACGCGAGACTCCTGTGGGACTAGCGGGACAGGTGAGACCTGAAGGCGCTATCGCCGAGGGGCTCACCGCCCGCCCCACGGAAAGCGAGTGTTCTGGAACGAAGATCCCCTTATTTTCAGGGTAGCCTTTTTTATAAATATCTAACTGCCCCAATCATAAGCAAAACCCAAGAGACTAAAAATGCTAAACCACCTAATGGCGTAATCGGACCAAATATTTTTATTCCAGTAGTGCTTAATGCATACAAGCTACCTGAAAAGAGTATGATACCGAGAAACATAACCCACCCAGCCCATGTAAAGGCTGAAGCTTCAGGGAATTTCCCAATTAATAATCCAATAATTAATAAAGCTATAGCATGGAACATTTGATATGTAACTCCTGTTTTCCATACTTCAATCATTCTCTCAGAGATTTTACCCTCTAATCCATGTGCCCCAAATGCCCCTAAGGCAACGGCTACCAAAGCATTAATACTACCTAATAAAATAAATAATTTCATTTTTTTCACCCATTCCTCTTTTCTTTCTTTTATCATAATGTATTCCACCTAAAAAACCAATTTTTTACCTTGATTGTGGTATGATAAGCGTAAAAGTTTCCAACTTTCAGAAAACATAGAAAGAGTGATGCGCATTGATTTCGTACACCACACACGCTCTCGGTGACAATGCTTTATTACTTCAGTTTAAACATGCTGATGAGTCTGAATTACTCCCATATATTCATTCATTAACAGAAAAGCTATTAAAGCTTAGACTTAACGGTATTAGAGATATTGTTCCTGCCTTTACATCGTTGGCTATTTATTACGACCCAATACTTGTTCTGTATGATGAACTTCTATTTGAACTTGAACCTTATATTCAGGAGCCTTTCAAAAAGATAAAACAAGAGACTAAACTCTTATCCATACCTGTTTGTTACGATGAGACGTATGGTTTAGACATTCTGGAAATCGCTCATTCCCATAATTTATCTGTAGCTGATCTTATACAAAAACATACTGAAATTACATATACTGTTGCGATCATGGGATTTCTCCCTGGTTTCCCTTATTTAGTAGGACTAGACGAAAAACTGTGGACGCCACGAAAATCCACTCCAAGAACGCATGTCCCTAAAGGAGCAGTTGCAATTGGTGGCTCCTACACAGGAATCTATCCAATTCCATCACCCGGAGGATGGAACATTATTGGACAGACTCCTATTTCCTTGTTTAACAGCCAAGAGGATGACCCTTTTCTTCTTATTCCCGGTAATCAAATTCAATTTTATGCTATATCAAAGGAAGAATTCATAGCCTGGAGGTAAAACTATGATACAAATCGATGTTAATTGTGATTTAGGTGAGGGCTTTGGGCCATATTCCTTAGGGCAAGATGATGAATTATTGCGGTATATCTCATCAGCCAATATCGCCTGTGGTTTCCATTCTGGCGATCCAAATATTATGAATAGGACGATTCTAAAAGCAAAACAGCAAGGTGTCAATGTAGGCGCACATCCTGGCTTTAATGATATATATGGCTTTGGACGCCGTAACTTCCAAATGGAAGCTGATGAAATTAAAAACTTAATGCTTTATCAACTAGGGGCTATTCTCTCATTTTGCAATTACCATCATGTACCTTTAACACATGTAAAGCCTCATGGTGCACTTTACAATATGGCCGCAAAAGAACCGTATATGGCTAAAGCAATTGTCGAGGCTGTGAAACAGTTTGACCCTTCTCTTATTGTCTACGGATTAGCAAATAGTGAACTCATTCATGCGTGTGTTGAATCGGATATCCCATACGCTATTGAAGCCTTTATCGACCGCACTTATCAGGATGATGGCACATTAACTCCAAGGTATTTAGATAACGCCGTAATCCATAGTGTAGAGGATACTATTAAGCAGGCAGTATCCATTGTACTAAAAAAAGAGGTCACCTCAATCTCAGGGAAAGTGATTCCACTTGAAGCTGACACACTTTGTATTCACGGAGATCACAAAGAATCTGCAGAAGTTGCAGCAACTCTGCAAAAAGAGCTTACCTCTCATGGCGTTACAATTAAACCATTAGGAGTACGAAAATGAGTTCTATTCTTTTCCATGTTAAAAAAACAGGGATTTCCACAAGCTTTCAGGATTATGGCCGTTATGGGTATCAACGCTTGGGTGTTGTCGCTGCTGGTGCCATGGATCAAACTGCCCTCCAATGGGCTAATTTACTGGTTGGTAATCCCAGACATTCAGCTTGTATGGAAATTTGTATACTTGGTCCCACTTTAATCTTTCAGTCAGTATTCACATTTGCTATTTGTGGAGCAAATTTGTCACCTAGAATAAATGGTAGTCCCATAAGTTGTTGGAGAACTTATACAGGTCAAAAAGGAGATATCTTGACTTTTGGAGAGAGAGTTGAAGGTAACTATGCATATTTAGCAGTTAGTGGTGGATTTAATTGTAAGAAGGTCCTAGGGAGTCAATCGAGTTACGCAAAAGCGGAGTTTGCTTCCATAATTGAAAAAGACTCCCCTATTTTAGGTTTTCCTCGTAAACTAGGTATGAATCGCGGTTTAATCTCATCTATTATTCCCGAATATAAGGAAGAGGTTATCGTTCAATACATTTATGGACCACATTTATCTTATCTAGACAAAGAGTCCACTTTTCTGTTTGAAAATCAAACCTACACTTTTGAACTTGGTGATCGAATGGGATACCGTTTTAATGGAAAAGAACTTTTAAACCAAGACGACTCTGCAGCCCTGCTCCCGACAGGACCCATTCCCCTAGGAGGTATTCAGATTCCTCCAGATGGCAACCCTATTGTATTGTTGGCTGACCGCCAAACAACTGGTGGGTATCCACTTCTTGGAACCGTGATAACATCGGACTTGCCAAAATTAGTTCAACTCCGGTTAAAAGGCACTGTCCGTTTTAAGGGGATTTCTATTCAAAGAGCTCAAGAAAAATATAGGTATCTAAATCAACAATTCCACGTTCTGCAGTCTATTATGTAAGCCCCTTCTTCGTTACAGAGGGGCTTTATCTTATCTACTTTGCAAATATATTTGAAGAGCTTCGTACAATTCCCTGTCATTCTCAGCATGTATTTCATAGTGATCACCATCAATACTCGCATTAAAATTTTTATAACCTTGTACGCGGAGAAAATCATCAACATCAGATATCTCTTCTGATTCTGTTAATAAAAGTTTATGTCCAACAAATTCTCCATTTACATATACATCATAACGATCATGATTCAACTTTGAATTTGTGCTTGAATTGACTTCATTGAACATAAATGAACCTAGAAAGTTAGGACCATCTGTAATCGGCATCTTGCCTCACCTCCATTTTTCCGTTCCGTAGTCTCATTGTTTCCTTACGGGATTGAAATATGGTTGGTAAAGTTTACAGACCTTTTTTACTAAAAATCAAAGAGCGAGTCACTTTTTTTCTCGTCAATATGTATTGATTTGTTTTGTTTATCTTGTGGAAAACTACTGAGAGATGGACTCAGCTTTGTAGTCAACTCTTCTTGCTTTTCTTGTTCTAAAACTAGGTTACATAATGTTTGAACAACTAAGAGATGCTCTCTGATTAGAGATTCTTCGTCTGTCACTAACGCATTTTGCAACTCTCGGTTCATTTTCTGTAGTATATTTTTAACTGAAATTTCCATATTAACAACTCACAACCTTACCTTATTATGTATGTAATGGTATCTTATTAAAAGGGAATAATCAACGAATTAGGAGGTAAACCATGAATAGAATTTGGTGGAAAGAAGCAGTTGTTTATCAAGTCTATTGGCGCAGCTTTTTTGATACGAATGGTGATGGATATGGTGATTTACAAGGAGTAATTGAAAAATTAGATTATATCAAAGAGCTCGGTGTTGATGTTATTTGGTTAAATCCGTGCTACGAGTCACCTGATAAGGACAACGGCTATGATATATCGAACTATACAGGAGTAATGGAGAAAGCTGGGACAATTGACATCTGGCAGAGCCTTTTAGATGAAGTACATAAACGAGACATGAAACTAATTATGGACTTAGTTGTCAATCACACTTCTGATGAACATCCTTGGTTCCTGGAGTCTTGCTCCTCTAAAGACAGCCCAAAGCGAGATTGGTATATTTGGAAGGATCCGGTTGAAGGTAGAGAACCTAATAATTGGAGATCTTATTTTGCTCCGTCAACTTGGGAATATGATGAAACAACTCAACAATATTATTTCCACTCATTTGCGGTCGAGCAACCTGATTTAAATTGGAGCAATCCAGAAGTTAGGACAGAAATCTATAAGATGATGCGATTTTGGTTAGATAAGGGGATTGATGGGTTTAGAATGGATGTTATCAACCTTCTAGCCAAAATTGAAGGCTTTCCTAATGCTGAGAATCCACTAAATATTCATTATTTAGGAAATAACCCTGGTATACATGATTATCTACAAGAAATGCATGAAGAAGTTATTAAACATTACGACGTATTCACTGTCGGAGAGATTCCATTCGTCACCCCGCAAGATGGTTTATTATATGTTGGAGAAGACCGTCAAGAACTCCATACTTTATTCCACTTCCAAATAGCAGATGATATGCCCGATTGGGACATGCTTCGTTACAAGGATATCCAACAAACCTGGTATGATGGACTGTGGGGTAAGGGCTGGAATTCACAGTTTTTGAATAATCATGATCATACCCGCCAAGTCACTCGATACGGTAATGATAAAGAGTACCGCGTTGAATCAGCGAAGCTACTCGGTACACTGGTTCACACAATGCCAGGTATGCCTTATGTTTATCAGGGCGAAGAGATTGGTATGACAGGTGTTCGTTTTTCATCAATCGATGATTATAACGATATTGCGATGAAAAACAAGTATAAGGAAGAGGTTGAAAAAGGCCGGAACCCTAAAGATGTATTTGAAAGTTTATTGCCATTAAGTCGTGACAACTCAAGAACACCAATGCAGTGGAATCAAGGTGAAAATGCCGGTTTCACCACAGGAACACCTTGGATAAACGTTAATCCTAATTTTGTAGATATTAATGTTGAATCAGCGCTTAAAGATCCAAACTCTGTATTCTACTACTATAAAAAGTTAATACAGCTTAGGAAAGAAAACCCAGTTATGATTTATGGAAGCTTTAAAGACTTTTCAAAAGGAAATAAAACCATTTATGCATATACACGAGAGTTAGAAGGTAAAACATGGCTAATTGTATTAAATCATTCTGATTATGAGCAGACCTTTGGAATTCCAGACCCTTTGAAGAATAACGAAAAAACAGCAATACTACATAATTATAAAGATACTGTGAGTACTAACGATTTGCTTAAGTTACGACCACATGAAGCTATTGTCTTTGAATTAAATTAAAAGGAGTACAAGTATGAAATCTTTTTTAGAAGACGCAAAGCTGGTAATTTTTGATTTAGATGGAACTCTATATGAAGATACTGACCATTTTGATTATTATGCTGAATTATTAAAGGAAGAACTTAGGACAGAAGAGGAGAAAAAGCATTTTCAGATTGATTATGAAGCCATGAAAGCTGGCAATCATATTGTTAAGATTGGCAAGGCCTATGATGCCCAAAGGGATAACATTTTAACATTAGATCCGATGACCCTACAGGTGACAGAAGTTCATAACTGGGATGGTCAATTAATCCATCAATCTGAGGTTGGAACTTTATATAAAGAGCCGCTTGTTTTCAATTTTGAAACCATGATTGCCATTGGGGACGGCTGGTGGCTTCCACTTGTAACAGCTCTTCACTATGGAATTAAAGATACATTCACAAGCTATAATAAAACGAAAGAATATATGGTAACAGAGAATTTCGAGTTGACGAAAACTCCCGGATTAAAGCAAGGTCTTTTAAACCTAAAGAAAACAAAACAGATTGTCCTTTGTACCAATAGTGATCTTGATGATGTAATTCGATTATTAAAAGAACTAGATTTGGAGGGTATTTTTGATTATATTCTGCCCTCTTCTATGAAACCAACGAAAACCGCCGAGTTATTCCAAAGCCTATTTAATAAATTTAATATAGCACCACAAGAGTCTGTCTCAATTGGCGATAATTTCATTAATGAAATTGCACCTGCACTAAAACTTGGAATGAAAGCTGTTTATATCCAATCCGAAAGTCGTGAGCAAGACAACCCCAATGTATTTGTAGTACCTACGTTGGCAAATGTTTGGTAGGAAAAAAGAATTCAATCTATCATTGACTACTCCCACTAAATTTCTTATTGTTTAAAAGCAATTTGATATTTTTTGGAAAGTACTTTTGCTACATATCATATAGTTTTTGAACCTCGTTTTAGAATAGCTCAATTACTTTTAGTATAAGTTTGTTGTTGATTTCAGCTGCAGAATGATCGCTTTCTGTGGGGCGGGCGGTGAGCCAACTCGGCACTTGCGCCTTTGGTGTCACCTGTCCCGCTGCTCCCACTGGACAATCGAATGTGCTTTCATGAGTTCTCACCGCACGAAGAGAAGAGAATAGCAATTTCGAGGAGTTTCAACACCTTCCACTTCAATCAACTTCGATTAAAAAATCAACTTCGAGCTTTAACAGAGTATTAGTTTATGATAATTTTTCATCTTAAAAAGTCTTGCATATCGCTATCGCAGGGCTTTTTTTGTTATAAGTTTAGAAAATCCATTTTACATCCCCCATATAGTTATCAACTTATTCTCAAACCTCAAACCAACTCAATCTCTCTTAATATTCAAGTATTCCTTACTGTTAACTAGTAAGAATATTTTGATAATGGTATGCTATTACTAAATATTCTGGAGGTGATTTTGTGAAAACAACCGGTACGATCCTTCTAATCGTTTTAGCGCTTAGTGGGATTTGGTATTTAACCGGAGATACTGCAGAGTGGCGCATAAAAATAGAGGCGTCTACTGATTATAAAACAGATCAAGAAATTATTAAGAAAATAAAACGGATTAGGGAACAAAGAGATGAAAATTTAACTCTTTATGAATTATATAAAGAGATTCCAGTCATCGATGTACATAGTCATGATGCATCATTACTAGATATAACTGAAACTAGGAACCAGGACCCTACTTCTTCTCAAAAGGAAATTTGGAAGAAATACGGTATTGATAAAACTGTATTGTTTGGAGATGTATCTGAACCATCTGCCATTAAAACTGACAATCTAGTTTGGAAGTATTATCAAAAGTATCCAGACCTCATTTACCCATCATTTTCAGGATTTCCATTAAGTGAAGAAGAGTCTGGATTGAAAATGGTTGAAAAGAAGTTGGAACAAGGGTATATGAATATTGGAGAAGTCTATTCAGCCTCTACTTTTTCAACAAGTTCAAATGTCATTTGGAAAGGAGAACATCCGTATTGGGGTATTTTGCCAGATATTTACGAACTAGCCGCTACTTATAAAGTTCCGATTTTGCTACATATTGATCCACCTAAAGGGACGCCCATACTATATTTACAAAAAGCTTTAACAAACCATCCAGAAACGATTTTCGTATTTGCCCACGCAAATGTTTTTAATACACCTCAGCATCTGAGAGCGTTGTTACGAAAGCATGAAAATCTATACATCGATTTTTTTGCTGGATTTACACGCTATAACACGGCAAGTCGCAATGACTTAGCTGATTTTGTCCCCATCATAGAAGAATTCAAGGAAAGGATTTTTTTAGGCTCAGATTCAGGTTTTGACATTGGATTGGTAAACTCCTACAAAGCTATGTATGAATTACTCGATATGTTAACCCCAGAAACTGTTGCTATGGTATCCTATCAAAACTTTGAAAGGATTATTGAAGAACAACCTCCTACTGATTATCAAATAAAAAAAATTAAAAAATTAGCTAGTGAACTGAATTATGCAGGTAAAAGATATCAATTAAATAAGCGACAAGCAAACGAGTTGATATTTTTGCTTGAACAGAAAAAAACAGAAGATGAAATATAACTAAATCCAGTAATTTGAGGTAATTGGTTTATATTTTAGAAGATATGACTGAGGAAATAGCAGGTGTATTTTTATATGAATAAAACTTCCAATCTAGGAAATCATGTTCACACACAAAGAAGATCACCCTACAAATGGTGATCTCTTTTTGTGTACAATATTTATGCGTGTAATACGTTCTGGGCTACAGCTCTCTCATGACGAACATTCCCAACGTAATAAAAGAAGGTGCTACTTGCAACAACTACACCAATTATAAAAAATAATAGGTGACCATTGAACTGACTTAATACCCATCCGCCGAACATTGGTCCAGTTGAATAACCAATAGATCTAAATTGAGCAGCACCGAAGTAGGTGCCTCGGAGTTCTTCAGGAGAAATCCGGTCAATAAAGACACTTCCTGATGGGAATAAGAATATTTCTCCAACTGTCACGATTAACATGGAAATGACAAACCCGACCCACCCAGTCGAGAGGGCAAAACCAACAAATCCTGCAGTGAATAGTAGACTCCCTATCATCATCGTATGCATAATTTTCCATCTTTCAGACAAACGACTTAAAGGTATCTGTAGTATGACTACGGTAACTGCGTTAGCAGAAAGCAGAACTGAGTAAAGCACAACTCCATTCAGAATAATATTGCCTAGATGTTGTGGTAGTGAAGATTCAATTTGTGAATAGCCTATATTAACTAAGATTCCACCCATTAGAAAATACCTTAAAGAAACATCCCGCTTTATTACATTCAGTGCTTCCATCATTTTTACAGGCGCTTTCCCTGCATTAATATTACGAATTTGATACTTGTTTATTAAGATAAACAAGACCGCTCCATAAACTAAATAGAATACCCCTGTAATCACAAACGTAATGTTTGCAGAAATCATCCCCAAATATGCCCCTAGCAATGGTCCAACTGCAGCTCCAATATTAATTGCTGTGTAACGCATAGCAAATACCTTTAAGCGCTTATCCTTTTCTGTTACATCCGACATCAATGCTTGGCTTGTTGGTTCAAAAAAAGATCGACATAACCCGTTTACTGCATTTAAGATCATAAAGGCAATAACATGAGTGGAGAAGGCAAATCCGATAAAGACAAACGACCAAATAAAAATAGTGATTAACATGACTATCTTTCTACCGTAACGGTCGGATAAGTGCCCCCCAATAAACCCCCCTAGCGTCCCCGTTAGAGGACCTATCCCAATCGTTATTCCAATTAATAAAGGACTAATATCGGCAGTTTTGGACAAGTACAAGGCTAAAAATGGCATCGCCGCAAAACTAGCACCTCTTGCAAAAACGGTTCCAGCAAGTAAAGTCCACACCAACGGATGGTAGGCATTGTAAATTTGTTTCATCTAAAATATCCTTCTTTCTAGCTTTATTTATCTTTTTTTCTCAAATTTCATACAAGGACTTCCTGAAGATCGTTGCACAGCTACTGAAGGTAGTTGGGGAGATTTAAAATTAAATGCTTTACAGCCCCTTGGAAATTTCGGATCCCACGTCGTATAAAAATATTTACATTCAAAGCAATTTATCCTTTGTTCTGTCATACTCTCATTCCCTTTTCATCAAATTCCGCTACAGCCTACTCTCATTTTCATAAATGCACAATAAAATAATTATATATTATAACTCTAACTTAAAAGAGAACAATATGGAATTTTATGAATTGAAAGGATGAGATTATGAAAAAGGATGAAAAAGGCATGAAAAACAATACAAACAACGAACCTTTAAAGAGCCTACTGAAATCAATGGATGATTTTTTCAATGCAAAACCACTAAGGGGAGCCATGGATTCAATCGATGGCTTTTTCCAACTATCTTTCTTACCCTCATTTCCAGTAGATTTATATGAAACAAGCGATCACCTAGTCATTACTGCCAAAATTCCTGGTTTAAAACGGGAACAAATATTTCTGGAAGTTGAAGGAAACACATTAAAAATCTCTGTAGAGCATTTAGAGGTTAATAATGTAGAAAATGATACCAAACGCTACTATAAAAGAGAACGAGCGTATCAAATATCAGAGAGATATGTTCAGCTCCCTTATCCTATTTCTGAGAAAGACGTTAGCGCTACTTATCAAAATGGAATTTTAAAGGTTTGTACACCTAGAGGAATACGGCGAAAAAGTCGAATTCAGATAGAGGAATAAAAAAAAGAAGGGGATCCTACTTCGGATCCTTCTCCATTTAATTGCAAATGTAAAAATCCCTAGTCCATTTCAGGGACCTTGGCTAGGTTTTTAATGAAAGATACACCTCATACCCCAAATCAAGATCTATAACAAATTTCATTTAATATCTATATTCCGAATCCATCTTTAATTTCTCAAGTAAAAATGACTATATTCTCATTTTGCTGCAGGTAGTTTTTTGGCCATTAAAGTAAGGAGGATCACACACCCTATATATCCAAAGAGAGGATAGAGGTATTTAACCAAAGAATCAAATCCAATTAAACTGACAAAGTAACAAATTATTAAGATATATATAATCACAGTCCTCTTCGGCGTTTCTTTACCAGAAAGTTTTCGAGAAATTCCGTACACATTTCCTATTAAAGTGGTGTAAATTTCTCCATAAACAACAAGAACAAACAAGAAGTGGATAAGAGTTCCGATTATTTTTATGATTTCTGCCATAGGTATACTGTAGGAAGTCACATTTGGAATTGTGATTAGTGCTAAGTGACTTGTTATGAGGATAAAGGTTAATCCAAGTCCCCCTAAAAATCCTCCCCACCTAATGATAGTTTCATTCTCACAATCCCTTCCAAGAGGAACCAAGACTGCTTGACCTAAAGCAATATTATAAGACGCATAAGCTAGTGCACTTAACAGTACCATACCAATATGGGGTGCTTCTCCGTAATAAATTGTTGATTCAGGAAAAGCGGTGATTATTACAAAGCTAAATGAGAGCATCATTGGTACAATAATGGAATTGACAAACAATAACCCCTTCATCCCTTTAATCACGGCTATGTAACATAAAATGATGGAAAGCCATATGCCCAATTGTGCAGGCAACCCTAGCTGTTCTCTAAACACTGCTCCTGCTCCTGAAAACATAACTGACGTGACTCCAAATAACATGATTAAAAAAACAATATTAACCATTCTTCCAATCTTCTCACCGAATAGATAATCATTTACTTCTTGATAGGAGTTCGCGTTTATACGTTTTGCAATAAGCATTGACTTAGTACCAAGCCAAATAAATAAGTAGCCACTTATTAGTATGCCTACAATTCCAATCATTCCGTATTGTGAAAAAAATTGGACTACTTCTTTTCCAGTAGCAAATCCCGCCCCAATAATAGTTCCAATATATGTAGCTGCGACTTGTAAAATAGCTTTAAGATTCCTCAATTTCTCACCTTCATTCGTTTAGAAATAGTATTTATATCACTATATGTAATAATGATGGTGAGTAGACGAGCTTTTTTGGTATGATTAGTATGGTATAAATGTCTTTTTTTGACGAAATTTGTTACAATTATGAAGATTTGTTTCATCCAATACAAATCGCATATACTAAGAAAGATAAATTTTTCAGTTCATTTTATTAGGCTCAGTTAGACGTGGTTGTTGATTTCCACTAAATGATGCTCTCTTTAATCCGGAATATCACAGCTTTTGCTTCAATCAACTGCGTTTAGAAGGCAACATAAAACAGTATAAATATAAATCTTTTCTATTAAAGTGAGGTTACGAATGTGGACATAGAGAATCCTAAGGCACTAATCGTTATTTTTGGAGCAACAGGGGATTTAGCTCATAGAAAGCTATTCCCTTCAATTTATCACTTATTTGTAAACGGAAAACTATCACCTAAATTTGGTGTAATTGGTGTAGCTAGAAGATCCTTATCAAATGAACAGTTTCGTGACAATGTAAGAACAGCATTGATGGAAGCTTCCGTTTCACCTGTTGACGATCAGGTTTTAGATAGTTTCTGTTCACATTTTCATTACCACTCATTTGATGTTACAAGTCGCGATTCATACATAGAGCTCAAAACAGCATTAGAACATTTGGATAATACCTACTCAATTGGCGGTAATAGAATTTTTTATTTGGCCATGGCTCCTGAATTTTTTGGAACGATAGCTTCTAAACTAAAATCAGAAGGACTTACCCAAACTGCTGGTTGGAAACGACTGGTTATAGAAAAACCATTTGGGCGCGACCTTCCCTCTGCTAAGGAATTAAACGAAAAAATTAGAGCAGCCTTTTCAGAAGATGAAATTTATCGAATTGATCATTACCTCGGCAAAGAAATGGTTCAAAATATCGAAGTAATTAGATTTGCCAATGCTTTATTTGAACCATTATGGAACAATCGTTACATCTCAAATATACAAATCACCTCAAGTGAAACACTTGGAGTGGGTGATCGGGCAAGTTACTATGAAAAATCGGGTGCTCTGAGAGATATGGTTCAAAATCATATGCTGCAAATGGTCGCATTACTTGCTATGGAGCCTCCAAGCCGTCTTAGCACTGAAGAAGTTAGAAGTGAGAAAATCAAAGTCTTTCGCTCGCTTCGCCCGATTGCTATCGATCAAGTTGACGACTATTTTGTCAGAGGCCAATACTCTGCTGGTGAGGTTGCCGAGAAAGAAGTAATAGGCTATCGGAATGAATCACAAACAGAACCTGAATCTAATACTGAAACTTTTGTAGCAGGAAAGCTGTTAATTGACAACTTCCGTTGGGCAGGAGTACCATTTTATATTCGAACTGGGAAACGAATGGAACTTAAATCCACGAAAATTGTCATTGAATTTAAAGATATGCCCATGAACTTGTATTTTCCAAATAGCGCGGAAAGAAGACCTAATCTACTCGTAATCCATATTCAACCTGAAGAAGGAATAACTCTCCATATTAATGTCAAGAAATCAGGTCCTACAGGGGACACGAGCCCAATTAAAATGGATTTTAGTAATAAAAGTACAACTGGGATCAATACACCTGAAGCTTATGAACGTTTAATCTATGATTGCCTACGTGGGGATGCTACTAACTTTACACACTGGGATGAAGTTGGTTTATCATGGAAATTTATTGATTCCATTTCTGAAGCATGGGCATCAAAAAAAGCTGAATATTTTCCAAACTATGCAGCTGGATCTATGGGTCCAGATCGAGCAGAAACACTTTTAGCAAAAGACGGCTTCCATTGGTGGCCACTAACCAATTAACAGAGAAGGGATGATTTTAATGAAAATGTACGATATTACAGCACCCATCTTTGTCGGGATGCCTGTTTATAAAAACAAACCTGAGAAACAACCCTCTTTTGAAACAATGACAAATGGACATGTTACAGAAACAAGAATGTCACTAGATGTCCATACAGGCACCCATATGGATGCACCACTCCATATGATGAATGATGGAGAAACAATCGAGACAATTAGCTTAGATCAGATTGTTGGTTCTTGTAAGGTCCTAGATTTAACACAAGTAGTAGATGGAATTAGTAAAGACGATCTACTTTCAAAGGATATTGTGAAGGATGATTTTCTATTATTTAAGACGAAGAATTCTAGTGACGATTCATTTAATTTTGAGTTCATCTATTTAAAAGAGGATGGAGCAAAGTACTTAGCCGAATTAGAGATTCGCGGAGTAGGAATTGACGCTCTTGGAGTAGAAAGAAGCCAGGAAGGCCATCCTACTCATAAGGCTTTATTTTCAAAAAAAATTGTAGTCATTGAAGGTTTGCGCTTAGAGGAAGTACCTGAAGGAGAATACTTTATGGTAGCAGCACCACTAAAACTAACTGGTGTAGATGCATCTCCAGCAAGGGTACTATTATTTGAGGGAATTGAAATAAAATAGTTTGAGTAACCTACCCGATATGTGGGTAGGTTTTTTTATTGTCATTTTAGAACGGCAGCAGGTATGTGGATTTTCGGCCAAATGTGCAATTAATTTAAAAGTCGTGCAATTATGGCGAAAGTGGTGCAATTAATTCAAATCTCGTGCAATTACTACCGAAAGTCGTGCAATTATCCAAAAAGTTGTGCAATTAACTTGATTTTTGCGCAGGAGTATTCCTCGATCCTACAATAATTCTGCATTTCAGATGACTTCTACCAATTCACCGATTAAGTCCATATA
>JBFILZ010000070.1:0-13932 GCA_041611945.1 Bacillus sp. (in: firmicutes)
GCAGGCAAGGCGGTACCGGTCATTATCAACGGGACCATAAATGAAAAGAACCTAAAGAAACTACGGTTAACCGTAGATAAATTAGAAGCTCGATTAAGACAATCAGGAATTGCTGACATAAAAGATGTTCAATTTGCTACACTCGAATCGAGCGGCCAAATAGGATATATGTTAAAAGAAGAAAAGCAACCTGCTACAAAGGAAGATATTCAAAATCTCATTCAATTAATTCAATCAGGTCACCTAAAGGATCTATCTAACAAAATCTCAACAGAAGCCAATATCTTCACTGAAACCGTCCATACTAATTCTGCTAATGTACCTAAACACCTACAGTGAAAACGATTTATCAAACACTGTGGGCTGGTTAAGAGGGCAGTGATGCTTATTACATAAATAGGAGCGGCTGAAGATGCTATTTCAGCCGCTACTTGCTTTGAATTAGTATTTACTTTGTATTAAAAAAATCTCAAGTTATCCTCAATTATTCACTGGAGAATCCAGGGAAGGAGCTTTCTTTTCAAAATATGTGTGCAATCGATATTCACAAATTTGTCTAGTCCACTCGTAAACTATCGAGCGAGCCTCTGGAGCAATATCAAAATTAATTTTAAAAATTTTATTTTCATAGTCGATCATTTTTGCAGAGCCACCCCACATTTTCATCGGCATACGATGAATGAGTGAAGCTACTTTGCCTTCATTATATTCTTCCATTTCTCTGCCTTGTTTATCACTGAAGTCAATATTTTTCCGATACGCTTTATCAGTCAAATAATGATGGAAACATTTCGCCGAATCTACGGATTGAATAGGTAAAAACCACTCTTCTTCTCCTCGTGTTAGCATGCACCTTAACAATACCATCTTATAACTCTTAGTCATTCCTGTACGTTCAAGTTCAAGAAACCACTCTTCATAATTTTCTAAAACTTGTATTTCTATTTCACTTAATTCCCCTGAAGCTTTAAGGAGGTTAAAATAAGTTCCAAACTCTCGTTTTACCATTGAAGAATCTACACCTGATTGCAAATGATACTCCAAATATGTAGGTCGATGACCAAGATCTTTTCGTAATTCATGATCATGTAAAATCAGCAGTTCTTTGCCTCGGGCTATTTTCTTATTCATATGTGAAATTAAATCAATGACTTCAGTGTCAATGTTAAATTCACAACCCTCGGGAAGAGTTTGCTCGATAAGACGAGGTTCAGGTATACCGACATAATTAGGGTTAAACACACCCCATTTCACATCGGCATTTCGATAGTTACCAATCAAATCAATAATTACGCAATGGTCCTTGCCATCTGCAATTCGGAGTCCACGTCCTAATTGTTGTGTAAAGACAGCGAGTGATTCAGTTGGACGTACAAATAAAAGCGTATCGACTCGAGGAATATCAACTCCTTCATTGAATAAGTCAACGGTAAAGATAATATCTAATTTACCTGCATTTAATTGTTCCCGTGCAGCAAGACGTACATCATTTGGTGTGGTCCCATTCAGTGAAATTGAGTTGAATCCAGCTTCAAGAAAATGATGATTTAAAAATTCAGCCTGACGGATAGAAGAACAAAAGGCTATTGTTCTAGACTGCTTATGTTGTATCCATTCCTGTAGGATTTTTTCTGCCATGTCGGTACGTAATTGGACACGTGCCAACTCTTCTTCGTCGTAGCGAGTACCCAACCAGCGAAGTTGAGAGTAGTCGGTATTGTCATAAATCCCGAAATAGTGGAAAGGAGCAAGCCATTGCTTATTGATAGCATCAAGAAAATGAATAGAAATCGCTACGTTTCCATCACAAAGTCCAAACACATCTTTGTTATCAAGACGATATGGTGTTGCGGTAATGCCTAAAAGGAATTTTGGAGTAAAGTATTCTAAAATCCTCATATAACTAGGTGCACTCGCATGGTGAAACTCATCCACAACAATCAAATCAAAAGAATCAGGTTCAAAACGGGATAAATGATGTCGTTGGTTTAATGTCTGAACAGATGCAAAAATAAACTCTGCCTCAAGCTTTTGTTCTTTGGCATTATAATATCCAGTAGATTTTCCTGGATGTACATGATTAAAGGATTTTTGAGCCTGAATCAAAATCTCTTCACGATGTGCTACAAACAACACGCGTTTAAACTGCTCTGCAAAAAAAGCAGCCAAATAGGTTTTCCCTAAACCGGTAGCCATAACCACTAACGCTTTATCATAATCGTCTTGTATAGAGTTATGCAAAGACTCTAGTGCTAAAACTTGAGCTGGTCGAGGGGAAAGTTCTTGTTGTGTTACGTACAATTCAGAAGTTTCAATTACAACTTCTTGACCTGAAGTTGAACCATACATTAATTCATGTTCTTCGTGTTCTGACCATGCCTGACTTAATGGTCTCTGTACATTATAAATATCAAATTTCTTTCGATAATCTAGTAATGTATCTTCATTAATTGGGATGGTGCGTTCTTCATAAAATTGTTTCATAAACTCTTCGGCTGCCACATCAAATAAAGTGTCATCTAGCGGCGTCGGAATGTGAATACTCCATTCAATTCCACTTGTTAAAGCGGATTTTGATAAATTAGATGATCCAACAATCACATGATTATGATCTCTGCCTCTGAATAAATAAGCTTTAGGATGGAATGACTGGCCACCACTTTGGAAAAGTCTTAACTCAAGTCTTGGTAGCTCATGAAGCAAAAGTTCTAATGCATCTGGTTGAGTAATGTAAAGATAATCTCCAACTAGCATCTTTATCTCACATCCACGATTAGCGGCAGCTTTCAATTGTGGAAGAACAAGGGACACACCAGATTTCATCGCAAATGCAGTCATCCAGTATATAGTTGTAGAAGACTCGCTTAACTTCTGTAAATCATTGATTAATTGATTCGTAATAAGCCGGACATCACTCATCCTCAACCTCGATTAAATACAGTCCCTTCTCAAAACCTCCACGTTTCTCACGCTTCTCAAATCGTATTTTTTCTAATTCTTCCATAGAAGAACCATGTAAAGGAAGCACAGCATAAATAAGTTCTAATAAGTCAGCTAGCTCTTCTATAGCATCATTATTATTTTTTGTTTCTTGGTATTCCTGAAGTTCTTCGACTAGCTTACTCTTAATCTCAATTTCATGTTCACAAGAATCAAGTACCTTCATTGTGTATTTCTTATTAGTGGCTTCAATGATTTCGGGAATTCTATCTCGGACAAGTTTGTTATAAATTGGCATAGTTAATCTCCTGTAAAAAGTTTGATTTTTTGATTATAACCAAATTATATCATTTCATCCTATTTAAAAAGTGATATTATTGAAATAATTCCCATATTAGCATCTTTTGGTTATCAATTTGGTAATTTAAGTAATAATGATTAATATTCTTTTAAGGAGTTCTTAATGTATACATTTAAAAGGAAAATAGATTCAGCAAATCGATTAAAAATACCCAAAGAAATTATTGGATTATTAGCAATAAAAAAAGGAGATTCAATAGAGATATTTATTGAAAATAATAAATTGATATTAAGAAAGTTCAATTGCTAAAAAGTGAAAAAATCTGATTATCCAAAAGCATAGTAAAAAAGGATATAAAAATCGAGCGATATTTATCAATAAAATGATATGAATGTAGCTGCTAAAAATGTGTTAAAAATGGTGAAATTTGTTATAGGAGGGTTTTTAGTTCAAATTAACTGATATAATAAGCACAAGTAAGATATAGCACACAGAGGGAACAACATGGTAACAGTAGAATTAGATTTTAAAGAGAAATTTTGGGGAAATGGCAGATAGAGTAGAAGGGTGATGGACTTTACTTATCGATAAAAACATGAGAAAAAATGAATTGAAAGACGCTGCGAAAGTAAGTAGCATCGTCATCGTAAAAATGGTAGAAAATAAATATGTGTCCATTGAGTTTGTGATGTCTTAATCTGAGGGAGGACATCAGCGACGAAGTATCAATTATAAAGACTAAATAATAAATTGGAGAAGATGTTGATATGGCAAAAGTAACTCCTAACAGTGACCAACAAAAGGCAATTGATACGATAGATGGACCGGTATTGATTACGGCCGGACCCGGTACAGGTAAGACGGCCACGCTAGTTAAACGATATGCCAATATGGTGAATAATCATCGCGTCAAACCAGAGAATATCTTAATGGCTACTTTTACGGAAAAAGCGGCAAAGGAAATCGTTACACGTATTTCGTCTGTAATTCCTGACTTTGATTTGAATGATGTTTATATTGGAACTTTCCACTCAATTTGTTTAAGAATTGTAAGAGATAACTTAGCATTTATCTCGACTTTGAAAAAAAACTTCACTTTGATGGATGATTTTGACCAAAAGTACTTCATCTACCAGCGATATTATTATGATTTTAGACCTTTGCCTCACTTTAATGATTTAATCAGTGAAACCTCAGGTGTATGGAGAAATGTCAGTAAAATAGCAAATTTAGTTAACGGGTTATCAGAAGAAAAAATAAACCCTGAGCGATTACTTACGGATCCAAATCCACAAATAGTTGCTTTAGGTATGATCAAACAAAAATACGATGAACTATTGCAAGCGAAAAATAGACTGGATTTTGCGACGATTCAGTTGACTGCCTATCAGTTACTCAGTGAAAATCCGGAAATTCTGAAAAAATATCAAGACACTTTTCAATATATGATGATTGATGAGTATCAAGATACCAATTCAATTCAAGAACAATTAATCTTTTTACTATCGAAAACAAATAATATATGTGTGGTTGGTGACGATGACCAATCAATGTATCGTTTTCGAGGAGCTACGATACGAAATATACTGGAGTTTGAAAATAAATTTAAAAAAGGTGAGTGCAGCGTTATCCACCTTTCTACCAATTACCGTTCGGCCCCTGAGATAATCGAGTTCTATAATAGGTGGATGAAGGAGTACTCAGAGACTCACTTTCAGTGGGATGAGTTTCGAATTGATAAAACAATTGTACCTAGTCCTGGGAAAAACCACAAAGAATTGACACCATCTGTAATAAAAATTGCCGGAGTGTCGAATGAACAGTGGCATGAAAGAATTTATAAATTCATCAAGATGCTATCAGATGAAGGATACATAAGTAACTATAATCAGATTGCTTTTTTATTCCGTTCTGTGACGAAGAAAGAGACTCAGGAACTTGCGAACTACCTTGAAGGCAAAGGAATTCCAGTTTATTCTCCAAGGTCAAAAATGTTCTTCGAGCGTGAAGAAATAATGGCGTCGATTGGTTTATTGCTTTCAATTTTTGGTGACTATTCGGATGAGTTAGTTGATAGACCTGAAGAATATCTTGAAAAGTTAACTGATTATTATGACCGGTGCTTGGACATTGCCGAGCAACTAATGGATGATGATCAAGATTTAGAAGATTGGGTTAGTTATAGAGAAGATGAGCTGGATAAACTTGTTGGAAACACGGATTACACATTCACACAACTGTTGTATCAACTGTTTAGCTTCAATTACTTCCGAAAGATTATTGATACTGATTTGGCATCCGGGGTAGCTGATCAAAGGGCAATACGAAATCTCGCCATTTTAACAAACGTACTTGCAAAATATGAAGCGAGCGAAAATGTTGATGTCATTTCTGATGTTAAGAAGGATCAGATCGTTTCTAAACTATTTGAAACGTATTTTAGATTCCTTTTTGGAAGTAATCATGGTGGTGGCATTGAAGAATACCAAGATGAATCTGAATATGCTCCGAGTGGTTGCGTTTCATTTATGACGATTCATCAATCTAAAGGCATGGAGTTTCCAATCGTTTTCACTGATTCTCTATATGATAGGCCAGCAGATGACAATCAAGGAATTCTAGAACAAGTATACGATGCTTATTCTCATCGTAAATCGTTTGAGCCAACTGATAGGATTAAATTTTTTGACTTCTGGAGACGTTATTATGTCGCGTACTCACGGGCAGAAGAATTACTTATTCTTACTACACCAATTCGTGCACGTGGCGCTTGGCCGATGCCGGGTACAATGTTTAAGAAAGCTTTTAATGACCTAGAAGACTATTATGACCATCACTACTCATTTGAAGAGTTTGATTTTAAACCAGTTAAGGCATCAGATTTGAAGCAGTCTTACGCTTTCACATCTGACATTTCTAAATATGAAAGGTGCTCAATTGAATATAAAATGTTTCGTGAACTAGGGTTCTCTGAAATACGTGTCGGTTCTACACTTTTTGGATCTCTAGTGCATCAGACAATTGAGGATATTCATGATGCGATTCTTCGGGATGAGGTAGTATCTATCCCTAGTAATCTTGAAACTTGGTTTAATAACAACTACCAGAGCCTTGTTCTGAGTGAACATAGTTATCTAGCACCGAGTTCAAGAAATGCCGCACTTAAGCAAGTCAAAAATTACTTTGAGAATTCTGAAGACCTTTGGAAAAATATCAGGAAAGCTGAAGTACAGTTAAGCTATCCTATGAAGGATTTTATCTTGAATGGTCAGGTTGATATGATTAAAGGAAAAGGCGATACTGTGGAAATTGTGGACTTTAAAACTGGGAATAAACCTGAACCAGGTGATGAATTGCTCATCAACTATGAGAAACAACTTCAAGTCTACGCAAGGCTTGTCGAAGATAAGGAAAACGTCACTGTTTCAAAATTAAAGCTCTACTATCCAAGCGCTTACGAAAACCCGATAATAGAATTTGAAAAAGATAACCAACAAATCGATAAGATGATTGAGGAATTCACGGATGTGGTTCATAAGATTGAAAAAAAAGAATTTAGTCAACGAACGACAAATTATTCTGTTTGTCGTGAGTGTGATATGCGATTCTATTGCAACAGAATTAAACCAAAATGATACCAGGGGGGATTTTCTCGTGAATAAAGAATTACAAAATTTACTGCTTTCGCAGGATGAATATGTGGTAGAGGGGACGCTTAACAAAAACTTGGTGGGCCAGCTTGCGCGAAATTACGATGCTGGCCTTTTGAATGCACTTCAATCAAACGAAAAGATTAAGAGTCACTTTTTTGCTTTAACTGAGGGAGGACTTATTTTTAAACTGGAAGTTTTTCTTCAGTTCTTGAATAACAAGGCATTTTTACCTGACAGCTATACAATTTATAAACAAAAAATCGGACTAGCAAATATGGGGGAGGTAGATTTACTTTCACAAAATAAACAAATCGTCCTTAACTGGCCTTACAAGGATTGTATTCTTGAAGGTGGGCAACACAAGGAAGATGCGAAGCGAGATGAATTATTTTTCAATGAAGTTTTGTCACCAACAGAGGTGACCAGGTTGATGGAACCAAAAGCTTTTTCAAATTTTGTTCTCCATGATTCGACTGGTGTTTCAAAATTAGAAAACATTTCAGGTGATGAAAACCTAATAATAAAAGGCAACAACCTTTTAGCTCTGTCCAGTTTAAAAGAAAAATTCGCAGGAAAAATTAAATTGATTTATATCGATCCACCATATTATTTTAACGCCAATAAGTCTGAGGATACTTTTAGATACAATTCAAATTTCAAATTATCAACGTGGCTGGTTTTTATGAAAAATCGTCTACAACTCGCAAAGGAGCTATTAGCGGAGGATGGTGCAATTTTTGCTCAAATCAGTGATGATGGTGTTGCCGAACTACACTTGTTGATGAAGGAGATTTTTAACACTCCAACAACCAACAACTTTATTAATAAGATTACAGTAAAAACAAAATCACCTTCCGGTTTTCAGAGTGTGAATCCTGGAGTCTTTGAAACTGCAGAATATATAATTGGCTTTGCAAAAAATAAATCAAAGTGGACGTATAAACGCCAATATGTTGAAGCTGACTACGATGCAAACTACAAATGGGTTGTAACGAATATTGACGATGATTTTAAGAATTGGAACATAGTCGATATTAAGGAAGTAATAGCTAATGACATAGGTTTGACGTTACAAGATTTCAAGAAAAAATACGATGAAAAGTTAATTTTGGGATTGATGGCGGAATATGCTTTAAAGAATCCAGATAAAGTATTTCAATCAGTGGCAATCGGTGATAAAGCAGGAGCGCAAATAAAAAAAGTAAGGAATGAATCTAAATTAAGCCCCGGAGAAATCTTTTTAGTGAGAAGAGAAGGCCAATATGATGTGTATGTAAATAAAGGCCGAGAAATGGCGTTTTATCAGAAAAAAATTAGAGATATAAATGGTGAAATGGTACCTAGCGTCCAAGCAACAAACATGTGGACTGACACACCATATGAAGGAATCGCATCTGAAGGAGGAGTAGTTCTAAAAGGTGGCAAAAAACCTGAGAAACTTCTTAAGCGGATTATTGAGATGGGTACTGACTCAGAGAACGATATAGTCATGGATTTCTTTTTAGGAAGTGGTACAACGTGTGCGGTGGCCCATAAACTTGGTCGAAGATACATCGGTATTGAGCAATTAGACTACATTGATGAGCTTGCCATCCCTCGACTGGAATCAGTTATAAACGGAGATCAAAGTGGTATTTCTAAAATACAAGGATGGACTGGAGGAGGTTCATTTGTGTACTGTAAAATTAGGAATGATGCAAAAGAATTTGTCAATAGAATTGAGGGGGTAATTGATGATGGCGAGCTAATTGAGCTATTCGAATTAGCGAAGAAATCATCTTTTATTTCATATCGAGTTGATCCTAAGAAAATGAAGTCTTCGGAATTTGAAAAACTATCATTTGCAGAACAAAAGCAATTACTTCGCGAAATCATCGATAATAACAACTTGTATGTAAATTATTCTGATATTGAGGATCAGTCGTATGAGATTAGTGCTGAAGACAAAGTGTTAAACCGTCAATTCTATGGGGGTAGTGAGTAGATATGGCACAATTCTTATACGAAAAATATGTTGGGGGATTAGGAGTTTTTGCAAACTACTTTAAGGATCAAGTTCCTAACTATATCACTGAAAATCTTCGGCATGAGTTGCGCGAGTATCAATTAGAAGGTATTGGTCGCTATTTGTATTATGCGCATAGGGATGGCCAAAATCGAACCTACCCCGAACAATTGCTCTTTAATATGGCAACTGGATCAGGTAAAACGATGATGATGGCTGCAATCATTTTAGAGAAGTACAAGCAGGGTGAAAGGAACTTTCTGTTCTTTGTAAATAATTCTAATATTATTGAAAAAACGCGGGCTAACTTTCTCGATTCAACTTCAGGGAAATATTTGTTTGCTGATTCCATAATGATTGCTAATGAGTTGGTAGAAATCCGAGAAGTTACAGATTTTTCAGATTCAAACGAGGATGCAATTAACATCTTATTTACAACTATCCAACAACTGCATATTGACTTGAATACGCCTCGTGAAAATCGCCTATCTTATGAACAATTCGAGGACATTTCCGTTGTAATGCTCGCCGACGAAGCACATCACTTGAATGCCGGACTCAATGCGGATGAGA
Organism: Bacillus sp. (in: firmicutes); assembly: GCA_041611945.1. GTDB lineage: Bacteria > Bacillota > Bacilli > Bacillales > SA4 > Bacillus_BS. Next base: position 9,473 of record JBFILZ010000070.1, read on the forward strand.
AAAAGGATAATACCAGTTGGACTGCGACAGTTGATAATATTCAAAGAAATGCAAAAAAATCTTCTCTGTTCGAGTTCAGTGCAACTATAGATTTGTCAGATGCTGACATTACAGCGAAGTACAGAGAACATTTACTGTATAAATATGATCTTAAAGATTTTCGATTAGATGGTTATAGTAAAGATGTTTTGTTCCACCTGGTAAATAATGAAGTTGATGTGCGTATGCTTCAAGCAATAATCATCAGTCAATTCAGAAAGAAAGTCGCATTAAAAAATGGGATTAACTTAAAGCCACTAATTCTATTCAAGTCACAAAAGAAGACAGAGAGCGCAGGGAATCTATCTGATTTTCTTGAAATTCTGGATGCTCTAACGGCTAATCAAATTGAACAACAAAAACAATCCTCAATAGGCCTTGATGGTATTTTGACACAGGCGTTTGACTTTTTTGATGAAAATGGCATTACTCATGAGAATCTAATTGCTGAATTAAAAGAAGACTTCCGCGAAGAACGAATAATGCTTATCGATAGTGATAATAAGACGAGTGATAAGTTAGTTGAATTAAATACTTTGGAAGATCCCAAAAATGAGATTCGGGCTATATTTGCCGTTGATATGCTGAACGAAGGATGGGATGTACTAAATCTATTTGATATCGTTCGCCTCTACGATACTCGTGATGGGAAGACGACGAAAGCTGGATTTAAGCCCGGTGCGACAACTAATGCAGAGAAGCAACTTATTGGTCGTGGAGCTCGTTACTATCCATTTGTCATCAATAATGATTTAGCTATGAAATACAAGCGAAAATTTGACCATAATGAAGCAGCACAACTACGCGTGATTGAACAACTTCATTACCATTCGAAAGACAACCCAAGGTATATTTCTGAGCTGAAGCAAGTTCTTCGTGAATCCGGAATATTTGATGACCAATCAATGGTTGAAAGGCAAATCAAATTAAAACGATCCTTCCGAAAAACAGGCACTTATAAGAACGGTGTCGTATGGGTCAACAGACGAGTTGAGAAGCCTTCCTTTACATCAGTGCAAGTCTCCTTATTCCAGGATAATTGGGAAATCATTCTTCCAGAGGAATTGGAAGTGTATCTTCCAACTTCTGGAATGGGCGACTTTGCAGCTTTTGAAGGAGAAGACAGAGAGGTTTTTCAAGTTAAGAAAAAACAAGATAACCGAAAGTTCAAAGTCGGAAAAGAAATCACCCTCAATGTTTTGAGAGCAGCAGTAAACCTAAAAAATAAAGATTTTAATTTTGAGAAACTGCATAAATCTTATGTCGGACTACCATCTTTGGAAGGCTTCTTGAAAGAAATTCAAAACAAAGTGTCTGTTATTATATTTGGTGATGAAGAGGATGTAAAAACTCTTTCTCAAGATCACAAGCTGTTTATTTCTAATGCAATTTTGCAGGCTATTGCAGATGAGTACATTAATGTTGAGAAACAGTACGAAGGAACGTTGGAATTCGAAGCAGTCAAGATTAAAGATGTTTTCGAGAAGAGAATTCAACGCAAGTATGTTATTGATTCGAATAGCAACAAGGAGAATGGTATTTCTCAAAAAGACTTAACTCAAACCAGAATCTTTGAGGATATCGATAAACTTGACTGGTATGCTTATACAGATAACTTTGGTACAAGCGAGGAAAAATTAGTAGTTAGAACCATCAAACATCACATGTCTGAGCTTGAAACAAAACTAACTGATATCTATTTGCTTCGTAATGAGAAAGCAATAAAAATATATAGTTTTGATAAAGGTAATGCTTTTGAGCCCGACTTTGTCATGTTTGCAAATGATGCAGAAACTGGTAATGTTTCTTGGCAATTCTTTATAGAGCCGAAAGGAAGTCAATTTCTAGATTCAAATGGGCAATTCGATAATGGTAAAGAGGGATGGAAACAAGCTTTTCTGAAGAAAATTAGGGAAAAAGATGAAGGTGGTCTTCTAGTAGATGATGATCATTATCGTATCGTTGGCCTTCCATTTTACAATCATGAGCGCACAAAAGAATCTTTTCTCGATGAATTAAGGACGTCACTTAGTATCTCGGACGAAGTAAAAATTAAAGCTAGTCATTATGTTCAAGATACCCTCTTTGATGACTATTAGGATTTTTCGACGGTTGCCAAAGATAATCTGGAGCAAAAATAATTGAATTTCGTCGTAAGTAAGGTATTCCAAAAACGATGGTTCGTGAAGTAGCGAAGAAGGAGATATAATTCTCCTTCTTCTTTGTTTCATTTTTATGTCAAAACTTATTACATAAACTATTTCTCATTAAGGTTCGAATTTTACCATTGTTTATCCCTCAAATTAATGAATAAAAATAACATTCAAATTCGTCAAGGAGATTTTTAAGTATCGATAAACCATCTTATCGATACTTATTTTAAATAATAAAAAGATATACTTACAAAACAGAAATGGTAAAATTTATAAAAGGAGATTTGTTTATGATCAATTCTGTGGAAATAAAGAGGCTTAGCACCAACCCCCTCTTTCAGCAGCAGTGATTTTTTTACCATATTATTTAAATCCCCCGTGATTTTTAAGTATTTAATAAGTTTCTTCTATATATAGCTAAAATTATTGCAAAACGCCTAAGCCTATATTAATTAGATCTTCCATTACATTCAACTTTCTACTCACCAATCAATTATTCAAAGTGTTACATAATATGACTTAGTAGAAAATTCAGCAGGGGTACGCTGGAACTCTTACCAATTGGTTTTATAACTTACTAATGTTACCATTATTACCATAAATAACAATAGGCGCTCATTAGCATTTGGAGGTTTAGTATGAATCCCAACGAAAATTTAGTTTTAATAAAAGGACAAGATCGAACTGAATCTGTTCGGAATATCCAATCTAACCTACAAAAGATTAATGTAACCTTTGAAAACAATAAAACTTTTTCATATAATAGGGAAAATGTGAAATGGCTACGTCAACCAAATGTGCAGACTGTTAGCACTTCACAAGTATTTGTATGTGGGAAACTGATGGATGGTGCAGTTATCCTCTTAAAGTTTGGCTCTCATTCACGCATTCTCTTCAAATCAGGCTACAAAAAGGTATGTCTAAGTCATTCAATTCAAATAATAGAATCGGAATTACAAAAGCCGGTTGTCGCAAATACTTTTTCCTATCTTAAAATGCTCTCTACTATAATAGATGCCCCCAATGAAATCGAGAAGTCTTTCTTGGAAAAACAATATGAACGCCTGCAATTTATTCATCCTAAAAGTGTTCTTGCTCACTACTTGAAAAAACATTCTCCTCAAAAAATTGAACATGCCCAAAACTACATTTATCCATTTAGCTTTAACTTAAGCCAAAAGACGGCTGTAGAACATGCATTTACAAATCATATAAGCATAATTGAAGGTCCTCCTGGCACTGGGAAAACTCAAACCATCTTGAACATCATCGCGAATGCGATAGTTTTTAATCAAAGTGTTGCTGTAGTATCGAATAACAATTCGGCTACAGACAATGTAGTAGAGAAACTTAAGAAATATGACTTGCATTTTCTTGTTGCTACTCTTGGCAATCAGCAAAAGCAAACTGCCTTCTTTAACAAAATTGAAAATTATCCAGATATGACAACTTGGATGAGAAAGTCTGAAGAAATCCAGCACCTTAAAACAAATTTGGCATCTATGCAACACATGTTAAACCAGATGTTAGAACTTCGAAACACGAAAGCGAAGCTCAGCCAGGAATTAGAAACGGTTGAACGTGAATATCAATATTTTGATGACCTTTTGAACGATGAAAAACCAGATGTTTCAATTTTTTTGTCTCTTCAAAAATTAACATCCAATCAAACTTTACGATTATTGAATGCCATTGATCAGTTACCAGTTGATAGCAATTTAAGCATATGGAGAAGGATCATCTTTTATTTTAAATATAAACTCTTCCACTCTAAAAAGGTTGATTTGAGGTCATCAACAACACGGTTACTGTTGCAACAACAATTCTATTTAAGTCGCATGAAGGAATTAAAGGTAAGTATTACTAAAATTGAGAACCAATTAAGTGGGTATCAATTCAAAGAAAAAATGGATGAATATAGTGCTTTGTCGATGCAACTTTTGCATGCAAAGTTATATGAAGTATATTCAGATAGATCGGAAAGACCAGCATTTACAAAAGATGTTTTGTGGAAGAACTTTTCTTCACTAGTGAAGGAATATCCGATTGTTACAAGCACAACCCATTCACTTAAACAATCATCTGGACGAGACTTCTTGTTTGATTATGTATTAATTGATGAATCATCCCAAGTGGATTTAGTTTCAGGAGCACTTGCTCTTTCCGCTGCAAAAAGAACTGTCATTGTAGGGGATCAAAAACAACTACCTAATGTTGTTACACAAGAATTGAAAGAAAAAACAGACGCAGTATTTCACAGCTTTCAAA
>JBFILZ010000071.1:0-13693 GCA_041611945.1 Bacillus sp. (in: firmicutes)
ATGCAACCCCATCTGCGAATAGTGAAGTACCAATCAAATTACTTTTTGAACGGTCATTACGTTGGAATGTTAAACTGCATAGCTCCACAGAAACCACAAGAACCTTTGAATTCGGAAATGCTTTGCAGTATTCAAATGCTCTTGATAGTCCAGCAGCTCCACCAGCACAACCCAAGCCCCATATTGGAACACGCTTTAAATGAGGAGAAAAGGGCAATCGATTCATGATTCTAGCATCTATACTTGGTGTCGCTAGACCAGTAGTTGATATGAAAAAAATCGCTTCAATTTCTTCGTAATCAACAGCTCCAGACAAATACTCTTTATTTGAAAGACACTTTTTGATGGCATCGATACTAAATTCAACAGCATGTTCGATATAAGCAATATTCTTTTCTTCAAATGTATGGTCTTTCTTAAACCAATCCATATCTTTGGCTAAGTTTCTTGTTACAATTTCTCCATTTTGAAACACAGATAATAACCTACTCATATCTTTAAACGATTCTCGGAAAAGTTCTGTAGCAAATTCCGTTGTTGTTGTTTGAGTTACTGGGTGAGGTGGTACACAAATACCAACTGAGGCAATTTTAGGCATAACTTTCCACCTATCATATCGATTTAATAGCACCCTTACTTTTACCAAAATAATCTAAAATATACATATTTACCTTTATTATGTATATTTTAGAGGTTTTTTTCACAGGTTTTTGACTTAAGGACCGAGAATCTTGGGTATTTTGCAACGAAGTATCTAAAAATAATCTGACTTGATTTCAAGTATTAGATCACAAAAAAATGAAATTAGAATATAAGATTTGATAATTTAAGGAAAGCCTAATATGAGACTTGCTTCAAAACTAATTTCTCTTATTTAACTAACCGATTGCCAATGCTTTACAAGAGTATTCTCTAGTTTCGTTAATGGAGTTGGAATATCTAAGAAGTACAAATATATATCAGTAGATTTTACGCGGTGGATAATGTAATAATTTAGGAGCAAACCGTTTTTTTTTAGGAGATGATGTTATTTGCTGGAAACAGAAAGATGTTTTATTAAGACCTTTTATAAATCAGATTATGATGATGTGAAAAAATTATATGTAAACCCGGAAGTAAGGCGATTTCTTGGTGGAATACGTCAAAAAAATTCAATAAAAGTAGTATTAGACGAAATGCTTAATTCAAATGTTGACTCTTTTTATTGGGTTGTTAGAGAAAAACAGAAAGATAATTTTATCGGTTTAATTTCTCTTGACCCTCACCACGACGGTGTTCACCTTGAAATTTCATATCAATTTTTACCCTTTTGTTGGGGAAAAGGTTATGCAACTGAAGTAGTTCAGGAGATGATTAGTTTTGCTTTTAATGAATTAAATCTTTCAAAAGTAGTTGCTGAAACCCAAACCTCAAATAAGTCTTCTTGTAGGCTCTTAGAGAGAGTAGGTATGAAATTAGAACAAAAAATTTTCAGATTTGGGACTGAGCAAGCAATTTATGCCATAAACAAGTTGATAGATAAATCATAAGTTCCACAGCAATCTTGGGAATTTATCAACATTTAACGGAAACACAGCGTTAAAAATAGACCTTAGAACTATCTCCACTTTTTAAAGTAAAAGGCTACCATGAAAATAAGGGGATCTTCGTTCCAGAACACTCGCTTTCCGTGGGGCGGGCGGTGAGCCAACTCGGCACTTACGCCTTCGGTGTCTCACCTGTCCCGCTGCTCCCGCCGGAGTCTCGCACCTTCCACTTCAATCAACTTCGTTTGAAAAAATCAACATTGAGTTTTACAGAGCCAAGTAAAAAAAAGCCTCCCGGAAATGGGAAGCCAACGTTTTGGAGAATTTATAATTGTTGTTGTGCAAACTTATTATAACTCAAATATTGATTTGCTACATCTAAAAAATTATGGAAATTTGATTTATTCTTTAAGAATCTAGTTATGAATAGACGCTAAATAATTGATTTCCTGCAAAATCTCTTCTCTTTTTTTATCAACTTTTTCAAAGTCCATGGACTGAATGTAATACTCCTCAAGTCGATCGTGAAGTCGCTTTGCCTCGCTAAGAAAATTAGTGGCAAGTGTCATTTTATTTTGGTATGACACATTCAACTCATCAAGGCGTTGTTTATGAGTAACTTCTACACTAGTATCCATGCAGAGTTGGAACATATCCACGACAAGATCATTTAAACGGAATGGATCTACAACATGTGGTGCAGTACCATCAACTACCGCTACGCTTAAAGTCGGTATTATGACCATATCTATACTGTTTGGATCAAATGCACATGGGTAATATTCAACCGATAAGCCACTTGATTCCGCTTTACTCCCAATTTTCTTCATAAGAGTAGACTTTCCACTTCCTGGTCTTCCTTTAATGATGTATCTTCTTGTCGTATCTTCAGTAATATTATCAATAAAATTAACAGCACCCTTTGGAGTAGAGGCACCAAAGAACTTTTTCGTAATATTTGGAGTTTCTTCTCTCTCAAATGGTTGATCAAATATCGAACGCAATAAATCGTTTGTAACCCCATTTGCTTTTTCAAAGTTCATCGAAGCTACATAAATCTCTTCTTTCTTGAGGTGTATTTTCTTTGCTTCCTGCATTGTTATATATGCCGCTTTATAACTTGTTTCTATATCATTTGTAATCGAGATAATATTTTTTTTATATTGTGCTAAATAGGCATCGTTTCGGTATGCACCAAGATCCACTACTTTTTCTATTACACCTGGGTATTTCGGTTCAACTATATGAGGAGATGTACCATCTACAATGCCTACCTCTAATTCGGGAATAATGATTCCATCAATTGATTTATTATCACTTGAACAATGAAGATAGTGAAGGTTATAGCCCTTATCGATCATTGCTAATCCGATTTTCCTCATAAATGTTGACTTGCCCGTACCCGGACCACCTTTAAGTATATACAGTCTTGAAAGATCTTTTGTTACTTGGTCATATAAGGAATAAAAACCTTGACTTGAGTTTGAACCTGCATAATAATTTTTTATTGTTGCCATGTCACCATCTCCTTTTGAATTCTATGGTAATCGCCTAAAATAGAATATGGGAGTTTCAGTGAATGGTGACATTTCATTGGGGCATGATTCTTGAAAAACAAATTTAATTTGAAAAACGTCCTGTCTAGGCTCGTTCTGAATATTTATTGTATTTTTTTTTGAAAGTTCATCCGAATATAACTTATTTTGGTTGTAACTTAAAGTCTCTTTTAATTCTCTATGGTGATTTCAAAACGGAGTTGATAGTAGTCGCTGTGTGTGACTCCTTAAAAAAATCCAACGACATTTCCTTCGTAAGGTCTGAATTCTTTGAAGTATGTTCATTGTGTTGCGGGAATGAAGGGACAGGTGAGATCGAAAAGAAAATGGTCCGAAGTAGGTTGGTCTCGATAGTGAAGAGAAGCATTTCTCGCGAAAAGCATCCTTTAGTGGAAATCAAACGCGTTTAGTAGAACCATCTAATATGAGCAGTAAAACATCTCCTTGTACCTTTTAAATTCTCTATCTACTCATCATACGGCAAAATAACATATAATGAAAAACTGCCCTAATTCGGGCAGTTCAATATTGCAAAATTTAAAATCCGTTTATGGTCATTCCACCATCTACAAATATGGTTTGGCCGGTTATGTAATTTGCAGCATCCGACGCTAAAAATACTGCAGGCCCAACAAGTTCCGGTAATTCACCTACACGTCTTAAAGGTGTTACTGAAAGTATTTCGTTAACATAATTCTGATCTTGTAAAAGTTTTTCAGTTAAAGGTGTTCTAAAATACCAGGGACCGATTGAATTAACATTGATTCCATCCCCTCCCCATTCAAGTGCTAATACCTTTGTCATTTGAATCATTGCTGCCTTAGTAGCTGCGTATACCACTCCAGTACGTAGCGCTACATGGCCTGCAACAGAGGAGATATTAATAATTCTACCTTTAATGTTTTTTTCTTTCATATGTCTTCCTACTTCTTGAGACATCATGAATGCCGATTTTAAATTTGTATCCATGATTACTTGCCATTCTTCTTCTGTAACATCCAAGGCTTTAGATCTGATATTCATTCCAGCATTATTAACCAAGATGTTTACTTGCGAAAACTCTTTTACAATCTGACTAAGTGCTTTTACTATACTCTCTTTATTTGTTATATCTGTCACAATCGGCAACGCAAGTTTTCCCATTTTCTTAATCTCTTCTGCTACCTCAACCAAATCTTCTTCCGTTCTAGAAAGAAGTGCGACATTTGCACCAGCCTCTGCCATACCTATTGCTATGGCTCTTCCTATACCTCTTCCTGCACCAGTAACCACAACTACTTTTCCTTTTAAATCAAAAGAAGGTAAAAACATAATAATAACCGCCCCTTTACATTCATCTTCTAAAAAGCTTTAGTTAATTTTTTATATGTTGATGCTTAAAATGGATTGTGAGTGACATACGTGTGAATCATGGATGATCACTACTGCCCCGCTATAAAGAGTACACCCTTAATGGAAATTAAAAACAACTTTTATCAAAACCTTCTTTTTTATTCCCATCAACCAAAACTGATAATGCACCAGTACTTGAATCAATTATTAACCCATGGACAATAATATCCTTAGGCAAGAGTGGATGATTTTTTATTGTTTCGACAGACTCTCTAACACTCAATTCAACACTTTCGAAGCCTTTTAAAAAATTTTCAATGTCGATCCCAGCATTTTGTAAAATCTCTATACTTTGAGCTGAAACCCCAGCCTCTTTGGCCTTATCTAATATAGGGGTTGCATGTAATCCAATCATCCCACAATCCTGGTGGCCTATAACAAAAACCTCTTTAGCTTTCAGGCTATACACTGCAACTAAAATACTTCTCATAATACTTCCAAAAGGGTGTGAAATAATAGCACCTGCATTTTTTATTATTTTTGCGTCCCCATTGCCAATATTCATTGCTTTAGGAAGTAATTCTACCAATCTTGTATCCATACACGTTAAAATGACCATTTGCTTGTCCGGATATTTTGTTGTATGAAAGGGTTGATATTCTTTCTTTTCTACAAATTCATGGTTATATTTTAATATTTCACTAAGTTTAGACATAATTCCCCTTACCTCTCTTACTTAATTTTTTTTAAAATTCGTCCTTATTAAAGTCTCATTTCAAATTGATTGAATTAGAGGGTGTGATAGTTTTAACTAATACTATTCTTCTTCGAGAACTTAACATAAACTAATGTGAAAAAAAAGCTCACTGTCCAATGGAATTTAATAACCAGGTCAATTAAGTTTAAACTATATTTACATTAGTGTGCTTAACCAATAATATAATGGGATACCAAAAATCAGATTAAAAGGTAAGGTTAATCCTAGTGATGCTCCTAAATAAATACCAGAATTAGCTTTAGGTATCGCGTGTCCAATAGCTGCTGGAGCAGCAATATAGGACGAGCTTGCTGTAAGAACGCCAAGCATAAATGTACCACCTACCGACATACCGATTAATGATCCTACTAAAACACCCATAACTCCACCTATAACTGGAAGTATAAAAGCAAAAGTAAAAGAACGAATCTTAAAGCCTTCTATCTTTTTTAGTTGTTGAGTGGCAACCATTCCAATATGTAATAAAAATATACATAATAGCCCATAAAATAAATCTCCAAATAGTGGTTGAATTTTAACAAGTCCATCTTTATGAGCTACTAACCCAATGAATATTCCTCCAATGAGCAGAAATATACTTTTACCAAAAAATGCATCTTTGATTGCAAATTTCAAGTTCGCTTTTACTTTTTTTCCTTTTTCTCTATTTCCTAAATTAAATAACACAATAGCCGCGATAATAGCAGGTCCTTCCATCACAACTAATATTGCTGAGATGTAACTCTCATAAGGAACCTTAATTTTTTCTAAAAATCCTAGACCAGCTATGAATGTAACCGCGCTAACAGAACCATAATGTGCTGCAGTAGCTAAAGAATCTGTTTCGGAAAACTTATATACTTTGTTTATAGTAAAATAAGCAATGGCTAACATAATTAAACTTAAAAAAATGGAAGCAATAATAGGAAGAATCATCGTCCAAAAATTAATATCCCTTAACTCTGTCCCGCCTTTTATTCCGATTGTAAAAAGGATAATCATTGTATAGCCACTATAAAAAGCTTCTGGAACCTTTAAATCTGAGTTTACAATTACAGCCAAAATACCCATAACAAAAAACAATATCATCGGTGAAAGTAAATTACTATAAACGATATCTACAATTAGTTCCATTTCATCTTATCCTCCGCAACAATGATCAATTGATAAAAATACTGCTTATATCATATTTTAACTGTATTTTCTCATACTAACAATCATTATTCGACGGGGTCAGTCCCCCGACACTTTAAAGTGCGAAAGTATGTATTGTTTAAAAATGATTAATTTAAAACAGACCAATTCAACTGAATTGGTCTGTACCTTATCCCTCTAGTTTATAAATGTCCGAATATTTCTTTGTTAAGTATTTAATTAAATGAGCGGCATTTAGTCCATCACCTGTAACATCATTTAGTATTTCTAATGGTTTTTTTAATCGACCATGGCGGTGAATATTCTCAGTTAGCCATTCTCTTACAACTACTAAATTCCCTTGTTCGAGCAACTCATCAAAGTTAGGAAGGTCCTTTAGCATTGCTTCTTTCATTTGTGCCGCATACATATAACCTAGTGCATATGAGGGGAAGTAACCAAAAGACCCACCAGACCAATGTACATCTTGAAGTACACCTTGAGCATCGTTTTCCGGCTTTACACCTAGATATTCTTCCATCTTTTGATTCCAAACCTCAGGTAGATCTTTAACCTGAATTTCGTCGTTAAATAATCCCTTTTCAATCTCGTAACGAACCATAATATGAAGTGGATAGGTCAATTCGTCCGCTTCAATACGAATAAGTGAAGGCTTAGATTCATTGATTGCTCGGTAGAAATCTTCTAAGGGAATATCATCAAACTTTCCTTGTGCATGTTGCTTGAACAGGTCATAGTTTTTCTTCCAAAAGCTAAAATCACGTCCAACAAAATTTTCATAGAAAAGTGATTGTGACTCATGTATCCCCATTGATGTTCCATCACAAAGTGGTGTGCCTATTAAATCAGAAGCAATATTTTGCTCGTATAATGCATGGCCACACTCATGAATAGTCCCAAAAACAGCTGTTCTGAAATCCTTTTCATCATATTTCGTTGTAACTCGAACATCTCCAGGATTTAATCCAGTAGCAAATGGATGAACCGTTTCATCTAAACGACCGGAATTAAAATTATATCCTAGCTCTTCTAAAACAGCTAAGCTAAATTCTTGCTGTTGTTTCTTTGGAAAATCTTGATATAAAAACTCTGTAGCTGGTTTAGAATTAGATTTTGATATGGCAGCAACAAGGGGAACAATGCTCTCCCTTAACTGACCAAACACTTTATCTAAAACCTCAACTGTTACTCCCGGCTCATAGTCATCTAGTAATGTGTTATATTTGTGGCCTTCATAACCCCAGTATCCAATGAATTTTTTATTGAATTCTACTAATTTTTCTAAGTAAGGTTGAAACGCAGAAAAATCAGAATTGGATTTTGCTATTTCCCAAGCTGACTCCGACTTGGATTGAAGAATGACATATTCCTTGTATTCTTCAGCCGGGATTTTTTTATTTTTATCAAAATCTTTTTTACATAAAAGAACCGACTTCTTCGTAATTTCAGATATCTGCATTTGGGCTTCAGACGTTGATAATATGTCTAAATATTTCTCCATCTTATCTGAAGTCGACAGTGCAAACACTTCCGAAGATAATACACCAATTACTTCTGAACGTTGCTCTATACCATTTTTAGGTGCACCTGTTCTTAAGTCCCAATAAATCAAACCAATGGCTTCGTTATAAGAACTCATTTTTTTAACATGATCTAAAAATTGCTCTTCAGTTTGTTGAATGGTACTCATTATACATCCCCCTTTTCGAATTGTTTATTTGGCCTCATGTTAAAAGACGATTATTACAATAAGATTGGTTTTGTCTGACAGACCTCGTTAATAACTTCAGAGATTTCTTTGTCTAAATTCTCTGGCATCATAATTGTTACAATCCCGCTATCTTCATGTGTTCTTATTAATCTTCCAATCCCTTGTCTCAATCTCAGGAGCATGTACGGAACCTCAACTTCCCATACATAATCAGTAGCTGCGTTTCTCTTCGATTGAAAAACAGGGTCGTTCGGTGGAAAAGGTAGGGACCATATTATTACATTGGATAAAGAGGGTCCAGGAATATCAAGTCCTTCCCAAAGGTTAACAGCACAAAGAATTGTCTCTTCTTCGTTTTGAAAAATGGAGACTAATTCACTTATTTCTTGATCCCCTTCGAACATAAACTTGTATTCTATATTATTGGTAACTGCCTGTTTAAATTGCAAAAGCTCTTCTTTTGATGTAAACAACAATAGAGCTCGACCACTTGTACTTTTTATTTGTTTCAAAGCCGTTTCTAATTTTTCTTCAAAACTAGTATGCTCATTTATTCGTTTCATAAAAATTTTCATCTTCTCATCATAATCAAATGGAGATTTGACTGTAAAAGATGATGAATGGGTAATCCCAAGACTTTTTGATATATAGTCGAATTGCCCATTTTGAGATAATGTCGCGGATGAAAAGATGAATGGAATTTTTTGTGAAAAAACTTGTTCGCTTAATACTTCTTGAACAGCTCTTGGCATAATTACTAAATGATAGCTTTCTGAATCTAACTCGACCCATGAAATAACTTCTGATTTTAGAAACATTTGTAGGGAATGTTCAAGTTGATCTAAATGTTCTTCAACAATATGAAGATCATAATGGTTAATAGTATGTAATTGCTCTTCGAACACAAGCGCCTCACCAATTTCTACAACCCTTGAATATAAGGTTCTTGCTCCAGAAAGTAATGTCTCAGAAAAGGATATTTCCAAACGATTCGATCCTGTAACTGGAGTACTATTCGATCTTAAATCCCGGAAAAAAACTTCATTTTCCTGAAGAACTAATTCTACTAATTCAGCAAACTCTTCCCGAAGATTATTCCCAAGTAACCTAGTTAGTAGTTCCTCTAGCGTTCTTTCTTTGACTCGATAGGTTAACGCCTTTTGCGCAGCGATTTCAACTAAATGACCTTCATCAAATACAACACAACTAGCCTCAGGTAAAAGTGGAAGTTGACCTTCTCTTTTTCTGGATTCTGTCGTCCATATATGTTCCATATAAAAATCATGAGAACATATTATAATATCTGTTGCCTTTCGATAATGATCTCTTGATAATGTTTGTCCGCATCGGTGTCTTTTAGAACAAGCGAAACAGTCTTGAAAGTGATCCCAAGCAACATTATTCCATTCTTCATCTGAAAAATCAGCATAATCTTTACGGTCTCCATAATGGTGGAACTCTTGAATTCCGTTATGATCATGAACAAATCCTGGGAGGGTATCAAATAGGTCCTCTTCCTTATCAGAAGTATCTCCAGACATTCGATCATCAAGCTTCTTAAGGCATAAATATTGATTAGGAGATTTTGCTAATCTAGCATCGACTATTATATCGAGATAACTGGCTATCTTGGCAATATCCCCTTCTTTTTTTACAAGTTGCTCTATTAATGTTTCATCTGCACATGCAATAATCGCTGGTTTACCAGTGAACCGGGCATAGCAAACAGCATAAAGTAAATAGACAATTGTTTTTCCTGTACCTACACCAGCTTCTGCAAAAACAACCTGTTTTTCTTTAAAAGCTTTTTCAAGCTGAAAAGCCATAAAAATTTGTTCATCACGAAGTTCAAATCCTGCTTCTGGAAGAATGTCATAAAAGACATCCCCAATCCATTCACTGAATTTATTGAAAAAATTATCTGTTTTCCCTACTTCAAAAGGGAGCTTTTGACGTATCATCAATCATTACCCTCCAACTTATTACCTAAATATCCAAACTATCATTCATTACTCTATAAATCATAAGTGCAGAGGGAAATAAATACCACTATCTAGCACTATAAATTTCTAGGTGGTCTTGGACCCCAAAATTGAAAGTAATCTGTACGAATAAATCCGTTAAATAACTTACGTTTCTTCGTTGCTTGTTTTCCGTACAATTTTTCAAAATCAGGATGTGAAGTTAGCATATAGACAGACCATGTTGGCAAGTTTTTAAACGCCTTACCCATATCCCTATACATTTGTTCAACCTCGTTTAAATCACCAATTCGTTCACCGTAGGGAGGATTTCCAACAATAATGCCGTACTCATCTCTTGTTGTAATATCCTTCACTTGCATCTGTTTAAAGGTCAGAATTTCACCAAATCCAGCTTCAAATACATTCTCTGTCGCTATGTCAACCATTCGATGATCAATGTCAGTCCCCATTATTTGTAAGTGTTGATCATACTTAGCTAGATCCTCTACCTCTTCTCTTGCTTCATTCCAGAGATTTTGATCAATCCAATGCCAATTTTCAGAGGCGAAATCACGATTGAAGCCAGGGGCAATATTTTGACCAATTAAGGCTGCTTCAATTGGAATTGTTCCTGATCCACAAAAAGGATCTATGAATGGCTGATCCGCTCTCCATTTTGATAGCTTGACTAAAGTTGCTGCTAAGGTTTCTTTTAGGGGTGCTTCCCCTTGACCTGTGCGGTATCCACGTTTATGTAGTGCAACACCACTTGTATCAAGTGTCAATGTGGCAACATCTTTTAGAAGTGCAATTTCAATTCTATATAGAGGTCCATTCTCATCAAACCATGTTGTATCTTTATATGTATTTTTTAAGTTCTCTACTACTGCTCTTTTTACAATACTTTGGCAATCAGGAACACTAAAGAGAGTTGATTTAACTGACTTTCCTATTACAGGGAATTCAGCATCTACAGGTATATATCTAGCCCAATCTAGCGCTTTCGTTCCCTCGAAAAGTTCATCAAAGGTTGTCGCCTTAAATTCACCTACCAATAGCTTTACACGATCAGCTGTTCTAAGCCAAAGATTTGTTCGACATATCGCTTTTTCGTCAGCTTCAAATATTACTTTACCATTTTCTACAATACAATTTTCATATCCAAGGCTTCGGACTTCATCTGCTACGATTGCCTCTATTCCCATTGCAGCTGTTGCAATTAATGTTACTTTACCCATACAATGCTCCTTTCCTTACACATAATACCTACATATTAACTCAGTTTATAACTATTTATACTAATCATAATGCAAAAAGCTCTCCAGGTGGAGAGCAAAATAACTTTTTTAGAAGTCCATCAATAGCGTTCTGTAAGCCATGTTTTGTACCGTTGTACTACAAGCGACGGACTTTACGTCTCGTACTCAGGTGGTAATTATCTATCTACAGATGAAACTCCATCTGTCGTTCTCATCGTTCAAATTCCTTAGAGAACGTGCCCCTACCATTATTTTGGGTTTCTCGCTCGTGGGGTTTACCTCGTTCCACTCCATACATTTCTGTCTGGACTCCGTCACTGTGGCACTTTCAAGGTATTCGGACCATATCCAATGGACTTAGGTCGTTTCCCTGCCGTCAACCAAGTAAACTTGGCTGCCCTAGCTTATGAATTGGCTAGGCACGAACACTACAAGCATCTCAGCTATGTGCGAGCATGGACTTTCCTCTACATGACAAGCATGCAGCAATTACCCAAACGCTATTGATCAAGTAAGACTTAGTATATTACATACATAAACATTAAGCAATATCAATTGCTGGAAGAATACCCAATTATCTTTTAATCAAAGAGTTTGCTTCCAAATACATGTTTTTCTAAATTTGAAATTCGCTTTAAAATATCGAAATTCGTGTTTCCAGTCGCAGGTTGAGCTGGTCTTTTTGTATCATCTGCTTGCCTCTTTAAGCGGAGGTTTTCCTGTTGTAACTCTTCAATTTCTTGATGAAACACTTCATAGTCTTTAATCACATAATCCAGAAACTTATCAACTGCTTCTTGATCATAACCTCTGAATGAAGTTTTAAATTCTTGTTCTAGTATATCCTTAGCTGTTAACTTAATTTTATCTGATAGCATATTATTCACCTCGATAGCATTTACCAATCATATACTATTATTTTTTCAAAAAAAAGCATAAATGTCAATTTTTCTTTTTTAATACCAATTTGAGGACTCATTATATTGGTCCTCATTTACGATATCTTCAATATCATATGGCGTAATGTAGAAGATTGGATAATCCGTTCTTTCACTTTTATTCCGTGCTTCTTGGACCATATAAAACGAACTTCCCTTTTTCTCATCATCATAAAAGGCTAATAAGCCATTTGTTTTTTCTACTATATACTTGTTCATTATTTTTAGTTGTCCTGGATTTTCATAGGGACGCTTCGTTATACTATCGACAAAATCAGCTTTTGAAACAACAAGTTCATAAAGCTCTTTATTTGTTTCGTTCCATTTTAATTCTTGATCCAAATGAGGAGTTAAGACTGCGAGTTGAAGTTGTGTAAATTCTTCTTTTAGCTCAAAAACAACTTCTGCTGCCCAAAGCTCAGTACCTAGTTGCCCACTAATTATGACCCACTCTAATCCTTCTTCAATCAAAGGAACTAACCTTTTTTTTATAGCCTTTTTTATGTATGTAACTCCTTTATGATCTTGCTTGAAGATTCCAAGTTCAAAAGCTTTATAACCAGTAATAGCAAGAATTTTGACCATTTGATAATTCCTCCCTAAAAAAAGGCTTTGTTTAACGTTTTCATTGATTTCAGCTTCAGGACCACTTCTTTCCTCGGGACGATTGATGGGCCGCCGCTCCCGCCGGAGTCTCTCACCTTACTTCAATCAACTTTGTTTGAAACAGGGATCTTTGACAGAGCCAAAAAGAAACAAGAACTGACAATTGCCAGTTCTCTGTTGCATGCTAACGCTTAGGCATATTATTACCAGAAGTCATTCCTGGAGTTGAACCTGGGCCTTGACCTGGACCGAATCCTGGGCCTTGACCTGGGCCGAATCCTGGACCTGGACCTGGGCCGAATCCTGGACCTGGACCTGGGCCGAATCCTGGACCTGGACCTGGGCCGAATCCTGGACCTGGACCTGGGCAGGTAAAGTGTTGATTCGATACTTCATTAACCATTGAATCTGAATGAGGGAAATAGTGATTATGTTGATACATTTGATGGTTGACATGTGTTGTGTGACTTGGATGAATGTGTGGAACTATGGTTGTAGAGTATTGATTTTGTACACAGCACTTAGTTGGGTGAATAATGGGCGGCATCATATTTGGTCTGCCATTCATGCGCTAATTTCTCCTTTCATCTATCTATTGACTACACTTATAGCCTATGAAGAAAGGAGGATACATGTACTAATGAAAACACCTATTTTAGCTTGGCCGTCAATTAATCTCCACTCATGCCTAATAAAATAAAAGAATGCTTTGTTTAAATTCTAAAAAAACAACTATAGTTAAACATATCATAAAGAAAAAGAGAAATAATAATGTCCTTTTCATGCAGCACTAGTTTATCAAGTGTATATTTTATTCT
Source organism: Bacillus sp. (in: firmicutes) (assembly GCA_041611945.1). Lineage (GTDB taxonomy): Bacteria > Bacillota > Bacilli > Bacillales > SA4 > Bacillus_BS. The sequence continues at coordinate 13,623 of JBFILZ010000071.1, forward strand.
GAAAATTCAACCATATTGTAACAATTAATATCTAGAAGTTACACCCTGTTATCAAATTCGACAATTCAATA
>JBFILZ010000072.1:0-13458 GCA_041611945.1 Bacillus sp. (in: firmicutes)
AACATTTTAGAGGAGGATGAAGAGATGAATAAGAATGTAACTGAAATAATTTTCCTGCTAGACCGAAGCGGGTCTATGGCAGGGCTTGAAAGTGATACGATTGGTGGGTTTAATGCATTTGTTGAAAAACAATGCAACTTAAAAGGAGAAACAATTGTTACTACCGTTCTTTTTGATGATCAGTACGAAGTGGTATGGAATGGTGTTAATGGGGTAAATATTAAACTAACAGATAAAGAATATTATGTAAGGGGCACTACCGCGCTATTAGACGCAGTTGGAAAGACGATTTTAGATGTGGGTCATAGGTTAACAAAAACTATTGAGGCGCAAAAGCCAGGTAAAGTTATCTTTGTTATTACAACAGATGGGATGGAAAATACGAGCAAAGAATTTACCTATAAAAAAGTAAAAGAGTTAATCAAACATCAGCAAGAAAAATATAGCTGGGAATTCATATTCATGGGAGCAAATATTGATGCAGCCATGGAAGCGGACAGTTTAGGAATTTCATCTGAGAATGCCTATAAATTTGAAGCATCAGAAAAAGGTGTTGAAAATATGTATGAGATGGTTTTTGAGGCAGTTTCGGAAAAAAGAATGAAGATATAGTTTCTATTCTTAATAGAGAGGAACGAGGAACCTGTCCCCTTGTGCCTCTTTCCTAAATGCAACTTTTTTGCCTTGAAATGATTTATATGGATAGGTAAAAAAAGATTGCTATAGACCCACACGCATCTGTATTGTTAAAATGTTCTAGCAGAAGAGTGGAGGGCTAAATTATGGAAGATAGCAGATATTCTAATCTAAAATTAGGTGAACGCGGAGCTATTATTAGCATTATTACTTACATATGCCTATCTATCTTAAAATTAATTATAGCTTATATTAGTGATTCAGAAGCATTAAGAGCCGATGGATTAAATAATACTACAGATATATTTGCCTCTATTGCGGTCCTTGTTGGACTAAGGTTGTCTCAAAAGCCAGCCGATGAGAATCATCCATATGGTCATTGGAAAGCAGAGACGGTAGCATCAATGTTTGCATCTTTTATTATGATGGTCGTTGGTATTCAAGTAATCGTAGGAGCAATATCGTCCACAATTAAAGGAGTCAGTCATTCCCCAGATATGCTTTCTGCATGGACAGGAATATTTGCTGCAGTAGTTATGTACTTTGTCTATCGATACAATAAGAAACTTGCACTTAAAATAAAAAGTCAGTCAGTTATGGCCGCTGCTAAGGATAATATATCGGATGCATGGGTTAGTATCGGAACGGCGATAGGTATCATAGGATCTCAATTTAACTTACCATGGCTTGATCCAGTAACAGCTATTATAATTGGATTACTAATTTGCAAAACAGCTTGGGGTATTTTTCGTGATGCTTCTCTTCAACTCACTGATGGATTTGACCAAGATTTATTAAATAAATATAAAGAGAACATTTTTCAAATTCAAGGAGTGAAAAGAATAAAGGATGTAAAAGCAAGAAGTTATGGGAATAACATCGTCGTTGACGTTGTAATCACTGTTAATTCGACTTTGGATATTAAAGAAGCCCATGATATTTCTACAAAGGTAGAGAAAAATCTAGTAGAAAATTATGAAATATATGATGTTCATGTGCACGTAGAACCAAATTAGATCTAACTTTGTATCCTTTTTAATTTGGCTATGTTAAACTTTTTTTGATTTCAGCTGCATGATGCTCTCTTTCCTTGATGCCGGCGGTTAGCCAACTCTGCATTTGTGCTTTCTGTGTCTCCGCTGAACCGCTGCTCCCAATGGACATTGATGTGTTTCCATAGGTTCTCAGCGTTAAGAAAATGGATGGCATTTTCGATGGATCTGCCACCTTCCACATGAATCAACTTCGTAAAAAAACAACATTGAACTTTAACAAAGTCTTTAATTTATATGTTTAGAAATCGCCCCAAGGATCTTCAGTTACAAATCCAACACTGATTTTAAATATTTTGTTTGATGGAATTATCCTAAAAAGATAAAAAAATCAAGCCTGATTTTATGACTAAGACCCTACTAATGATAAAATATAGTTATCATAAAAGAGGGGTGTCTTTTTGAATAAAATTAAATTAGGTAATAGCGAATTAGAAGTAGGCGAAATATCTTTAGGTTGTATGCGTATGTCTGGTCTATCTAAACAGGATGCTGCTAATGTTATCGAAACTGCAAGAGAAGAGGGAATTGATCTCTTTGACCATGCCGATATTTATGGCGGCGGAAAGTCAGAGGAGATTTTTGCAGATAGCGTTGAAATGAAACCTTCGGTACGAGATAAGATGATTATTCAGACAAAGTGTGGTATTCGTAATGGATACTTCGATTTTTCCAAGGAGCACATTCTTTCATCGGTAGAAGGTAGCCTTAAGAGGTTACAAACGGAATATATTGATATTTTTCTACTTCATCGTCCAGATGCGTTGATGGAACCAGAGGAAGTAGCGGAAGCATTCACCAGATTAAAGGAAAGCGGGAAGGTTCGCTACTTTGGTGTGAGTAATCAAAATCCAATGCAAATTGAGTTGTTAAAAAAGTATCTAAAGGAAGACTTGATTGTAAACCAGTTGCAATTAAGTATCATGCATACACCAATGATTGATGCAGGTCTAAATGTGAATATGCAGCATGATCCAGCGGTAGTTCGGGATAGTGGTGTTCTCGAATACAGTCGTTTGAACGATATAACTATCCAAGCTTGGTCTCCCTTCCAGTATGGAATGATAAAAGGGACATTCATGGGGAATGATGCATTTCCAGAGGTCAATGCGAAGTTACAGGAACTTGCCGAGAGAAAAGGTGTAACCGACTCTGCCATTGCGATTGCCTGGATTTTACGCCATCCTGCTAAGATTCAACCGGTTGTAGGGTCCATGAATCCAGATCGACTAAGAGACATAGCAAAAGCCTCGGAAATTAAATTAACAAGAGAAGAATGGTATGAGCTCTATAGGGCAGCAGGAAATATTCTACCATAGAAATAAGCAGGAATTGTGGGGAAGTTAGATGCAGGAAATCACTAGAAAAATAATTGAATTTAGAGATGAAAGAGGTTGGAAACCACATCATAATGAAAAGGACTTAGCAATCTCAATATCATTGGAAGCAAATGAGCTACTTGAAAACTTCCAATGGAGAAGTGGGGATGAAGCAGTCGCTGAATCTAGACAAAATATAAAAGAAGAGATGGCAGATGTGCTGATCTATCTTATTCAATTGGCAGACAAAATGAATGTGAATTTAGAAGAAGAAGTATATAAGAAAATGGAAAAAAATGCGTTGAAATACCCAGTCAAAGTTTAGTATTCAACAGAATAATACTAGAATGAAAATAATAGTTGTTAAATAATGAAAGTGCATCCAGACGGTGTTAAACTTATTCTGAATTCTAAACGTTAGATCTGTGAATTTCATACATGCAGCATTCTATTATACAATAACCGATTTAACCGAGAAAACTAAGATCCACAAGATCCATATATTAGAGATACTAGTTATGAAACAATTTTAGAATGAAGGAGAATATGTAGTGAACAATTACAAATTAACGATTCAATATGATGGTGGACGCTATAAGGGGTGGCAACGTCTTGGTAATGGTGAAGACACTATCCAAGCTAAAATCGAAAATGTCTTATCTGAAATGGTAGGAAGAAAAATAGAAATTATTGGTTGTAGCCGAACAGATGCGGGTGTACATGCTTTTGCTCAAATCGCCAATTTTAAAATAAGTGAGAATCTATCTGAGTCTGAAGTTAAAAACTATTTGAATCGATATCTTCCTCAAGATATAAGCGTGATAGATGTTACGATAGTTTCTGACCGTTTTCACTCTAGATATAATGCCAAGGATAAAACCTATATCTATAAGATATGGAACGAGGAACATACAAATCCTTTCATGAGAAAGTACAGCATGCATGTTGAAAAAAAATTGAACATCGTTAGTATGAAGAAGGCAAGCCGATTTTTCATAGGTGAACACGATTTCACTACATATTCTAATGCCAAGTCTAAGAAGAAATCGATGGTTCGTGAAATCTATGAACTGAACATCGAAGAAATTGGCGGGTTTATTCAAATTAGTGTTCGTGGCGATGGATTTCTTTATAATATGGTTAGAAAGATTGTTGGATCGTTAATAGAAGTTGGATTGGGAGAAATTGATGCAGAAAACATACCATCTATTATAGAATCAAAGGAACGTGTCCAAACGGGTGTTATGGCTGATCCAGCGGGACTTTACTTAGAAAAAATTGATTTTTAAGACCAATTGAATGCCCGCTTTCTAAGAACCAATTATATGAAAATGAGTCTGGTAAGTTTGAAGGGAGTTAAGATAGCATGAAGTACTTGAAGTCCCAAATGAAACAACTTATCAAAGATAACAAGGAATTACAGCTCCGATTGAAAGAATTAATGGCAGAACATGAACTTGAAAAAAACTTTGCTATTAAGGCTTTATATCATTCTGAGGTTGCTGATGGTGGAAAGTATCAGTTAGCATACCGTGCACTTGACTTACCAAAAGGGTAGGTCTTTTTTTGTCAGGCGTTTGTGCTAAGGAGAATGGGAGTACAAGACCGAATTTCGCACTAGAAAGGCTTGTACCAAATGTGGAATTTGAATACCTTAAAGTGAAACGCCACAAAGCATTTTGAAATATTAATTTTTTATGTAAATATAGTAGAAACAATAAATTTAAAGTAAGGATGAAGAAAATGACGACAGAAATTCTTTTAAAGGTAAAGTCGAGTTTTGTGAAGGATTATAAATCAGGGTATCCTCTTATATCTCAAAAAACAATCATTAATAGGCAAGCTTTAACTGAAGAGGGTGAGATTGTTAAACTTGTAGATGAAAGCAATGGATTCATAGGGAAAGGATATTTTGGTAAACAAAATAAAGGGGATGGCTGGATTCTCACCCAAAATGAACAAGAAAAAATAGACCAATTATTCTTTGAGAAAAGGATTGGATCTGCGTTAGACAAAAGACGCTCTCTATTTAATGACAAAGAAACCAACGCATTTCGTATTTTTAATGCTGAAGGTGATGGAATCGGTGGCTTAACTATTGATTATTTTGATGGTTATTATTTAATAAATTGGTATAGTAAAGGGATTTATTCCTTTACTGACTATGTGCTTGCTTCACTTGAAAAGTTAGTTGACTATAAAGCAATTTATCAAAAAAAACGTTTTCAAACTGAGGAACAAAATGTTGAGGATGATGGATTTGTGAATGGTGAAAGAGGTCAGTTTCCTATTATAGTGAAGGAAAATGGAGTTAATTTTGCAGTATATATAAATGAAGAGGCAATGGTCGGTGTTTTTCTAGATCAACGTGAAGTAAGAAAGACGATTCGTGATAAATATGCAAAAGGAAAAACAGTTCTAAATACATTTTCATATACAGGTGCATTTTCTGTTTTTGCAGCATTAGGTGGGGCTACAAAAACAACAAGTGTTGACCTTGCCAATCGGAGTTTAAACAGGACAATTGAACAGTTTAGTGTAAACGGAATTGATTATGAAGCCCAGGATATTATTGTCGAAGATGTTTTTAATTATTTTAAATACGCAGTAAAGAAAAAGCTATCATTTGATATGGTCATTCTCGATCCTCCTAGTTTTGCAAGGTCGAAGAAATACACCTTCAGTGCAGCAAAGGACTATAAAAATCTGCTAAAAGAAGCGATAGCCATTACTGAGGATAATGGGTTACTAGTTGCGTCAACAAATTGCGCCACATTTGATATGAAGAAATTCAAAGGATTTATTGATGCTGCATTCAAAGAATCAAATGGAAAATATAGCATAGAAGAGGAATTTTCTCTTCCTCAAGATTTCCAAACGATAAAGCAATTTAAAGAAGGAAATTATCTTAAGGTTGTATTTATTAGAAAGAAATAGGGTTAGGTGTTGTTTCCCGCTGTTTATAATAATCCCCGAAACACATAAATACCACATCAAATATTGAATATAGGATTCATGCCTGTCACTCCCCAATACCGCTAAAGTTAACTTTAGCAAGATTTGAGGGTGGCAGTTTTTTATTGTTGAACGTTGTTGTTGATTTCAGCTGCAGGATGTTCGCTTTCCGCGGGGAGGGTGGTAAGCTAACTCGGCTCTTGCGCCTTCCGTGTCTCACCCCTTCCACTTAAATCAACTCCTTGGAAAATCAACAGGGAGCTTTAACAGAGTCTTTATTTTAAAAAACTGAAACCGTTTGGTATATAATTATGTCTTTATAGTAGTTAGTTTTGAAACAAGGAGGTGCCATATGGGGGAGAATACCTTTAATAAGGTGCGGAAACGCGATGAAAAAGCTTTTATAGAGATGATGCAGGAATACAAGCAAGTCATTTATTACACCGCTCTCACGTATTTTAAAAATAGTGAACAAGCGATTGAAGCGGTCCAAGAAGTTACGTTTCGTGCGTACAAAAATATTCATAAGGTGAAAAAAGAATCTGCATTAAAAGCCTGGCTAACACGAATTACGATTAATTATTGTTTAGATGAAATTAAAAAACATAAACGTTTTTCAAATAATGATAGTCAACTAGATTATATACAGGTAGTTGAAGATCCAAGCACTTCACTTTTTGTTTCGGAAGCACTCCAGACACTGCAACCCAATTTTCAAACGATTATTATTCTTAAATATCAACAAGATTTGACCTTAGCTGAAATTGCAGCAAGCTTAAAGATGCCTATTGGAACGGTTAAAACTCATTTGAATAGAGCACTTAAGATATTAAGAGAGTTTGTGAAGGAAGGGGGACTGGCACAAAATGAGTTCAAATCATGATGAAGAAATGATGATGAAAGAATTGCTTGAATTCAAAAATCAACCACTACCGGATGTTCTTGACCAGCAAATACATCAGGGTTTCGAAAGGGGCCGACGTCATAAGAGAAGATGGGAAGTTGTAAAGCATTCTGGATTGTCTGTTGCAGCATTATTTTTGCTTTTTGTGCTGTCTGTTAATTATATTCCTGGATTTAGTCAGATGGCAGGTGATATTCCATGGATGAAGAATATTGTTAAATTGGTAAACGATGATCAAGGACTACATAATGCGATAGAAAATAAATATGTCCAAATTATCAATAAATCTGATACCAAAGATGGCATCACTTTCACAATTGACAATATTATTATAGATAAGCAGCGATTAATCCTATTTACTTCCGTTGAAACAACGGAAGAGTATGAAGAAATTGGATTTAATTCAATAAAACTTAAAGACAATAAAGAAGAGATTCTTCAAAATTATTCACTTAACTATGGAAGGGTGGCTATTAAGGATAAAAAGGGATCAGCAAGATTAGATTTTGCTTGGAATGAAGATCAAGAGTTTACTGATGCAATGACTATTCAGATAGAATTGGTTGAGTATAATTATGATGAAACAACAACAGGAGAGACTATAGTGTTAACAAAACCATTGACAGTGACATTTCCTGTGGACTTAGAAAAAATATTATTGAGTGAAGAATACACTATTGATCAAACACAATTTATAGATGACCAACAGATTCATTTTGAAAAGCTAGTATCTTTTCCAACTCGTCATGTTCTTTATCTAAAATATAATGAAGAGAACAGTAAGGAAATTCTTGGCCTAGTGGATCTTCACCTTGAAAATGAAAAGGGTGAAATTATCTCAAGAGAATCTGGATCATCAATAGATGGTAATCACAGAACCATAAGTTTAACGGGTAGTTACTTTCAAGACAATGAGGAACTTTATGTTGTGCTTTCAAAAGCAATGGCACTAGATAAAGAAAAGAGCTTTGTTACAGTGAGCTTAGAGAATAATAAGCTACTACACGCACCTGATGATCAACTTACTCTCCGAGGTGTGAGCACAACGAATATGCTTGATCTTGAAAATACACTTGCTGTTAATTTTGCAACCACAAGCACGGATGCATCACTCAATGAATTTAGTTTATCAGGTGCATTCACAGATGGTACAGGAAAGAAATTTCATAGTAATAGTCAATCTTCAAGTGCAAGTGAATACACAATTTACATTAAAAATCGTGAGTATAAAAGTCCATTGACATTCAGCGTAGAGCGATATCCACTCTATATAGAAGAGGAAATTCGGATACGGGTGAAGTGATGATATACCTAGGTGGAAGTGTTCACTAGGGAAATGCTAGAAAAACGGTTGGTATAGCACGTACCTAGCAAGAATATAGCGTATTTATAGCAGACAGTTTAAAAGAGGCTGGGACATAAGTATTTTATACAATGAAAAATCCGAACTAATAGAATTTATTCGTTCTACTAGTTCGGATTTTTTTGTTGTGTTTGAACACTAATTTTAAAAACTAGTGGAATGGAGCGGAAGACAATCGACTCCTGCGGGAAATAGAGGAAAGGGTGAGACCCCGCAGCGCAGCGAGGAGGCTCAGATTCCTCCCCGCGGAAAGCGAGTGTCTGAAGCGAAATGGAACGAGCCAGTTTTTACAACCTAACTATTTTTAAAGATAAAATATTGTTCGTCTTTGAGGAGTTATGTCCCAGGCTCGGCTCCTTTTATTTAAAATCTTCTATCTTTTCAAATTTTTTATTCAGAAATTAATCCTTTAGTAAGTAGAAATTCTCTTGCAACAGTTTTATATTCTTCACCGTCAATGTCAACACGAGCATTCATTTGCTGCATATCTGATTCTGTGATTTTTCCCGCTAGAGTGTTGAGTGTTTCTTCAAGGTCAGGATATTGAGCAAGCACTTCTTGTCTTATAATAATGGCTGCGTCATATCGAGGGAAGAATCCAAGATCATCTACAGTTGTTTGGAGGTTTGATCTTTCAATTCGACCGTCTGTCGTAAAGGCTGGGATTACATCAACATCTCCATTGATTAAAGCTTGGTACATAACATTTGGGTCAAAACTTTCGGTAGGAGAGAATTTAAAGCCATATGCTTTTGAGAAAGCATCATATCCGTCTCCTTGACGTTCGTAAAAAGCATGAGGAGCTCCAAATGAAAGGTCTGAAGATAGGGCTGCAATGTCAGAGTACGTTTCTGCTTCAAAGTCTGCGTCAGTTGTATAAGCAAGTGTATAGTTGTTTTCAAAACCTAATGGCTTTAGCCAAGTCGCACCGAAACGTTTTTCATACCCTTCTCTTACTCTGTTTAAGATACTTTCACTAGACTCTCCTGGTTCGGCTTGTTCATTTAAAACAGCTTCTAAACCAGTCCCGGTATATTCTACATATAGATCAATGTCCCCTTTTTCAAGAGCCGGAGTCAAAATTGCAACTTCCCCTAATCCATCTTGTAGGTCTACAGTGTAGTCCGTTTTTTCCTCAATATAAATTGCTAACAATTGTGAAAGGATATATTGTTCAGTCCAATTCTTGCCTGACACCACAATTGGTTTATCCGTCGGATTTCCGTTATCATTTCCTCCACAAGCTGCAAGTATTAAGGGGAAGATGATAAATATAGCTATCAAAAGTTTCTTTTTTGTCATTTTTATTAGCTCCTCTATTAAGACTTGATTCCTTTTGGCGTTACCTTCTTCTCTACTAGTTTTAAAACAAAATCAAAAAATAGGGCCATCAATGCAACAGGAATAGCTCCTGCTAACACTAAACTATTATTCCAGGATTGAAGCCCACGCCAAATTACGTCTCCCAATCCTCCTGCTCCCACAAAGGTAGCGAGAGTAGCTACTCCTACCGTTAATACTGTGGCAGTCCTTATACCAGCCATCATAAAAGGCAAGGAAAGTGGTAATTGTATTTTCCAAAGAATTTGTCTAGATGTCATTCCCATCCCTTCCCCGGCTTCTATAATACCTTCATCCACTTCGGTTATACCAGTATATGTATTTCGGAGGATAGGTAGAAGCGCATAAATAATAAGAGCAACTAGTGCAGTGCCCGTTCCTATTCCTAAAAGTGGAACGAGGAAACCGAAAAGAGCAAGGCTAGGTATTGTTTGAAGGACTGCGGTAATTCCGATATACAACTCCGCCACTTTTCTATTTCTAGATATATAGATACCAAGAGGTAAAGAAATGGATACAGCGATAAGTATGGCTAAAAATGATATGTAAAGGTGTTCGAATGTTCTTTCGAATAGTAAATCTTGTCTAGTTATGATTGTATCAATAAAGACTTGTATGGTACCCATCTACTGTACCTCCTCTTGAATACCCGCCAGCTCTTTAAGCAAGTGGTTTTTCTCGACTATTCCTTTTGGTTGGCCATTTTCGTCTATAAGTATAATCGATTCAGTCTTTTTAAGTAACATAACCCGCGCTACTTCTTTTAAGGTTGATTGGTAAGGTAGGGTTGGACTATCTCCTAGAATTTGATTTGTCACCCAAGGGGTCATGATAAAATCGGCACTATTTCCTTCTGGTCGATTGGACGCTTGCTTCATTCTCTCTACCCCAATAAAGGTATGAACGAACTCATTAATTGGGTTTTGAACTAGGTTTGTAGGGGATGAGATTTGTTGGATGGAACCATTCTTCATGACGACAATATCATCTGCAATCTTTAATGCCTCATCCATATCATGAGTTACAAAAACAATCGTTTTTCGGATGTTTTTTTGCATAAGTTTCAATTCATCCTGCAGCTGTTCTCTGCTGATAGGGTCAAGTGCACTGAAAGGCTCATCCATTAATATGATTGGTGGTTCTCCGGCAAGAGCTCTAATGACACCTATTCTCTGTTGTTGTCCCCCACTTAGTTCCAATGGATACCTTTTTTTATATATAGTAGGTTCTAACCCTACCATATCAAGCAATTCATCTACTTTTCTTTCATAGTCTTTCTTTTTCCACCCTTTGAGCTTTGGAACAAGAGCCACATTTTCTTCTATAGTCATGTGAGGAAGTAACCCAATTCTCTGGATCACATAACCAATATTCCGTCTTAATTGAACAGCATCTACAGTTGAAATATCATTTCCATCTATAGTGATCGAACCCGAGGAAAGAGGAATGAGTTTATTAATCATTTTCATAGTTGTCGTTTTCCCGCATCCACTAGGACCAATCAACGTAACTAAGCTTCCCTTTTTCACTGTTAATGAAACATTATCTACCGCCAACGTTCCATCATCAAAATACTTGGTTACATTATTAAATGTAATCATCCTTTTCACCTCCCTTATTTAAAGAAGCTTCATTAATTATTTTCTCACAAGTACTCTTATTTTATAAATAGCTTCGTTAACAGTCAACGAATTGGACTAAAGGGGGCTCACTAAGAACTAATTGAATTGAACTCTATTGGGATATTCTTCATGTAAGTGTTCGGGTTTAAAGTTTGGTACATATAAAAATATATATAATAAGAAATAAGAGTGCATAAAGCAGCGGATATTGACATTTGTATGAAAGAGCTGGTTTGTTGATACACACAAATTAACATGTTAATAAAAGTCTAATAAGCTAATAATTATTTATTAGGAGAAATTAATGTAATAGACAACGAACCTCAAAATTATATCTGGTATTTAAGTTTCCAAAATAAACAAGTTCAATACAGGAAGCATATCAGTTTCAAAGGTCAGGATAGAATGGGCTTATGAATAATGAATGCATAAAGTGAAAAAAGAATCTAGGAAACAAAAGGATTGTAAAAAAGTGGACTATAAAATATAGTTAAGATAAGTTGATAGTTGTCGCGGAGAATACAGAGACCCACTTAAAACATCTTTGAATAAAGGATTTTTTCATAGGGTCTTTTTGGTTAGAGTGGGATAGTTCGTAAAATGTCCATGATTTATAGATTGCTAGTTCACCCAAATAACTGGTAAGGAGATAAACAACATTGGAAAAATATATTTTATCCTTGGATCAAGGTACAACGAGCTCTCGAGCTATTCTTTTTAATAAGAAGCGTGAAATTGTACAGATTGCTCAGCAGGAATTCAACCAACATTTCCCCCAGCCAGGATGGGTCGAGCATGATGCTGAAGAAATATGGCAATCTATTGTTTCTGTTATTGCATCTTGTTTAGCAGATGCCGATATTAAGGCTGAACAAATTGCGGGTATTGGGATTACGAATCAGCGTGAAACTACAGTATTGTGGGATAAGTTAACAGGAAAACCAATTTATCATGCGATTGTCTGGCAGTCAAGACAATCTGCGTCTATTTGTGAGGAGTTAAAAGAAAAGGGATATAATTCATTATTTCGCGAGAAAACAGGATTGTTACTTGATGCCTATTTTTCGGGTACTAAGGTAAAGTGGATATTGGATCATGTCGATGGCGCTAGAGAGAAGGCAGAGCGTGGAGAATTATTATTCGGAACTATTGATACATGGCTAATTTGGAAGTTAACAGGTGGGAAAACCCACGTAACAGATTATTCAAATGCTTCTCGTACATTAATGTTTAATATATATGATCTAAAGTGGGATGAAGAGCTACTCTCTCTTTTGAATATTCCTAAATCCTTATTACCAAAGGTTCGTCCTTCATCCGAGGTATACGGACATACTAAGGCTGCTAACTTTTTTGGCCAAAGTATTCCTATTGCTGGCGCAGCTGGTGATCAACAGGCTGCATTATTTGGGCAAGGTTGTTTTGAACCTGGTATGGCAAAAAACACATATGGTACTGGATGTTTTATGCTATTGAACACTGGTGAAGAAGCTGTAAAGAACGACAAAGGCTTGTTAACTACCATTGCTTGGGGGATAAATGGAAAGGTTGAGTATGCTCTTGAAGGAAGTATATTTGTTGCAGGCTCTGCTGTTCAATGGCTTCGAGATGGTTTAAGGATGATTAAGGAAGCGAAAGACAGCGAAGACTTTGCTAAGAGAGTTGATACAACAGAAGGTGTATATGTGGTTCCCGCATTTGTTGGACTTGGAACACCCTATTGGGATAGTGATGTAAAGGGTGCTGTATTTGGTATAACACGAGGTACATCAAAAGAACACTTTATTCGTGCGACACTAGAGTCATTAGCTTACCAAACCAAGGACGTAATAAATGAAATGGAGTTAATTTCCGGTATATCATTGAAGGCATTAAGGGTTGATGGGGGAGCAGTAAAGAATAACTTCCTCATGCAGTTTCAAAGTGACATTTTAAATGTTCCTGTTGAGAGGCCTAAAATTAACGAAACAACTGCATTAGGAGCTGCTTTTTTGGCTGGATTAGCTGTAGGGTTTTGGAATAGTCAGGTCGAAATCTCAAAGGGATGGTCAATGGAAACTTGTTTCACTCCATTACTTGAAGAGATAAAACGAGAAGAGTTATATAGTGGCTGGAAAAAAGCAGTTAAGGCTGCTATTGCCTTTAAATAAGTGAATAATTTGGTAACTCAAATTAAGTTAACGTATTTGTGTGAGTACTGAGGCCTAAACATTCAATGGCTATTGCTGATTGAATTTGTTCGGTCTCTTTTTTTCGTTATACACTT
>JBFILZ010000073.1:0-13347 GCA_041611945.1 Bacillus sp. (in: firmicutes)
CCTTAATAATCAGATTACTTTTATTATACTGTGAATTCATCACTATACCAAGTATTAGTAACAGGTACTAGACATTAATTTTACATATACACGTTAATTTTTTGAAAAAAGTTAAAAATGAACTAAATAAAAGGCTACCCTGAAAATAAGGGGATCTTCGTTCCAGAACACTCACTTTCCGCGGGGCGGGCGGTGAGCCCCTCGGCGATAGCACCTTCAGGTCTCACCTGTCCCGCTAGTCCCACAGGACTTTGAATATGCTTCCATGAATTCTCACCGCACGAAGGAAATGCGGGAGTATTTTCGAGGAGTCACGCGTCCTTCCACTTCAATCAACTTTGTTTGAAAAATCAACATTGAGCTTTAACAGAAGATAATGAATCCAATACTCCAATTTATTTACAATTGGTCTGAATTATCCTATACTTACAAAAAGTGAGGTGGTTGGTTTTGGCAATTGTAACAGTAGATTTTGATGGAACTCTATACCAAGGGAATTCTTTTAAAGCGATGTTTCAAATCGGGAAAAAGAATTTCACCAAGATGCAATGGTTTGATATATCAATTGGATTAGCTAAAGCAGGTACTATGGGAGTTTTTAAAGGTAAGGATAGGTTTCGGCATGATTTGTTCAAGGTATTTGCTAAGACATTTAAAGGAAGAAACAGCACAGAATTAAACTCTTTTTTCCAAGAGCTTGTTGAGTACGGTGAAGCAGAGATACATAGAGACCTAGTAAGTAAGTTAAAGGAGCATCAAAAAAATGGGGATACCGTTATCTTATTATCTGGAGCGCTCCAACCATTTTTAAAAGCCTTCACAAAGAATCTACAAATGGATGTTCATGTTATCAGCACTGAATTATTATTCGACAACAACGGTCTTTGTACTGGGGAAATCGGGCAGATTATTAATGGAAAGGTAAAAGTGGAGAAATTACAACAATGGCTAGAAATGTCACAAAACTATTCAGTTTCATCTTCAACTGAAATCTGGGCTTATGCGGATAGTGAAAGTGATATTCCGTTATTGCAATTTGTCACACACCCTATTGTTGTTAATCCAAAAGAAGATATGATAAAAATTGCACAAGAAAACAAGTGGTCCATTTTCGCATCCTGATTTATCTCTTTCTACTCTACCTAGCTTGATAGGACTTATAGAATAGATAACGCGAAAATGTTTATGTACAGGGGAATTTAAGAACTTTTGAAAGTCATTTTTCTGTCCGTTTTCTATTTGACAAGTGATATTACTTAGTATTCTAATATTCTTTTTTAGTACATATAAGTTTGTTTTTGTAATCTATTGCATCTTTTTTCCTTATAGACTCTGATAAAGCTAGCTGTTGTTTTGTAAGAAGTTGATTGATGTGGAAGGTGTGAGAAACCGAAGGCGCAAGTGAGCGAACATCATGCAGCTTAAATCAACAACAAAGTTTATCAGAGTTTTGTACTAATAAAAAACAAGGCCAGACCTCATTTAGTTCATGAAGTCTGGCCTTTTATATCTATATAATCCTATCATTCAATTAATAGAACATTTGACGCATGAATTGACTTAGAACAGTATATGTTTACACATCCATTAACGTTGTTCTAAGCGTGCAATTCTTTCATTCAAATCAGGATGAGATGAAAAAAGTGTTATCATCTTGCTTTTCCCATTAATTTTCATTGTCTGAATTGCAGAATCGTCAGTATGGTCATTGATTTTAGCTCGATTTGAATATGATTTCAATGAACGTAATGCATGGGCCATCTTATCTCGTCCTGCTAGGTCAGCTCCTCCTTGATCGGCATGAAATTCACGATGACGTGAATATGCACTTACAACAAGACTTCCTAGTATTGAGAATAAAATTTGGAAAACAATAATTGAAACAAATTGAACAACCATTTGCAGTTCAGAACGAACAAAACGTGACACGATAATGGCTACAATTCTTGAGAAAAACACAACAAATGTATTGACCACACCTTGTAATAAAGTCATGGTAACCATATCGCCATTTGCAACGTGAGCTACTTCATGAGCAATGACACCTTCAACCGCATGCTCATCCATAGTATTTAATAAACCTGATGAAACAGCTATTAGTGATCTTTTTTTCGTAGGACCAGTGGCGAAAGCATTTACTTCGCTTGAATGATAAATTCCAACCTCAGGCATATGAATCAGCCCTGCTGCACGGGAAAACCTGTGTACTTTCTCGACAACAGCACGTTCACCTGCTGTTAATGGACCATCTGGGTTTAACACCTTAACCTTCATCATTTTCTTTGCCATCCAGCGTGACATACCAAGTGAAATGAAAGCCCCTGCAAAACCTACTAGCAAGCTAAATACCATTAGAGATACGTAATCAATCCCTAAACCAGGACCACCTGTTTCAAACGTACTGCTTACATTTGTAAACGTAGTAATTAATGACCATACGATTGCTATCGTCGTCATAACTAGAATATTTGTTAAAATAAATAGAAAAAATCGTTTACCCATTTCTTTAACCCCCATTTTTCAAAGATGTACTTTACTATTTTACCATGATTCTACTGATATGACAGAATTGGATCCAAGAATAGTTTAGTAAATAATTCAACTATTGAATTTGTAAACTGATTACCTGTCATTTTCCTACTTATATCCTTGTAGACTCCTAGTTAACACTCAATGGATACATGTGAACTACCAACTCAAAGTTAAGGTGCTATTATTATACAATAGCTTTTGACTATCTATCTATTACTCATTCGTTTGAAGTAGTGATTGGAGTGATATGAGGCGATTAAAAGCCAGGAATATTTTTCATGGGAGCCCTACTGAAGCTAGGGGCAAGAAGAAGGAATTCGACCACCTATTAGGAAATCTCCTAAACTGGATAAAAAAAGAACTGCCACCGTATTTCGATAAATCGAGTTACGGTGGCTATTGATATTTAGAATTCTATTCTATTTAGAGGCTGGAGCCACATTTGATTCAGGTGATGTTACTTTATCATAGAAATTTACATATTTATCACGATCTGTACTATCACGATAAGCCATAGCGACTCTTGGGTGTTCATTAAGGGAACCCGATATCATGTAAGGAATGATATAGCCCCACTCCCATTTTTCTCTCATTTCTAACATATGTTTTTCAATTATACTAAGAACTGGCTTAAGTTCATAGTTTGGATTCTGTACATAATTCACTAGAAGTTCTGTATGACAATTACCAGCCGCGCGACCCATTCCATAAACTGAAGAATCTAGGTAAACAACACCATTTCGCATTGCCGATAATGTATTAGCGAATGCTAATTGCATATTGTTATGTGTATGAATTCCAAGCTGTTTGTTTGAAATCATCGCTTTGAATTTTTTCACTTGATGTTCGATATCCAGTGGATCTAAGCTACCAAATGAGTCAACTATATAGACAACATCAACCGGGCTCTCTTTGACCATTTCAAATGCTTCAATTAGTTGATGTTCTGGAACACTAGATAATGCCATTATGTTTAGTGAAGTCTCATATCCTAAATCATGGAACATTTGGATTAATTCTAATCCCTTATCCACTTCTCGAATATAGCAAGCCACCCGAATCATATCTAAATGACTTTGTTCACGTGGTAGGATGTCATTCGGATCAACACGTCCAATATCTACTAAAGCAGATAGTTTCGTGAATTTTTTTACTGGAATAATTTCTTTCAGGAAGTTATCATCAAGAAATCTCCATGGATTAGGTTCAGTCGCATTAAGAAGCTTAGGAGAATTTTTGTAGCCTATCTCCATATATTCCACTCCAGCTTCACTTAGGCCATTATAGAGATCTTGAACAAATTCTATGCTGAAATCCCAATTGTTTACTAGTCCTCCATCACGGATTGTACAGTCTATAATTTTTCTTCTTTTTTCCATGGTAGTCACTTCCTCTCATTTAACTTTCGCGCTTTCACGCTTTTATGCACTAAAAACATATTATGTTTATATCATGTTTCGTTCTATTGTGTCAATGTATTCTCGAAAGATTCTGTTAATATATCTTCTTTTTTGAAAATTGATTCTGTTGAAATTTGTTAAAAAAACTCGTTTATTAATTCAGATGACACATTAAACGAACCTATATTAATAATAACTCTTTTATGTCTTCTTCAGTAAGAGACCGGGTCATCTGTTCTTCATCACCCATTATTTCTTGAATCAGATGTTTCTTTTTCTCCTGTAACTCATTCATTTTCTCTTCAATCGTCCCTTTGGCAACAAGCTTGATGACTTGAACGACATTCGTTTGACCCATGCGGTGAGCGCGGTCAGCAGCTTGTTGTTCAACTGCCGGGTTCCACCAAATGTCGTAGAGAATCACAGTATCCGCACCTGTTAGATTCAATCCTGTCCCTCCTGCTTTTAACGAGATAAGAAAGAAATTACGTTCCCCATTATTAAATTCATTACAGATCGTAACTCGATGTTCAGCAGGGGTTTGTCCATCTAGGTAGAAAAAGGGGATTCCTTGATCTGATAACTCTCTACTAATAAGTCCTAGCATTTTTGTAAACTGAGAGAAAATTAACACTCTCTTCCCAGAAATTTTAGCTTCCTCCACAATCTGAAGAAGTAATTCAAATTTGGATGAACTTCCTTTATAACCGTCAACAAATAATGCTGGATGACAACAAATCTGACGTAACCTAGTCAATCCTGCAAGAATTTTGATCCTGTTTTTACGGAGTGTATCCTTATCAAGATGTTTCATCGTGTCATGACGAAGCTTCGCCAAATAGGCTGCATATAATTCCTTTTGATCTATTTGTAACTCCACTGTTTCAATCGACTCCATTTTCTGAGGAAGCTCTGGAAGTACATCCTCTTTCAATCGTCGAAGTAGAAATGGTGAGATACGTTTAGCGATGGTTTTTCTTGTGATGTTACTAAAATCCTTTAAATTCCCGAATAACTCAGGGAATACAACGTGGAATATGGACCATAATTCCTCAATTGAATTCTCTATAGGAGTTCCTGTTAGGGCAAAACGATATTTTGCCTTGATTTTCTTTACTGTTCGTGCCGTTTTGGTCACTGGATTTTTGAAGAATTGTGCCTCATCAAAAAAAACAGTGTGAAAGGACTGTTTTTCAAACCACTCAATGTCCTTTAGTAATAATGGATAGGAAGTTATGATTACATCTATATCCTTGATTTCCTTATGAATTTGAATTCTCTCTTGTCTATTCCCATCAATAACAATTGATTCTACTTCTGGTGTGAATTTCATGAATTCATTGGACCAATTATACGTCAAAGATGAAGGGCAAACAATAAGAACTGGTAGTTTATTTTCTCTAATTTCAGATAGTTCCGATAATATATATGAAATGGATTGTATTGATTTCCCTAGTCCCATATCATCAGCGAGAACCCCACCGAAGCCATAGTGAGCAAGAGTTTTCATCCATTTATATCCTGTTTTTTGGTAGTCTCGTAAAATATAATCTAACCCACTAGGTACTTGGAACTCCAAACTTCCAATATTCTGAAGATCATCTAAAAACTTTTGAAATGATTCTTCTAATTTGAATACACTATGCTCATTGACCGAATCAAGAAGTTGGATACCTTTGTTAATTGGAATAGTAAACCCGTTTTCTAATTCATCATTTTGGATCGGAAGTGCTTGTAAAAATCGATTGATTTCTTCAAATTCTCTTGTCTCTAGGGAGAGTAATGACCCATTTCGCAAACGATAATATTTCCGTTTTTCTTCTAGGGCAACTAAAATTTCTCGGATATTCTCATCTTGAATCCCATTCATCTCAAATTTAAATTCTAGCCAATTCGTCCGTTCCTTTTTCATTTTTATCCTAATTTTCGGATGTGAATTCCCTCGGAAAATTCTACTTCTTACCGCGGTAGTTGCATAAAGTTGAACTAGCTTTTGAAGTTTCGGAACAATATAATAAAGAAATTCATATTCCAACTCTTCATTATGCAAATAATAACCGCCATCATTTTTGATAAAAGAGCTATCATCCATCAGTTGCAAAATTTCATCCTCAACTTCGTTATCTCTAAATAGCAAAGATCCTTCTAATGGTTCCCGACCTTCAAGAGGATTTATCACCCTATTTTCATAGTGAAATTCTAGTCCAGCAAGCAAACGATTTTTCACTCGATCCAAGTAAAGTTTGGCAATCAATGGTGTTTTGTTCAAATATTTCGAAGTTAACCTAGATTCATGTACTTTACCGAGTTTCTTCAAACCTGGCACCACTTTTTCCATAAAAAAAGCTATTTGCTCATTTTGGATAGGAATATGGTTACTTTTAGACTCCCCAAGCATCCTACTCAGATCAAATAGTCTTTTACAGTCCTCCCCTTTTAACTGCTTAAGCTTCCCATTATGAAGAACCAAATCATAGGAATCCAATATTATCAATTGGTTCAAACCCTCTACTTTGAGTTGTATTTCTTTTCTCTCATTCTCCAATAATTTGAACTCCAATGGAAGGGCATCTGATGAAAACTGTAGTCCCTCATACATAGCACCATCATAATCGACTTTCACTAATGGGACTTTTATAAGAAGTGGCAAAAGTTGTTCCCAAAAAGTTGGCGAGATAATTAATAAAGGATTGCTAATTGATGCAGTAAATTCTTTAGGTAATGCTTCAAGAAAAATACTTTCATCCCTCACTACTTGTATAAGCTTTTGAAGAACATCGTTTGTTTCTTTACAAAAGCAATGAAGGGTTTGATCATACGTAAACGAAAGTGATAAAACAGAAGGCTTCCCGAGGTTTACTTGTTTTAGAAATTCTCGGATATTTTGAACGTGAGTTGTACCTATTTTCATCTCAATTGCTAACAAGTATCGACCTTCCGGTATTTTTAATGGTTTACATATGAATATTGCATCTAACATTTCCCTGTCTTCGAAATGTAGCTTAGCTCTACTTAACGGGGGGTTAGTATGTTCACTAAATAGAGACAATAATCCATTTGACAATCCAAGATCAGCTGAAGTTTGTGATTCAACTAATTTTGAATTATCTACTTTTTGTTGATTTTCAAAAATGAACAGTAGAACAGCCGCTATATGCTGACAATCCTTATTAAATGAATCAAGGCTTGGACAAGTGCAAGTCGAGATAATAGTCTTTTTACTATCCTTTTCTATAACAACGTGGAAATCCTCCACACCTTTAACAATTGCTACACAACGATTTTCACTCATATATTTGATAGTCACTTTATTAGCACGATAAAAAGAGTCTCCTCTTTTGAAGGAGACAGTTCCGCACATATCTTTAATTAGCTTGTGGTTTAGTTTTATAACCAATATGTCTCGCTCCTCGTAAAAATTAAAAGATGGATATTTACTTATCGGTAATCATCACCTTTTAACAAGTGATAAACCGTAACTTTTTTAGTAGTCACTGTAGCTTTTTTTTGGAATTCAGCTTCAGGATTCTCTCTTTTGAGATATCTCACACCTTCCACTTCACAACAAATTAAGTAATACAATTGTATCACATGATAGATGTATTTTATTTATGATAACCTCTCAAGTTTTTAGAATGTAATAGAAGACTAAGGAAACAATAACCAAGATATCAGTGAGGTGAAATTCATCTTGGAAAATATTGGTCAAACGACAATTGAACTTCTAGTTGGTTTAATAGCACTTTTAATTTCTACTAACATATTAGGAAAAACTCAAATTTCCCAACTTACACCCTTTGACTTTATTTCTGCTATTGTTCTTGGTGAACTCGTAGGTAATGCCATTTATGACCCTGAAGTAAATGTGTTTACGATCATCTATGCTGTTATTTTTTGGACAGCATTAATATATACCATACTTGTTATTACTCAAAAATTCAGAAGTACCAGAAAAATTTTCGAAGGAAATCCTTCTATACTCATCCGAAATGGTCATATTGATCGAGAGCAATTGAGAAAGAATAAAATGGACATTAATGAGCTACAACAAATGTTGCGACAAGAAAAAGATGTATTTTCAATTAGAGAGGTTGAATTTGCCATTTTAGAACCAAACGGAAAAATTAGTGTTCTAAAAAAAGCGAAGTATGCAACTCCTTCTATTGAAGATATGGATTTAAAGCAAAAACAGGTGTTTCTCCCTATATCTTTAATCAGTGATGGGAAGGTTGATAAAGATAATTTACAGGAAGCTGGATTCGATGAGAATTGGTTACTTAAACAAATAGTAAAAAGAAATATTTTAAGGTTTGAAGAAGTATTATATGCAGAGTGGGTAGAGGATGAGGGTTTCTTTTGTCAAAAAAAATGAAAGTAAGAGATTCGATCCTTACTTTCATTTTCAATTGGATTTTAGTTGGTTCTAATAAAACATTAAATATTTGATTCGTATCCTACTACTTGAAGTAAAATAAATGTGGTTTAAGTCCTTACCTTACTATTGATTTCTATACACAGGTAATTGCAGCAAAAATCATTCAGTTATTGATAGTAAAAAATCTTAAAATGAACTGCAAAAAAATAGATCACAGCTAGGAAACTGTGATCGATTGTCATACTTACAAGTGGTCTCTTTTCATTAAACTTCAATAATAATTGGAAGGATCATAGGTTTTTTCTTAGTCCTAGAGAATATAAATTGTCCGACTGTTTTCTTTACACTTTGTTTAATCGGGTTCCATTGAATTCTATCTTCATCTTCAAACTCTATAACCGTCTTTTTTATGAGACGATTCAATTCCTGAAAAAGTCCGCCTGAGTCTTTGACAAAGACGAAACCACGAGATATGGTATCAGGTTCTAACATCATTTTTCGTTCTCTTTTGCTCATTGTGATAATAATTAGAAGCATACCTTCTTCAGCAAGCTGTTTACGGTCCCTTAAGATAATTTCCCCAACATCACCTACACCCATTCCATCCACATATGTGTCACCCGAAGGGATCTGCCTTGTTTGTCTGGCAACATTATTCTCAATATCGACTACAGCTCCGTTTTTCAGGATAAATGTATTCCCTTCGCTCACTCCAACGGATTCTGCTAATAATTTGTGATGATGTAGCATTCTGTATTCTCCATGTACAGGGATAAAATAAGTCGGTTGCATTAGTGTTAACATCAACTTTAAATCTTCCTGATAACCATGCCCTGATACATGCATTGTTGTTGAACTACCTAATCCATATATTACATTGGCTCCCATTGCATAAAAGTGGTCAATAATTTTTGTGACATTCCGTTCGTTTCCGGGAATTGGACCTGCGGCAAAAATAATTGTATCTTCAGAAAAAATTTCAACACCTCTAAAGTTTGAAGTAGATAAACGCGCAAGAGCTGCCATTGGTTCTCCTTGACTTCCTGTACACAAGATGACAACTTTTTCAGGTTCCAATTCACTGATTTCTTGGGGGTCAATTAACATTCCTTCAGGAATATTTAAATAACCGCGTTCCTCAGCTACTTTAACTACATTTACCATACTTCTACCGAGCAAGGCTAGTTTTCTGTTCGTTTTTAGCGTTGCGTCCACAATTTGCTGAACCCGATTAATGTTAGAGGCAAAAGTAGAGATCACGACTTTTCTCTTCGCTTTACTAAAAGCATCTTCTATATGCTTTCCTACTATTTGCTCTGATGGACAAAAGCCAGGTCTCTCTGCATTTGTACTTTCAGATAAAAGTAATAACACACCTTCTCTACCGATCTCAGCCATTTTATGAACATCTGAAAATTGTTTATTAACTGGGGTTAAATCAAACTTAAAGTCTCCCGTGTGCACTATTTTTCCTTGTGGTGTGTCAAAAACAATCCCTAGGCAATCAGGGATACTATGATTCACTTTAAAAAATGTAATATCAATTTCATCAAAGTTCAAAGTTGAATTCGAATCAATTTCTATTAATTCTGTTTCTCTGAGAATTTTATGCTCAGATAGCTTAAGTTCAATTAATCCTTGGGTGAAGCGCGTTGCATAGACAGGAACATTAATTTTTTTCAAGAAAAATGGTATACCACCTATATGATCTTCATGTCCATGAGTAACAATTAGAGCTTTGATTTTCTCTTTATTTTCTTGTAAATACGTTATATCTGGAATGATTAAATCAATTCCTAATAAACTTTCATCAGGAAATTTATTACCACAATCGATAATAAAGATCTCATCTTTATATTGTAAGACATACATGTTCTTTCCAATTTCATTTAAACCACCTAAACCAAAAATTGATAGTAACTTCTTTTCTTCACCCAAATTTTACTCCCACCTAACCATTTTATATCTTAGTATGTCAATAAAATGCTTCTTTATCAGTATTTTCTAATTCAAAATATGTTGTTAATGAAACGAATACTTGGATAAATAAATATTCGTCTGAGCATCTTAATGGACGGAGCACAAGCATCATGGATATACTAATGTGGAAATTAATTTGAGGAGAGTGATCATATGTTACAAATTGAAATGTGGACAGATTTCGCTTGACCATTTTGCTATATTGGCAAGAGGCGTCTGGAAGACGCACTTAAGAAAATTAATCATCCTGTCAAAGTTACTTATAAGTCCTTTGAATTAGATCCAACAATGGAACGTGATGTACCTCTTTCCTTATATGAGAAGCTTTCACAGAAGTATGGAATGAGCATAGACCAAGCAAAGGCAAACTCCAAAAACATGGTACAAATGGCTCGTGAAGTAGGTTTGGACTTTCAAATGGATACGCTAATATTAACTAATACATTTGATGCGCATCGTGTGGTTATGTTCGCTAACAAACATAATTTGATGATTGAAATGATTGATAGGTTGTTATATGCCTACTATACTGAATCAAAGCATATAGGGGACCATACAACTTTAATACAGTTGGCTACAGAAGTGGGTTTAAATGGAGAAGCAGTTGCAGAACTGTTAGCAAGTACAAGTCTGAGCGATGAAGTCCGAGCAGATGAACAAGAAGCATCTGAATTAGGTATTAACAGCATCCCTTTTTTCCTAATCAACAGGAAATATGCGATTACAGGGGCTCAGTCTGAAGACACATTTATTCAAACATTTGAACAAATTATTCAACAAGATGGCCTTTTAACCACGGTAACAGAAGATGGAATTACTTGTGATGAAAATGGCTGTGAAATACCTAGTCCAAAGAAATAGGTAGAATAAACTAAAAATAAAGAACCAAAAGTGTTTCAATCTCTTCACACTTTTGGTTCTTTTTCATTGATTTTTTACACGTATTACCTTTTACAACGAAGGAAATAATCGACACGTGTTAAAACACATGCCGATTAAGAATGGATTTACTCATTACTGTTTATAAGTTCCAATGACACACTACCCGATTTTTCCCATTTTGTTTAGCAAAAATTTCTGCAATATCGGCTTTTTTAATCAATTCATTCATCGTTTCAGGCGAATCCTTATCTACACTCGAAACACCGATACTTGCGGTTAACTGCTTTCCTTCTTTAATTTCTATTTTTCTGATGACGTTCAAAATCTCATTTGCCATAAGGTAAGCAGACTCTCCACTAGTGTTTGGAAGGATAACAATAAATTCCTCTCCTCCATAGCGTCCGACTATATCACTTTTTCTAACGAAAAGACTAAGATGATTGGCAACCTCTTGTAAGACTCTGTCTCCCTCGAGATGTCCAAATAAATTATTGACCTCGCTGAAATCATCTAAGTCTAGCATAATAAACGAAAGATGAGTGCTATAGTTTTTAGCTTTATTAAACTCTATTGTAAGTTTACCTAGGAAGTAATCCCTCTTAAATAATCCTGTTAGGTCATCCGTATTAAATTGCTCATTGGAGAAAACCTTTTCAATTTTAGGAGAAACAAGCTCTAAAATATTCGTTATAAGATCGATCTCTTGTTTTGAAAGATTAGATTGAATAGTGTATATCTCAATTATTAAGAAAGTTACCATTTCATCCTGGTTAGAATGTATAGGGAACCCTAAAAATGTCGAGTTACCTATTTGTATTGTTGATTGAGATTCTATGCTAATTAATTTAGATATTGCTTCATCGATATTTACATTTTCGATAAATTGAATTTGTTCATTGATCGACAAGACTTTTCTCCCATCTTTACCGATTTCAAAAAACAAATGGACCCTGTCAAATAAGAAATTTTCAAAAAATACAATCGCTATATTTTTACTTAGTTGATCGACTAAAATAGATGAGTTTATTCTCTTTACACTATCTAACAAAATTTCATAGTTAACTAATATATTAGTAATATGCTCTTGTTCTTCTATTTTACTTGTCATGATTGTCTGATTCACATCTAGCAGCAATGAATTAACTAAATTAATTTTGTTCTCATTCGTCAATTTAATAAAACTGTTTTTTGCCCTTGTTAAATTCACTCTTGCTTGAATATATTGTTGCGTATTTTTGTAATAGATACCTCTATATAAATAGACATAACCAAGATACCCAAAATATTTAGTTTTATAGACAAGTTGTTCTAGTGAACGAATTAATTCTAACGTTTTTTCATTTTCGCTTGATTCAAGTAAACCTTGAATCAGTAACCCCATATATCCAATTTTCTCTACTACGCTCAATGTAGGAGTTTCAAGATAATGAGTAATTTTTTGAATTAGTACATCGTATTTCTTTGTTGAAAGAAGAAACATACATTCTAATTGGAATAGTTCATTAACAAGCTTATTCGTTTCACAAACATCTTTTACTACAGGCCATAATTTTGTAGCCCTGATATAGTCCTTTTCATGAACATATAATTTAAATTGTGTCAGGAACATTTGGATTCTAACAAAATATTGTTTATTTTGTTTAGAATAGATTCTTAAAGTATTCAACAAATTTTGAGCATTCGTATAGTCCTCAATAAATAAATAATATTCAACAAAGTCACTTACGAACTCTGTGTCAAACTGATGATTCATCTTTCTATTTAATTCCTTTACCTTCTCAGCAAAATCTAATGAATTCTGAAGATCTCCAAGAAAACGATAGCAGATAAATAAGTTTTGATTGGCAACATTCTCATTACTTCTATTTCCAATCAATATAGCATTATGAAGAGATTTGAAAAAATAGTCCTTAGATCTTAATAAGTCTTCTTCCATTAAACTTAACCCAATAGCATTATAAATTAGCGTCAAGAGAAAGTTATGATTATACTGTTCAGCTAACGATTCTGCCTCTAGAATTAAACTTTCCCTCTCTGACCATGGTGCTTTCTGATCAAGGAGCATATTATGTGTATTATATAAAAATCGAATGTAATTCTTAATTCCAAGTTCTGCCCGTATCGAATCATTATTTTGTTCCTGAATACTTTTCAATTCTTGGACTAATGAAAAGTCTC
>JBFILZ010000074.1:0-12972 GCA_041611945.1 Bacillus sp. (in: firmicutes)
CTAGAGAAAATGTTGTCTTAAATTCTCCTCAGTTGTAGAAATGAAATGTGCAAGAAAGGAAAAACCGTTAAATTATGAATCAAACAACAGCTTATTTTTGCAAAAATAAGCTGAGAAATTATTGGATTTTGAAATAATGGATGAGATGACATTCAGGTTTTATTTTTCCGATATTAAATAATTTAGAATATCATCAAATGGCTGAGTTTTCTTTACCTTAAAATAGTCTAGAAAGGGATTACCATTCTTTTTTATCCTGTCTATGATTGTATCTAACGTAAATTGCTCAGGAGACAAACCTTCAACTACCTCATCCCAATGGAGTGGTGTTGCAACTAAGCCATCTTCATTCCCACGCGGGGAATAGGGGGATATAATGGTTTTTCCTTCGGCGTGCTGTAAGTAGTCTATATATAGTTTTTTTCCGCGATTCTTTTTTAACCTTTCAATCGTAAAACTTTCCGGATCAGTTGAGATCAGAAAATTGGCTATGAACTCAGTAAACAATCTAGTTTCCTCATACGAAAAAGTATCTTCTGGTAGTGGTAAGTAGATTTGCAAGCCTTTATTTCCTGAAGTTTTAATAAAAGACTGAAGCTTTAAATCATCAAAAATTTTCTTTATTACTAAAGCGGCTTTTACCGCTAAATGAAAATAATCTCTCGAAGGAGGATCTAAGTCAAACACGATTTCAGAAGGAGATTTTGAATATATCGTTTGAAATGGAATGTGAAATTCGAATGCCAGCTGGTTCCCTAGCCACGCTAGAGTATCAAAATTGTTACAGACAATATAATTTATTCCTTCGGATTTTACCGTATTAATAAAATGAGGAGCATAGTCTGGACAGTTTTTTTGGTAAAAAGCTTCACCTTGCATACCATGAGGAAAACGAATAACTGTTAGTAACCGATTTTCAAGAAAAGGTAACAAATAAGGGGCTATATTACTTAAATATAGCAAATACATTTGTTTATCTATGTTCTTCTTAGGCCACAGAGGTTTAGTAGGATTTGTAATGGTCACTTCTCTAGGGAAATTTGTATTAACAAGTTGAAGTTTCTCCCAAGTACAATCATCCCAAGTTAGATCGAAGCGGAATTGTTTAAAGCGTGGCTGTCGTAACTGATCTTTATATAACTCTAGGAAATAGAGATCTAGACAAATACTTGGCTCAACATAAATGAAATTATTTGTTGTCTTCAGTTTATTACTCTTCATTATAGTAAGTAATGCTTCACGTTCTTCCGATGTAAATCCGTGTGATACTAACCCGATTGGAAACACTTTTTTATTTCGAAGCACTCCGACATGAAAGTAACCGTTTTTGATTTCATAGGATGTAATAAAAAAAGTACCTTCTTTCCAATTTTTCATTTTAATCCATTTTGTTGTCCTTTTTCCTTCCTCCCATTTACTCGTTATTTCTTTTGCAATCACTCCTTCAGAATCAAAACGCTCAGCAATCTTCCAAATCTCTTCGAAGCTCTCATAATTTCTTATATATTGAATAAAGGATGGAGAATTTGGTTCAATTTCTAGAGGAAGTCCAACCCTTGTGAAAAGCTCTTTCAATTTAAATTTTCTACTTTTATATGTATCGTTATTTATTTGAATTCCACTGAGTAAAAGCAAATCAAAAATGCAAAAGTGAGAGCTTTTTTCGTTCATTGTTTCAACTATTTTTTTGGTGTTCTTTAACCTACCACGCAACTGGATTTTCTCGAAATTAGCTTTGTAAGGAGAATCTAATATACACAATTCACCATCAAATAATAAAGGTAGATTTTCAGTCCAGACTTCTCTAATAAATCGTACGGCCTGTTCTATCTCAGGAAATTGAAAAGTAAATGAGAGACCATTTCTACTCGTCAAATGATAGGTTTCATCGTCTACATATAATAGTGCTCTGAAACCATCATATTTAATTTCATAGTTCCAATCCTTATTTATTGGCAAGGTGTAAGATAAAGTAGGTAACATAGGTTTTGGGGTATTCATCGAATTTCTTCCTCTCATTAAAATTATTGCTTCCTTTTAATTTTTTACTTATTTTATGACATAATAAAGAAAATGATGGATGATAGGAAGGAACTTATATGAAAAATGGGATTTTTCTAGATCGAGACGGAGTTATTAACGAGGTTTTAACCAAACGAGTAAAATTTGTAAATAATCCTAAAGATATGTATTTATTGCCACGTGTTGGTGAAGCAATCAAACGACTTAATGATGCTGGTTTTGCAGTGTTTATCGTTACGAACCAAGGTGGTGTCGGCTTAGGCTATATGACTGAAAATGCTTTACAAAATATACATGAAAAAATGAAAGATGACTTAGCAAAGTTTGGTGCAAAAATTGATGAAGTAGCTTATTGTATCCACATGCCAAGTGCGGGTTGCGAGTGTCGAAAACCTGGTTCTAAAATGATAGTTGATTTGGCAAAGCGACATGATATTGATTTGGTAAATAGTTATATGATAGGTGATCGAGAGGTCGATATTCTCGCTGGTAAAGCAGCAGGAGTTCAGACTATCCTTATAAGCAATGAAGGGGAAAACCTTGCTAATCAAAGGTTTCCGACTCTCTATAAAGCAGTAGAATGGATTTTAGAAAAGGAATGAAAATTCATCATTCCTTTATGCCTTCTTCCTAACATTTCTTGTCTTCTTCTTATTATCTGATTCTTTTGGTATTGCAACACTGGAATTATTTTCAGGGTTTACTGGAATTTTGTTTCCGTCATTTTTAGCCTTGGAATTACCTTTTGTTCGTTCAATGCTAGCCTGTAGTGCACTCATTAAGTCAACTACATTTGAACGTGATACTTCTTTAGACGAAGTTCCTTCATTACTGTTTACTTTTTCCTGGATAAGCTCATTTACTCTCAATCGATACTCATCTATATATTTTTCGGGTTGAAACTTTGCTGTTAATTGATCAATAAGCATTATTGCAGTTGCTAGTTCTTTTGGGTCGATTTGCGCATTATCAGGAACACTAGGAACTTCCTCTACACTTCTGACTTCATCTGGATAATGAATTGTTTCCATAATTAATGTGTTTTGATATACCCTAACAACAGCCATTTGCCGCTTGGTTCGAATGGTGATTTCAGCTAGTCCTATCTTTCCAGAATTTTGAAGTGCTGCTCTTAAGAGGGCATATGCTTTATTCCCATTTTCTCCAGGACCCATGAAATAAGAACGACTGAAGTATATTGGGTCAATTTCATCTAAGTTAACAAAATCAATAATTTCTACACTCTTTTCTTGGTGTTCGTCTTTTAAATTATTTAGCTCTTCTTCACTTAAAATTACAAATTTCCCCTTTACATATTCATATCCTTTTACTAGTTCTCCAGTTTCAACTTCTTTCTGACAATTAGGACAAACCTTTTCATATTTAATAGGCGTGTGACATTCTTTATGAAGAGTTCGCAATTTGATATCTTTGTCCTCGGTAGCAGAGAAAAGTTTTATAGGAATATTAACAAGCCCAAAGCTAATTGAACCTTTCCACATTGTGTGCATCAATTCTCACATCCTCAAAAAATCAATTATGTATGATTATTTTGTCCAATATATTTTTTTTGACTTAGTGAATGTTTTCCATTTCCATTGACCTTCTTCAGTTGTCCCTTTAAAATTATTCTGAAAGGCTATTATTATATTTTTTTATGAGAGGAATCAAAAGATGGAAGAACTAGTTGTATCCTTTATTGAATTCTTAAAACAATTTTCTTATTTAGGGATTCTATTTGCATTAACTATTGAATTTATACCTGCAGAGATAGTTCTGCCTTTAGCAGGGTTTTGGGTATATGAAGGTGACATGGTGTATTGGCTTGTTGTGCTTGCAGGAACAGTAGGAGGGGTAACAGGTCCATTAACGTTATATGCGCTTGGTAGATTTGGTGGACGACCATTTCTCTTGAAATATGGAAAATATCTATTTATTAAAGAGAAAGAAATTAATAAAGCAGATCTATTTTTTGAAAAGCATGGTGGAATCGTTGCATTTACAGCGCGCTTTTTACCTGGAGTCCGTACCCTAATTTCAATCCCTTGTGGTATGGCGAAAATGAATGTTTGGGTCTTTAGTATATATACTTTTGCGGCAATGTTTCCAATTACGGCATTTTATGTTTACTTGGGAGTCCAACTTGGACCACGGTGGAAGAATGTAGGAAGTGTTGCAGATCAATATTTCCTACCTATTGCAATTGGTGTAGCTGTGTTTTTAGTGTTGTATTTCTTATGGAAAAAGAGAGTTGTTCTATTTCATTCAACAAGAAAATAATGTTCAGAAATCCTTTCCTACTTGGAAAGGATTTTTTGATTCAAACACTTTTCTCATTTTTTTTAATAGATACCCCCTTAAAAGAATTTGGATAGGCGTAACATATGTTGAAAGTAAAAAAGTGAACAAAGAAGTTAGCAACAACATATGTGTTAACCTTGTAAGCTGGCGCCAAGTATAACAAGGAAAAATAAGATAATGAGGTGGAGAATAATGAATATTATAATAAAAGGATCAGTAGTAACATTATTAGCATTTTCAACAGTATTTACAGGAGTAGCTTCATATGCAGGAGCAGAAGGAGATACAAATACTTCAATTGAGAGTACAGAAACGGCAGAATTACAAACTGAAACAATTGAGAGTACAGAAACGACAGAATTACAAACTGAAACAATTGAGAGTACAGATACTGCAGAACTACAAACTGAAACAGAATTGCAAAATTCTGAGACATCCGTCAAAGAAGAGAGTTCAACTGAAGTTAAGTCTGATGTGAAGTTATTACCAGGAGATTTATTCTATTTCATTAAGGTATTTATTGAAAAAATCCAAGTTTCATTAACATTTGATGATAAAGAAAAGGCGAATTTATTAGCTGAATTTGCAGCGAATCGTATTGTTGAAGCAGAAGCGCTGTTAGAACAAGGTAATGAGGAACTAGCACTAGAAGTTATGCAAAAGGCAATCTTGACGATCGAGAATTCTGATGAAATTGTGAAAGAAGAAGATACAGAAGTAGAAGTAGAGACTGAAGTAGAGTCCGATGATTCGGTTGAAGAGGAAGTTGAAGTAACAAAGGAAGAAGATGTACAAGAAAATGATGAAGAAACTGTAGTTGAAGTTGAAGTTGAAGTGAAGGAAAAGCTATCTCAAAACATAATAGCACTAACTTTAGCCATGGAAAAGGTTAAAAATCCTGTTGCTAAAGCTGCGTTAGCTAGAAATATCGAGAAAAGTTTTGCGAAATTTGAAAAGAAATTAGCAAAACTAGAAACGAAAGCTAAAAAAGTGATACAAAAGGAATCAAATTCTGAAAGTACAAAAGTAGAGATTGAATCAGAAACAAAAACAGAGACAGAAGTAAAAGCAGATTTGGAGACAGTTTCTCTTGAAGAATCAAAAAGTGTGGATACGTCTGTTAAGGCAAATGCGGTTGTAGAACCGACACAAGTTGTGACACCTTTAGTACAAGCAATAGAAGAGATGAAACCTACGGAAAAATCAAAAAAAGTCGAAGCAAAAGTAGAGAAAAAACTCAACTTAGAGATTGTGAAAGAAAAGCGTCAAGAATCTAAGGAAAAGTCTAAAGAGGAACGAAAAGAAGCAAATCAAAAAGAGAAAAAGTAACTTAGTAATCTGGAAAGAAGCTTTACTCCTCAAAAAGATTCAAAAGGTTTACTTATATGCTATAATAATCAAAAAATAGTCACTTCACTTTAAATGAAGTGACTATTTTTATTTTAGATGATTGTTTTTGATATTTTCTATGTTAAAGGATATTGTTAATTAAATAATATAGTTTCTGCAAAAGGTCATCGTGAAGTGGTTAATAAAGAAACTGGCTTCACAAAATAAAATAAAAAGTGAAATAATAAAAAAAAACGGACATAAATAGGATATACATACGAAATATATGTTGAGGAGAAGAGGTGAAGCCCATTGCTGAGTATACTCTTTAAATTAAATAAGAAACAGACTCTAGAGGAAAAGGTTCTAGCTATTCATAATGGGCAGCTTTACCTCCGTGATGATCTTATTGACCAATATAAACCATTCATAGCAAAGACCGTTTCTCAGGTTTGTAAAAGATATATAAATGAAACTGATGATGAGTTTAGCATTGGACTTATTGCTTTTAATGAAGCTATTGAGAAGTATTCAACAGAGAAGGGAAGCTCTCTACTTTCCTTTGCTGAATTAATAATAAAGAGACGTGTAATAGATTTTATACGCAAAGAAAGCAGACAACAGACGCTCAAACTTGATTTAACCTTAAATGATGATGAAGAAACCATTCAAAACAAATATGAAGTCGATGCATCAGTAGAAGAGTTTCAAAAACATCTTGAGCAGGAACAAAGAAAAGATGAAATCATTCATTACCAAACAGTACTAGAGCAATTTAATCTTTCATTTGATGATCTTGTAGATAATTCACCAAAGCATGCGGATGCAAGGGAAAATGCAATGAAGGTTGCCAATATTGTTATACAACATCAAGAATTAAAGAGTATATTATTTGATAAAAAACGCCTTCCAATTAAGGATATAGAAAATATTGCAGATGTAAGTAGGAAGACGATTGAGCGTAATAGAAAATATATAATTGCTATTTGTATAATTATGGCTAGCGACTATTTGTACCTAAAAGATTATGTGAAAGGGGTGATGACCAAATGAAACGTGGAGTCGTTCTTAATATAGATACAAAGTCTGTAACAATATTAACCCCTGACGGTGAATTCCTTAGAAGTAGAAAGGTAAGGGATCATTACGAAATCGGGGAAGAAATAGATTTTTCTCCAGTAGGTAAAGTATCCCCTTTTACTAAAAACGTCTTCAGTTTTGAAAAAATGCGTGTTACTATAGCAAGTTCAGTAGCGGCTGTTCTCTTGTTCTTCACTATATTCTCCTTCTATGATAGCCATGAAGTTTATGCCTATATGTCCATCGATATAAACCCAAGTTTAGAGGCTGGAGTAGATAAAGATCTACGTGTACTGAGTCTAGAAGCCTATAATGATGAAGGTGAAAAAGTTTTAGATAATCTCGAGAAATGGATTAATCAGCCTCTTGATTCTGTCACAAATGCTATTATCCAAGAAAGTAAAAGTTCAGGTTTTTATAAAGATGGTGCTGAAATTATCATTGCAACGGTTATTATTGTGGATGAGAAGGATTCTTTAGATCAAAGGTTACAAACAAATATTAAGGGCTTAGTCCAATCCTATCAACAAATAAATGTGCCGATAACTGTCTTAAGTAGTTCCATTCAAGAAAGAAAAATGGCTCATCAAAAAGGGATATCTTTCGGAAAATACATGAACGAATCACTTATTGCCAAAGAACGCGAAGTAAAAAATCAAGATTCAAAAGGAAATAAAGATAAAGATAAAGAAAAAAATAATGGTAAAGACAAATCAAACAATAAGTCAGACGAAAAAAATAATCCTATTGATTTTATTCCCGTACAAATAAATGAAAAGAATGTCACCGGAAATTTATCCACTGATAAAGATAAAGATAAAGATAAAGATAAAGATAAAGATAAAGATGAAGATAAAGATGTAATAGTTGAAATTGATGATAAAGATAAAGTGAAGTTGGGTATAAAAGAGAACCAAAATCAAGAAATCCAATTAGAAAAAAAAGGCATACCTGAAGCTGTAAAAGACCTATTTAAAAGAATAAACGATAACCGAAATAGTAAAGAAGATCGCATGCAAAATAAAGATGATGACAAAAATGCGAAAAGCGATAGAAAAGATAGAGACAAAGAAGACAAAGAAGATAAAGAAAAAGAAAAAGATAAAGAAAAAGAAAAAACCAATGGGAATTAAAATTATACACATGAAAAAAATAGCCATAAATGATTAGAGTAGGATTACAATCCTACTCTTTATTTAATGGAACGACTTTACTACAATTAAATTGATTTAGGCAGTGGTTATACTACATATATTTTTGATTTAGTTTCTTAGTTTGTTCTCTTCTGTTCTATTTAGGAATATTGTTAAATAGGACAACTAGGGGGTATGTACATGAATTATTTTTTTCTGTTATTGATGTTAGTCTTTTTTATGGTTAGCATTACAGTTATTTATGTATTTATTAAGAGAAATAGTTTGAATAATATGACCGGGATGGTTGTTACCATGGGTATTTCGATGATGGCTAGTATGTGCTTCGGTACTATAATGGGGATTTTTCTCGTTCATGATTTATTTGAAGCAACAATTTTAAGTGTAGTTGTAGGGATATCAATGGGTTTGATTATTGGGTGGCCCATTAGCGCAATTGCAAGTTTAGAAGGAATGATTACAGGTTTAATGGGTAGCATGATGGGAGCTATGCTTGGAAATATGATCAATCAACCAGGTGAATTTTTAAAAATTTTGTTACTTTTAACTGCTATGTTTTTAGTGTTTATCGTATCAATTATTCAAAAAGAAACCAAACAATATGATTCAGCATTATCGATTGTACTGATGCTATTATTTTTACTGATTTTCCTATACCTTGATACTGCTCAAATTAATGCAATAGTGAAAGAGAGTATAATTCAAAGTGATTTTATGAATGTAATGTGATCATTCGACTTATTATATATAGTATTAAACAATATCCTAGTTTAGCCAAAATTGATGTCATTGTGGTATAATGTAGAAAAAAAGGATGATTATATTGTTAACTGAAAAACTTCATGAAACACTAAATGAACAGATGAACTATGAATTCTTTTCTGCACACGCATATTTAGCCATGGCTGCATACTGCTCTGATGAAGGGCTAGATGGATTTGCAAACTTTTTTCTTGTACAGGCTGATGAAGAACGTTTTCATGCGATGAAATTTTATAAATTTGTTAATTCATTAGGAAAACGTGCGATTATAAAAGGATTTGACTCACCAAATAATGAATTCTCTTCTTTATTAGATGTATTTGAGAAAGCACTAGTTCAAGAGAAGGAAGTTACTAAAAGAATTTATCACCTTTCAGACATTGCATTGGATGACAGGGAGCACGCGACTATTTCGTTCTTAAAATGGTTTATAGAAGAGCAAGTTGAAGAAGAAGATATGTTTGATAGCATCATTCAAAAACTAAAACGCATCCAAAACGATAGTAATGCAATCTTTATGTTAGACACAGAGTTCTCAAAACGTACATTTGCTCCAGAAACCGAAAAGTAAATGCTATCTATTAACAAGCCTTGTAAAAAGGCTTGTTTTTTAATACTGTAGTTCTGTTAAAGCCCAATGGTGATTTTTCAAGGGAAGTTGATTGTAGTGGAAGGTGTTAGACTCCTCGCAAATGCTATTCTCTTTTCTTCGTGCGGTGAGAACTCATGGAAGCATATTCAATTTCAAGCGGGAGCAGCGGGACAGGTGAGACACCGAAGGCGCAAGTGACTAATTGGCTGACCCCCGCCCGTGGAAAGCGAGCATCCTGCAGTTGAAATCAAAAACAATGTTTAACATAGCCAATAATTTAATGTAGTAGTGGACTTGACCCCATAATAAAACCTGAGTAGCAGAAGCATACTCAGGTTAAGGCCATTATTATTTAATTAGGTAGTTATTTAGATTGACCATTTAACTGTTGTTGAGCTGTTTTCACAAGTCGTTTTGTAATTTCTCCACCAACAGAACCGTTTGCTCGTGAGACTGTATCTGATCCTAAGTTCACACCGAATTCTTGAGCAATTTCATATTTTATAGAATCTAATGCCTGTTCAATTCCAGGTACTAATAATTTATTACTACTACGGGCCATTATTTCCAACTCCTTATTTTCTTTTGCAACGATTGTTGCCTTCTTAGTATAAGTGAGTAAATAGTGACTCATACCACCCAAAGTTTTCATACTGTGGAAGGAAAAGTATAGTTACCAAGATAGAAATCTAAAAAAAGTTTATTTCAGTTTTTATTGGGGTTGTTCTTTTGTCTCCTTTAGTTCAAAATGGTGAAAGGAAGTTTAAGGAAAGGTATGTGAGAAATGTACCAAAAAATTCAAATGAAATTACAGTATTTAACTCCAGCACAACTAATTGTAAGCTTTTACTTTATAGCAGTAAGTGTTTCAGTTCTCCTACTTAGCTTGCCAATTGCCCATCAAAAGGCAGTGGAGTGGGATTTCATTGATGCTCTATTTACTGCTGTAAGTGCGGTAAGTGTTACAGGATTGACTGTGATTAATATTGCCGATACTTTTAGTGTGACTGGTGTCTTTATTCTAGCATTTGTCCTTCAATTCGGTGGAATTGGAGTTATGACATTAGGTACTTTTATATGGCTTATTATGGGTAAAAAAATTGGGTTGAAAGAAAGAAAACTAATTATGCTTGACCAAAATCAAACCAATTTATCAGGACTAGTCAATTTAATGAAACAAATATTGGTTATTATTTTTATCATAGAATTAATCGGGGCTCTTTTACTTGGTACCTATTTTTTAAATTATTATTCGGACTGGAAAGTAGCATATTTACAAGGGTTTTTCGCATCTGTGTCGGCAACAACAAATGGTGGGTTTGATATTACTGGTAACTCGCTAATTCCATATGCACAAGATTATTTTGTTCAAACAGTTAATATGATCCTCATCGTTTTAGGTGCAATTGGATTTCCAGTATTAATTGAAGTTAAAGATTTTTTAACTAACAGAAAGAGGGACGGATATCGTTTTAGGTTTTCATTGTTTTCAAAATTGACATCTGCAACTTTTTTTCTATTAGTTGTCTTTGGTACAGTGATAATTTTATTACTAGAAATAAAAAATTTCTTCATTGATAAAGTTTGGCATGAAGCACTTTTTTATTCCTTATTTCAATCAGTGAGTACTAGAAGTGGTGGGCTTTCAACGATGAACATTAATGAGTTCAGTGAACCTACACTACTCTTTTTATCGATTTTAATGTTTATAGGCGCTTCGCCAAGCTCTGTAGGTGGAGGAATAAGAACGACAACATTTGCTCTAAACATATTATTTATCTATCATTTTTCAAGGGGAAATAGTCAAATTAAAGTATTTGGTCGAGAGTTATATGAGGATGATCTCTTTAAATCACTCGCAGTGACAATAATAGCCTCTATTTTATGCTTCACTTCAATTTTGATATTGACCATAACGGAGCCATTCTCTTTGATTAGTATAGTGTTTGAGGTATGTTCAGCATTTGGAACATCAGGATTATCTATGGGAATCACTCCTGATCTTAGTACAATTGGTAAATTAATTATTATCTTTTTAATGTTTGTTGGACGCATTGGTATAATCGTTGTTATCTTCCTAATAGGTGGGCAAAAAAAGAAAGCACCTTACCATTTTCCAAAAGAACGAGTGATTATCGGCTAATTTAAAACGGAAGAACCTCCAATCAATAATAAGAAGGAGGTTCTTTTTTTTACGCAAACTCAACCTTTATCACTTTAAAGCATCGGGGGACTGACCCCCGATGCTTTAAAGTGATAAAGTGTAAATATATTACAGAAATAATTTATGGAGTATGGTTTATATTAATAAGGGTGAATTATTAGGATAAGGTAGGTAGGCATATGGGAAATGAAAAGAGATGGGCTATAGTTTCACTTGCTTCGATACCTTTGGTGATGACATTAGGTAATTCTATGTTAATCCCTGTACTTCCAACAATTGAAGAAAAACTTAAGATTAGTTCGTTTAAAGTTAGTATGATTATTACCTTGTATTCAATTGTTGCCATAATATTAATACCTCTAGCTGGTTATTTATCAGATAGATTAGGTCGAAAGAAAGTCATTATTCCTAGCCTACTAATTGCTGGTATTGGCGGTTTAATTTCAGGATTTGCTTCATGGAAATTGAATGATCCTTATATGATTATTCTTCTAGGAAGAGTATTACAGGGGGTAGGCGCTGCAGGGGCTGCACCAGTTGTTATGCCACTTGTTGGTGACATGTTTAAAAAAGACGAGGAAGTAAGTGAAGAGCTTGGAGTTATTGAAACATCCAATACATTTGGTAAAGTATTAAGCCCGATTTTAGGTTCATTACTGGCAAGTTATGCATGGTTTTTACCATTTTTCGCTTTCCCAGTCTTTACTTTAATCTCCGTTTTACTTATGATTTTTTTGGTTAAGAGTCCCAAAAGAAATCAAAAACCATTACCCTTTAAACAATTTATTAACAGTATAAAAAAAATATTTAAGGAAAATGGAAGATGGCTCTATGCAATTTTTTTAATAGGATGCATATTAATGTTTGTCTTATTTGGAATTTTATTTTATTTATCTTCTATACTGGAAACTAATCATCATATAGTTGGAATAAAAAAAGGGTTTACTTTAGCGCTACCATTAGCTGCCCTTTGCTTCGCTTCTTATCTTACTGGGAAAAAAATCAAAAAAAATAAAATATTAATGAAATGGATCACATTTTTCGGGATATTGATATTATCTATTTCTGTTTTTGCAATTAGCTTAACTGAAAATATATATTTTTTATTAGGAATCTTTTTCTTTTGTGGGTTGGGCATTGGTGTTTCACTTCCATGTTTAGATGCTCTTATTACTGAAGGTATTGAGAAGGAAGAAAGGGGTACGATTACATCCATTTATAGTTCAATGAGATTTATCGGAGTTGCTGCAGGTCCTCCGGTATTTGTGCTCTTAATGAAGGCCTCACACGAAGTCATGTATTATAGTATTACAGGGATTTGTATAGTTGCTGGATTCATGGCTTTAAAAGAAATAAACCCTAAAGAAATAAAGTGAATAAAAGGGATAGAGTGACAATTCTTCTTGTATTGTCAAGAGCTTGGAGTCTAATCCAAGCTCTTTAGCTTTATATTGAACCCTTTAACTTTAATCTTGATTATAGCTAACATCTTTATCTGGATGGGTGAAAGGAACACCTTGAGAAGTTATATTATTCTCGATTAATTCTCTATTTTCCGATGAATTCCA
>JBFILZ010000075.1:0-12811 GCA_041611945.1 Bacillus sp. (in: firmicutes)
AGCTGGCTCTGCTAATTCCCGATAATAGTCACTAAATAATGAAGCGGCATGGCCACCTAACCATTTCTTTGGTAACAGTTCCTCAGGTAGACCTGGATCGACGAATAAAAATTTTCGATACTCATGTACAAGCTTCGTTCTCTCAACAAAGCATTCAGCAAAAGTCATTTCACCTTTTTGTATCTTATTCTTATCAATAATATATTTCTGACTGTATTCAGAAATAAACAATTGATATTTATCATTGATATCATGTAAGTCCCAAGATTTTTCTATTAGACGTTTATTTTCATGAGGACCCTTATAATCTGCAACAAAATAATCAACATATTCTTCAATCTTATATTTCCTGATCAAATCTGTTACTTGTTTATCTAAAGTATTCGGACTAACCCAACAACTGTTAGAAAAAGTACCAAACCCACTCCAAACAAGTTCCTTTCGTAGCTCATCTCTGATATTACGAATTTCTTCGGGAATGGTATACATAAGTATACTCCATTTACCGTCCCATTTTTCAGGCTTAAGCTTAAAAATACGTCCTGCCGCCTCTTCAATTCGCCTTACACCGTCACTTGACAGGTAATAAAAGCTCTTATTTCCTTGCTTCTCAGATTCTACCCATCCTTGCTTTGACATTCTAGATATGGCAGCACGGACTGCCTGGTCATTATGTCCAAACTCATTTAATAATTTTATTAAACTACCAATCCATATTTTATTGCCATAGTGACGAATATAATCACCATATAAAGTAAAAATCATTGAACGTGTATTCATGTTTAGTCGTCAACCTCTGTTCTGTACTAAATTCATATGACGGTATTTTTACGTCTTGAATATTAATTAATGTTTGACATCTCAGAATTCAGATTATCATACCCTCTTCACTTTAACAAGTTATAGTATAAGAGTGATCAGTATACTTATTTATATTAATACTAGTTTCTACTCTCCTAAAAATTGCGGTTTTCGTTTCTCACTAAATGCCGTGAGTGCTTCAATACGGTCCTTAGTAGGAATTGTGATTTCATATGCTTTGGCTTCTATCAATAATCCGGATTGAATATCCATATTTAAGCCCCTATCAATTGCGAACTTGGCTTGTTCAAGTGCAATTGGCGCATTTTGAATCATTTCCTCCGCAAGTTCTATACATTTGTCAAGCAGATCCTCCCTTTTGACAACATAGCTAACAATACCCTCTTGAAGTGCTTTTTGTGAAGTGAACTTTCTTGCTGTGAAAATCAATTCTTTTGCTTTTGTTTCTCCGATTAATCGAGGTAATCGTTGAGTTCCCCCTGCTCCAGGTATAATACCCCAACTTACTTCTGTTAGTCCCATTACAACATCCTCGACGGCAATTCGAAAATCACAAGCAAGCATAAGTTCAAACCCTCCACCAAAGGCATACCCATTAACAGCTGCGAATGTTGGCTGGGGAAGATTTGAGACAGCATCAAACACTTCTCTTATTTTTTTCACATTTCGTTTTACTTCATCTACACTTAAATGTTTTCTTTCTTTTAAATCTGCACCTGCACTAAATGCTTTGTCTCCAGCACCAGTAAAAATAACACTTCGAATCTC
This sequence comes from Bacillus sp. (in: firmicutes), assembly GCA_041611945.1. Classification (GTDB taxonomy): domain Bacteria; phylum Bacillota; class Bacilli; order Bacillales; family SA4; genus Bacillus_BS. The sequence goes on from JBFILZ010000075.1 coordinate 1,591, forward strand.
TCTGCTTGAAGCAATTTTTTCAACTAGGTTACCAAATTCCTGTAAAGTTTCGTAATTAAAACAGTTTAAGGCCTCTTGACGATTTATAGTGACAAATGCAATGTGTCCTTTTTGTTCAAATGTAATATTCATTCTGAAACTCCTTCTATCTATATTTATTCTATATTCTCAATAATTGTCGCAATACCTTGACCTACTCCTACGCACATTGTAGCAAGGCCATACTTGACTTCTCTACGTTTCATCTCATAAAGCAATGTCGTCAGAATTCTTGCTCCACTTGCACCCAATGGGTGTCCGAACGCAATGGCACCACCATTAACGTTAACAATTTCTTCGTCTAATCCTAACTCTCTAACACAAGCTATTGATTGCGATGCAAAAGCTTCATTTATTTCTACAAGTTTAATATCTTCTATCATCAAATTAGCTCTGTCGAGGGCTTTTTTAGTAGCATAAATTGGACCTAATCCCATCACACTTGGTTCCAACCCCGCAGTAGCAGAAACAACATATTTAGCTAATGGTTTGACATTTAATTCTTTAGCCTTTTCTGCACTCATAAGGATCAGGGCCGAAGCTCCATCATTTACACCTGAAGCATTTCCAGCTGTTACCGTGCCATTTGGAAAAATGGATTTTAATTTCCCTAGTTTCTCAAGCGTTGTATCAGGGCGTGGATGCTCATCCTTATCAACAACTATTTCATTTCCTCGTTTATCAGTAATTATGACAGGAACTAGTTCATTTTGGAACCTATTTGAATCCACTGCAATCCCAGCTTTTTTTTGGCTTTCATACGCAAACATATCTTGAGCTTCTCTTGAAATACCAAATTGTTTGGCTACATTTTCTGCTGTTTCTGGCATGGATTCAGTTCCATATTGTTCCTTTAATTGCTTGTTTACAAATCTCCAACCAATGGTTGTGTCGTACATTTCCATGTTTCCACGTGGATATTCATTCTCTGGTTTACCCATAACAAAGGGGGCGCGAGTCATACTTTCTGTGCCACCAGCAATGTATATATCACCTTCACCAGCCATTATCGCACGTGCAGCATAATTAACCGCATCAAGTCCTGATCCACATAGTCGATTTATTGTTGTACCTGCAACTTCAACAGGTAATCCCGCTAAAAGTCCGGACATTCTTGCCACATTTCGATTGTCCTCACCCGCTCCATTTGCGTTACCAAAAACAACTTCTTCGATTTGACTACTTGGAACATCCGGGTTTCTTTCGATTAATGCACGTATGACTATTGCCCCTAAGTCATCTGGGCGAACTGATTTTAACGAACCTTTATATCTTCCAATCGGAGTTCTTACTGCATCCACAATTACTACTTCTCTCATAGATTCTCTCCACCTTGTATTTCGTAATTATATACACCTTTTCCCGTTTTCCTTCCTAATCTTCCAGCTTTCACATATTGTTCTAAGAGTGGAGCAGGACGATATTTTTCGCCTAATTTTTCATGAAGATATCGTAAATTATTTAATCGTGTATCCAGTCCAACTAAATCACCTAATTCGAATGGACCCATAGGGTAATTAAGGCCAAGTCTAATCGCTTTATCTATTTCCTCAGGTGATGCTAAACCCTCTTGAAGCATATAAAAGGCTTCATTCCCCACTAGAGCACTTATTCGACTAGTTACAAAGCCAGGGAATTCATTCACTATAACTGTTTCCTTGCCCATTTTAGAAGCAACAAATTTCACTGATTCTACAGTAACTTCACTAGTTTCCAACCCCTTGATGATTTCAATAAGAGGCATTTTATGTACAGGATTAAAAAAGTGCATGGCAATGACCTTTTCAGGTCGATTTGTAAATGAGGCAATTTCAGTCGGGCTCATTGTAGATGTATTTGTAGCAAAAAAGCAGTGGTTTGGAGCATATGTATCAATTATTTCGAAAACATTCTTCTTTATTTCAGTTTTCTCAGGTACAGCTTCTATAATCAAATCTGAAACCTTTGCCGCTTCTGGTAAGTTCGAAGTGTAGGTCAATAACTCCATTGCACTTTCTTTTGCTTCCTTTGTTACTTTTCCTCTTTCAACACCTTTTATAAAAATTGCCTCAATTTCTCCTTTTGCAAGCTGAAGTTGCTCATCTTTCACATCAACTAATGTGGTTTTGAACCCACCCAATGCTGAAACATATGCAATTCCTCTGCCCATCACTCCAGAACCAATTACAGTTATATGATTAATCAAGGTAATCCTCCTCTTCTATTCCATAAAAAAGTTTATGAATATTTATACTCGATCAAATGCTTTTTCAAAATTTCCCCATCAATTAATTACGATGAAATGAAACGAGCACCTTTAAGTGCTCGTTTCATTTTACTTTTGGCTGATTTCGTATGAAATGTTGTTTTAAGTAAAAATCAACATACTCGTTTTAGTATTCAACTAGTCGAAAAGCAACAATGAATGCGAAAACAGCCTTACTTTTTAACAAAATATGGATTAAACACCAAATGGGTTTAACGGCCTACTACCATAATAAGAAACAATACTCTTAGTTTCTGTATATAAATCGAGTGTTTCGATACAAAGCTCACGACCAAATCCAGACTGTTTGTATCCGCCAAATGGTGTACCAGGGAATGCAGAAAATGGACAGTTAACCATCACAATTCCAGCTTGAATTTGATTAGCTATACGAGTTGCTCTACCATGATCCTTTGTCCAAATCGCTGAACCTAGACCAAAATCAGAATCATTTGCAAGTTTAACTGCCTCTTTATCATCCTTAAACTTCATTACTACAACTACAGGACCAAAAATCTCCTCACGAACTACCTTCATGTCATGGTTAACATTCGTAATAATCGTTGGTTCATACCAGTGTCCATTTTCTAATCCTTCAATTGATAGCTCTTTTCCACCTGTTACAACTGTTGCGCCTTCTTCTATAGCAGATTTCACATATCCATCGATAATTTCAAGCTGCTCACGACTAATAATAGCTCCTACATGTGTTTCTTTTTCAAGTGGATTAGCTAGTCTTAACTTTTTTGCTTTTTCAACAAACTTAGCTAGAAACTCCTCATAAATGTCCTCATGTACGTATAAACGTGATCTAGCTTCACATGATTGTCCAGTATTATAAAAAATTCCAAATAAAGAACCATCAACTGCAGCATCAACGTCTGCATCTTGGAAAACTAAACTAGGTGATTTACCACCAAGTTCTAATGTTACGCGCTTTAAGGTCTGAGATGCTCTCGCCATAATACTTTTACCGATCGGAGTTGATCCAGTAAAAGCAACCTTATCAACCTTTTCATGCTCAACGATATAATTTCCAACATCTGAACCCGCTCCAGGTATGATGTTTACAACACCTTCTGGCACTCCTGCTTCGATACAAATTTCACCAAGTACTATCGCTGTTAACGGAGTTAATGTTGCTGGTTTCACAACAACAGAACACCCTACAGCTATTGCAGGTGCAATTTTCCAAGCTGCCATCATTAATGGGTAATTCCAAGGAATAATTTGAGCACAAACACCCACAGGTTCTTTTTCTGTATAATTATGGAAAGCGCCAGGAACGTTATTTACTGATCCACGATGACCAACGATTGCTCCAGCATAAAATTCAAAGTCTTCAATCGCCTGCATCACTTGCCCTTGGGCAGCCGTTAATGCTTTTCCACTATCAATCACCTCTAACTCGACAAGTTCATTAAAACGAGATCTCATAATTGAAGCGATTTTATTTAGTACTCTAGAACGTTTGTTAACAGGGAAGTGACGCCATTTTCCATTATCGAATGCATGACGAGCTGCTAAAACCGCTTTCTCAGCATCTTCCTTCGATGCTTTAGCAACTTCTGCTATAGGCTGTCCTGTTGCAGGATTGAAAGTTGTAAAAGTTTCTCCCGATGTACTCTTGGTACGTTGACCATTAATAATTAATTGATATTCCTCACGCTTCATATTTAGTTGCTCAAATGATTGTTCTTTAACTGTTGACATACTTTTCATCTCCTTAGAATATTTTTACTTACCAGTAAAGGTAGCCTTACGCTTTTCAATAAATGCGGTGACGCCTTCTCTATGATCTTCTGTAAGACCCGCTATTCGTTGGTACTGTGCTTCCTTTTCTAAATATTCATCGAATGTTGTGTTCCAGCTATTATGTAAGGACCGTTTAATGAGCCCAATGGCTGTTGTTGGAAGATTAGCCAACTTCTCCGCAAACACCGTAGTCTCCTCGGTCCAGTTTTCTAAAGAAATGACTTTTGTGACTAAACCATATTCCTTTGCTTCTAAAGCTGAAATCTTTTCACCAAGTATAGCGAGTTCGAGTGCTTTCGCATGACCAATCAATCTAGGTAAATAATATAAATTACCTGAATCAGGGACTAATCCAACATGGATAAAAGCTTGAATCATACTTGCCTTTTCAGACATCAGACGAAAATCACATGCTAAGGCTAAACTTAAACCAGCACCTGCAGCTACTCCATTAATTGCAGCGACTACAGGTTTTTCAGTACTAGCTAATTGCTTCATCATGGGTGCGTACCTAGTTCTTATCACATTCCCATGATCCATTTCATCGGTAACACCTTCAAGATCTTGGCCAGAACAAAATGAACGTCCTTCTCCAGTTATGACAATACATCTAACTTCATCATTTGAGTTAGACATTTTGAGTGCTAATTGGACCTCCCGATTCATTGCTTCTATGAAGGCATTAAGCTTTTCAGGACGATTTAAAGTGATCCAGGCAACACCATTATGAATATGATATTTAATTGTTTTATACATATAATTATCAGCCCTACTTCCCTTTAAAGTTTGGCTTCCTTTTTTCAATGAAAGCTTTCATCCCTTCTTGTTGGTCTTCAGAAGAAAAGAGCAAATAGAAATTTTTCCTCTCTACTTGCATTCCTTCATTTAAAGGAGAATCTACAGCTTTAAGAACTGATTCTTTTATTAATCGAAGAGAGAGAGCTGGCATTTCTGCAAGTTTCTTTGCATATTTTATTGTTTCTTCCATTAATAATTCATTGGCTATTACTCTATTAATTACACCATATTGATGTGCCTCTTTTGATGACATACGAGCTCCACTTAATAGCATTTCCATTGCTTTCATTTTCCCCATAAGTTTAGTCAGCCTTTGCGTTCCACCTGCTCCAGGCATTATTCCTAAGCTCACTTCTGGAAATCCAAACTCAGTATCTTCTCCAGCAAACAAGATATCACAGCAAAGGGCTAGCTCAAATCCGCCACCAAGAGCGAAACCTTGGATTGCACCAATAAAAGGTTTTTTTATTAAAGCGAGACGATCCCAATCAGTAAATTGATTTAAAAGCTCTAATTCAACTGGAGTGATATCCTTCATTTCATCAATATCAGCACCAGCTGCAAATGCACGACCATTACCTGATAGTACGATAACACGAATTCGAGAGTCTTTATCAAAAGTCTCTGCTGCTGTTACGATTTCGGAAATCATTTGACGATTTAGGGCATTCAAAACCTTTGGACGATTTAATTTAATAAACCCTACTTCATCCTTAGATTCAGTTTGAATGAATTCAAAAATGTCACTCATTCACTTCTTCACCAATTAATAATGTTACAAGATCACCTGCGAATGACATTAAGTCTTTACCGGATGCTTTTGATTCATCTGTTCTCATAGCTGTCTTTAATGCCTCATGACTTTCATAATACATTTCGCACATTAAATAATACTTACCTTCTCCACCCATTGGAGAACCAACAATTTTTGTTATTTCCATTTTTTGTAATCCAGGAATCTTAGCTGTAATTGGTGCGTGTGTACCAAAGTAATGTTTGTCAAAAGCTACCTTATCTTCTGGATGCTTGTAAAGAGCGATTAATTTTACCATGTTTGTTAACTCCCTTATATTTTATTAAGAAAGTGAAAAAAGTGTATTTCACTTTCTTGATCCCACTACATTAGTGTTGAAATTGGCTTCATTGCTTCAAACGGATTTTTACAGCTTTTACAGTATAGAATACTGCGACAAGCTGTTGGTCCAAATATATTTTCTAGAGTTGTATAAGTTGAGGAACAATATGGACAATCGACATGCCACTCACCATTTAGCCCAAATTGCTTTGGAGGTGGTGCAATCCCAAATTCCTTTAACTGCTCACAGCCAATCGGTGAAATTCTATCAGACGTCCAAGGAGGATGAAAGATAAACTCTACTTTAAATTTAATCTCAATACCCTCATCAAAAAGTGCTTTTTCTACATTCTTTTTGATGATTTCTAACGCAGGGCAGCCCATAAATGTCGGCAATAAGTGAATAATAATCTCATCACTAGTAATCTTTATTTCTTCTAACATACCCAAATCTATGATATTGATTGAATCAATCTCAGGATCCTTCACCTTAGATATAGCCCGAATAACTCTTTCTTCTAAGCTTGTAATACTTCTCCCTTTGTTCATTATTCTTCACCCTTTAAAGGAAGATTGAAGTCTCCCTTATTAGATTATTACCGTTTTAACAAAGTATGACTACTTACCATATAGCCGTTGGATTAGAGTTATAAACTTCACCTAAAATTAATAAGGCTTGATCTAAATCATCCGTATGCTTACCGAGCCTCCCATTTCCATTAACCATACCCAAATTAGTTGGAATATCTATTTGAAGTCTTGTAAATGTTGGAGTTATAGCGAGAATCCATCTCTTTTTCAACTCATTTTCATCTTCTATCAATCCTACATTTACCATTTCCTTACTATATTTTCCTAATAGAAAAAGATCTTCTAGATTAGATGTCGCCTTCTCGATTGCGCGTAACATACGGTCTTTAGCTTCACCACCTGCATTAATGAGTTGTTCAAACCATGTCTTCCAATGAAGTAAATGGTAATAAAGCTCCATATTTATTTTTACTGCTGCTTCTGCTAACGGCTGATAACTCGAATTCTTAAGTGAGTCAATTCTTATTTTTTTTGAAACCGTATAGAAGTAATGTCTGACTACTGCAAAAGCCCAGTCATATTCTGGTTCAATAAGATACGTTCCTGGTCCATTTACTTCTTCTAACAATGTTGCGTTACGTCGTTCACTTGCACTTCTTGCATGAGCGAGTGAATCTACATCTCCCATACCTAGATTTTCAAGAAGCTGAAAATACATACCTGCATGCCCCATTGTATCCTGACTAATAGATGAGAACGCTAGATCTTCTTCAATATGTGGAGCAAGACCCAGCCATTCACAGCCACGATAAGCGACAATAAAATCATCATCAGCAAGCTGAAAAAGTAATTCTGTTAGAGCTGACTTATATAATGGATTCGTGATTGTTCTATCAAGGTTATGACTCATGATTTGTCTGTTTCCCTCCCCATGAAAGAATTTCTTTCTCATCTAGCATCTCTTGTTCATAATAACGCCATTTCTTCTTTAAATATCCATATCCTTTTGTATTGCGGTATTCTTTATTATCTAATCTGTTTAAAGAGAGTTTCTCCTCTTGTGACATTTTCCGGATATGATTTCTCCTCACAACCCATATATCTGCAACGGGTTCTCTTCTCATAAAATTTTCTTGAGCCATCACTAAAGCTATTTCTTCATTAGGTGCAAGTAAACTAAATTGATATTGCATCGGGGATGTATCTGTCCGTTTGCTAAACACTTCAAATTCTTGATAAAAACTTTTACCTTTGGATTCCATTCTCAAACAACAACTCCTCTCTATAAATCTTAAACACGATTAATTACTTAATGCTTCTCTAACCCAAGCATTGTTTATATGTGAAATCTCTCTTAATCTCAGTCTTTCTTTTGATTTTGGACCGTTATTTCTAATAATGTCCTTAAAAGTACTCCAGTTTGGTTGCTGGTAAATCCAAAGGTTACTCTCAGTGTCAAATCTCATAGTGGAATCTGGGATGGTTAATCCGAGCGATAATATTCTAGGTACATATTTTGTGAAAAAATCTTGTCTTAACTCCTCATTCGTTTTTGTACGGATTCGATATTTAATGGTAATATCTTGTTTTGATGTGCCTGTAGTTGTCGCATCTGCTGGACCGAAGAACATAAGAAGAGCTTCCCACCATCTATCCACAGCGTCCTGAATCATTGCCCTCTGTTCTACCGTACCCTCAGCTAATGAAATAATAATTGATTCACCATGCTGAGCATGAAATACTTCTTCTGCACAGATTCGTTTTAAAGCTCTAGCATAAGGACCGTATGATGCGTCAAGCATATTCGTTTGAGAGATAATTGCTGCTCCGTCTACAAGCCACCCAATTAATCCTGCATCACCCCATGAAAGCGCTTCCATATGAAACACATTATGAAATTTTAAGTCGCCCGAAAACAAATCCATCATGATATTATCTCTTGATTTCCCTAAAGGCTTCATTAAGTCTTCTACGACTCTAAGTAAAAGCTGTCCGTGTCCCATTTCATCCTGCACTTTTGCCATTATTCCCAGCTTTCTTCGTATAGAAGGTGCTTTTGGTACCCATTCCTTTTCAGGTAGTGCACCCATTATTTCACTTATTGCATGCATAGAAATTAACTTTATTAAAGCATTACGATAGTCATCAGGCATCCAGTCATCCGCTTCGATTTTTTCACCTGCTTCAATACGAGAAATAAAGTGACTCAACTTTTCTTCTTCAGTTAAAGATTGAAATAATAACGCATCAAACATTTTAACGCCTCCTTTTTATAACGTATATTTAACGTCATTATATAATATCGTTATATAAATATCAATCTTAAATTTTCAGAATATATATTTTTTTAGTTTTTCTATATTAGTAGGGCAAATGTCGTATGTAATTGTACTGTTTTGAAAAGCAGGTATGTAATCAGAGTTGAGTTATTTATATACTTAATTTGATTAATTTACTTTTATATCATGGTACAATGTTGAAAAATATAAAAGAGGATGGAGAAAAATGAAGGTTGAGTACTTTATAGGAATTGTTCCTCCAGAAGAACAGATGAGAAAAATTGAACATTTTCAAAGCAGATGGGTAAGTTTTATTGGAGTAGAACCACATATAACTTTGAAAGCACAAGGTGGATTATCTCCAGATGAAAAATGGATAGATGCTGTTAAAAAAATCTGTGCGGATTTCAAACCCTTTGAGCTATCATTAGAAAACCCTATGTATTTTGGTGAAAATATTTTATATTTAAGTGTTCATTCAAACCACTTACACAATTTACACCAAAAGTTAGTGAGAGCCATTTCACCTTCAAACGATCTCATTAAGCAATATTTTGAACTCGATGACTTTGTACCTCATTTAACACTTGGCAAAATGCAAAACGGTACTAACATTTCTGATGGTGTCACAAAACAAGTGCTACTAGAAATGGAGAAAGCAGCTAAAATAGAATTACTACCTATCCCTACTTTTGAAGTTCGTTTTATTCGAATATATCAACTGAACATCGAAAAACAAAAGTATGATAGATATATAGATGTTTTCTTAAATACCGGTTCTGTTACTTAATATTGATTTCTAACCAAGTGGTTAAATCAAATGATGTTAGATTTTTTTGCTTGACCGAAAGCTTGTGTGCCCGATAGAAGGTAGAAAAAGAGGATGTTGACTTACCGTAATTACGGTAATCAACATCCTCTAAAAAAAACAACAACATGTACAAAAAAAAAAAAAGCCACTAAAAAAGCGAAGGCACGAAAAATTAGTAGTTCAGTTTTTGTGGAGAAACATCGTAAATAGCACATAAATTATTATACTTTTAGCACAGTAAATAGCAGAACTGTTTCATTGGTATATCAACGTTTTATAAGAAAACAACAACATAATTTCATAACAAATAGCACTCATAATAACAACTTGACAATGGCTATTGTCATTGTGCGAATTAGGGTGCTATTTTACTTGTAAATTACTATCTGATTATTAGTCTGTTTTCGAGAAAATCAAGGATTTATAACATTTTTAAGTTATTAAATACAGAAGCTGCTGTGGTAAACTGCACTTAAAGATTATGAAAATTCAGTTCTTCAACTAACGGTGCAGTTAAAGAAGAACAGTTTTATAAAATATTGGGGGATTGCTTGTGGATTTAGATGTTTTATATGAACAGATAAAAACATACTTAAAACAAAAATACAATTGTCATACAGTAATTTTATATGGTTCTTACAATACAGGTGACTATACAGAAGAAAGTGATTTAGATATTATTTGTTTTTCGGATGATATAGAGGATAAAAATGATGTCGAGTTATTTAATGGTAAACAATTAGATGTTTGGGTTTATAACAGTGAGCAGATGAATCATACAGAACAATTTTTACGAGTAAATAGAGGTAAAGTATTATTGAATGATAAAGGGACTGCTGAAAAGTTCTTGTCTGAAATCAATGATGTATTTAATAAAGGTCCTAAAAAACTGTCTGAGGAAGAAAAGGATTTTTTAAAGAGTTGGCTTAAAAAGATGTATTTAAGGTCTGGTAAAAATGATATTGAAGGGAATTATAGGTTTTATTGGATGCTTAAGGATAGCTTGGAAATCTACTTTGACCTCAAAGGACTATGGTTTTTAGGTCCTAAAAAAGCATTTAGTTGGCTCCAGGAGAAAGATACTTTAGCTTATAGCCTGTTTAAAAATGCTTTAGATAATGAGGGAAATACTAAAGAAGTTGAACAATTACTTGAATACTTGTATGAAATTTAGATGAAAGTTATTCATTTAAAGGGTGCTTAAATTAAATAGGAACAACACATTCAATAAAAAAAAGCTTGATCCCAAGCTTTTTTTGTTGCGTTAATTGTATTGATAATTCACTTGCTATTTAGTTGCGAAAACGTATGTTTTTTGGTCTGTGATTTTAAGTTTTCTCCACCTTATCTGAACTACTTAACTGAAAAAGTCCATGTTTTTAAAAGTATATGTTAGTACACCTGTTGATTTCCGCTCCTGGACGCTCGCTTTGTAACTACTTTTTCAGTGGCCACAATAAGCAGGCTATTATTCATTACTTTTTTCCAGCTTAGCTAATGCTCTTTCGTAGAGATTAATAAGTTGGCGCTTATCTTCAATAGGAATGGAAGAGGTTCGGATACGATTTACAGCTTGTTCGAATTTCTTTCTTGGTGATGAACGTGCACGTGGATGGGTTAATTCATCTAGTAAATCGATTGAAATGGTTGTCTGAATAAGAAAATAAGGATCCTTACTTTTATCAAAA
>JBFILZ010000076.1:0-12789 GCA_041611945.1 Bacillus sp. (in: firmicutes)
ACACGGCACTTAAATTCCCATCCATCATCTCGTACCATTCATCCTCTGTATAATCAACTAGCTTCTTTCGCTCGAAAACATAAGGTCCTGCATTGTTAATTAGAATATCGATTGGTCCAGCTTGTTCAACAGCGCCCCTCACAATATGATGAATATCTTCCCGCTTTGTAATATCACCTTTCACAAAAAAAAGCTGATTTTTATAAGAAGATAGATGGTCTTGTAACGACTTAACAGCTGTTAAGTCTTGTCGATAATTTACAGTCACAACATAGCCACGCTTAACTAGGTGCTCTGTCACTTTTCTTCCAATCCCTTTGGATCCTGCCGTAATCAGTGCATGCCTTGTCATACATTACCTCCAGAAAGATTTGTTAAAAAGTCCTTACCCAATCTTATCAAAATGTCGTTATAATAAGAATATGTTTTCTGACAAAGGAGTAAAAACAATGAATTCTGTCTCTGAAAAAAAGAAACAAGATATTATCGAACGTTTTGGACTTGATCCAGTTCCCAAAGAACTCCGAACGTCTTCATGGTATGACTTTTTATATATCGGGATAGCTTTTTCCGTTAATGCTGGGAATTTCCTTGTACCAGCTTTAGCCGTGTTAGAGGGAGGATTATCCTTTAAGTATGCCGTTCTAAGTACTGTAATCGGGGCAGCCCTTGCCTTTTTATTCGTATCTTGGCTTAGTCTACCTGGAGCCGCCCATGGAATTCCGTCACAATATGCCATTCGAGCCATGATTGGCATAAAAGGTGCTAGATATATCTCTTCGCCAATTCGAACACTAACCTCCCTTTATTGGTTTGCTGTCCAAACAATTGGAGGCACCTATATTATCAAGGAATTAACACAGCGCATTTTACACATTGACATTCCCTTTTATTTAATTTCACTTACATTAGCTACTACTATGGCTCTTTTAGCTTTAATTGGTTTTGATGCCATAAAGAAAGCAATAAGATACTTTATTCCCTTTCTACTCCTTGGACAAGGAGCCATTCTCTATCTTTACATTACTACAAAAAGCGCAGAAAGAACATTTCTAGAAGTATTTAATGGTGAGCAATCTTTTATTTTGGCCTCATTTATGTTTTTTATGGGATTATCTTTTGTACAGTATGTTTCAGGAGTCAGTTCCTCTTCTGATATTGCCCGTTATGCAAAATCAGAGAAGCATTCGTTTTATGGATTATTTGCAGGAAATCTTATTGGCTTTAGCATAGCGGCAGTATTGGCATCCTATTCTGCCGCTGAATTACATTCTGTTAATCCATTTGTCTCTTCAACTGGATTAACAGATTCATATTTGTTGATTAGTCTTATCGCTTTGTGTGCGTTAGTATCTATGATTTCTATTAATATGAGTAATGCCTATACAGGTGGTTTTAGCCTTCTGAACAGTTTACCCAACCTTGGCAGGGTCAGGAGTGCTATTTTATTCGGAATTATCGGGGTAGTTTTTAGTTGCTTTCCAGCCTTGGTCACTAACGCCAAACAATTCATTTCTATATTGGGCGCTTTCACTATCCCTCTCTCAGCGGTGATTATTACGGATTTCATCTTTTTTAAAAGGAGTAAAATCGATATCTTGGATCTTGAGCGTATTCTTGATAAAGAATCACAATTTAATATACCTGCATTTCTTACGGTTGGATTGGGTATCATTGTATATTTTTCAATTAGTGATAATTTTTCACCTGGGTTGTGTACATTTTTGGTTTCATCCATATTTTATATTTTTTACAAAAAAGTTAGTATAAGTTCTTCTACAAGAGCAAAGAAAACCTCGTCCTTATCTACATGATAGGATAGACTTTTTTACTAGTAGACTTTGTTAAACTTGTTGTTAATTTCTGCTGCAAGTTGCTCGCTTTCCGCGGGGAGGTCGGAGTCTCACACCTTCCACCTCAATCAACTTCGTTTGAAAAATAAACATTGAGCTTTAACAAAGACCTTCATGCAAAACAATTTTGCACCGTGAGGTATGAAAATAAGCAATATATTTCTTTAGCAGTGATCGAAGTGGAAGAACGCGAGACTCCTCGAAAATACTCCCGAAATTCCTTCGTGCGGTGAGAACTCATGGAAGCCTATTCAAAGTCCTGCGGGAGCAGCGGGACAGGTGAGACCTGAAGGCGCTATCGCCGAGGGGCTCACCGCCCGCCCCACGGAAAGCGAGTGTTCTGGAACGAAGATCCCCTTATTTTCAGGGTAGCCAAAAAATAAGTAAAATTACAAAGAGCATTGATAAAAATCAATGCTCCTTATTGAATTGAATTAGGTTAGAAAGTGCAATTACATCATTTATGTTTTGGAATACTTTTGGGTCAACGGATAAATCTGCTTCTGTCACATACCGGACATCGGTTTTTTCAAGCAATGACATGAGCCGGTAGTTTCCACTTTTTAACTGTTCACCTATAAGAGGTAGGAGAGAATGGTGGTATATTCCCACTAACGGCTGAACCCTTCCTTCTATAAATGGGATGATAGCCTTCATGTTTTCTGATCGCAAGCTTAGTAATTCCGATATAACTTTTCTCTCCATTATTGGGATATCACATGAAAGTACCACAAACCACTTTGCATTTATATATTTTAATGCCGAGTAGATCCCTGCCATCGGACCCATTCCTTGTACACTATGGTCATCCACTATTACTGAAAGATTCGTTTCTCCCATAAATCGTTCAAGTAAATCAGGATGACTTACAATAATTTGGATATCCGTCACATCTGTCAATGCATGTAGTGAGTGCTTCCAAAATGGGATTTGATTATATAAAGCAAATGCCTTTGGCGAATTAAAGCGCCTTGAATTTCCTCCTGAAAGGATTACTCCACACACATCATAATCCATGCATTTCCCCCCTATAAAAAGAACTTCTAGTTTGACCTAGAAATTCAAAAGTGTTAATTATTGATTTAATTTTTCAACCAGTTCAGATAAGTAAGTCCATCGATCAACTGTTTCCTCTAATTCCTGCTTGAGTTTATTTTCCTCTTCTACTAAAGCGGAAATTTTTCCGTAGTCAGAACCTGCTTCTTCAGTTTTCTTTTTCACAGATTCAAGCTGAGATTCAAGCATCATAATTTTGGACTCTATACCATCCCAATCCTTTTGTTCTTGAAAGCTAAGCTTTCTTTTAGTCGATTTCTCCTCAGGTTCAACTACTTGAATTATTTTCTTACTTTTTCCCGAGTTTCCTTTTTCTTCAGCCTTCTTTTTATATAAATAATCACTGTAGGCACCAAAATAAGTAGATACTTCGCCTCCGCCTTCAACGATCAACAACTGTTTGGCGACCTTATCTAAGTAATAACGGTCATGTGATACAGAAAGAACCACACCAGGATATTGTTCAAGATAATCTTCCAAGACAGTTAAAGTTTCTGTATCTAAGTCATTGGTTGGTTCGTCAAGTAATAAAACATTAGGCTCGTCCATTAATATTTTTAATAAATACAGCCTTCTTCTTTCTCCACCGGATAACTTCCCTATTGGTGTCCCGTGTGTAGAAGGTGGAAATAAAAATCGTTCTAACATTTGAGATACCGAAACAGTAGACCCATCCTTCGTTTGAATCACTGAAGCGGATTCTTTCACATAGTCCAGCATTCTTTTTCCAAGATCCATCTCTTCATTTTCTTGAGTATAGTAGCCGATTTTAACAGTTTGACCAATTTCAATATTGCCACTGTCAGGAGCGTATATTCCTGCCACCATATTTAATAAAGAGGATTTTCCAGTACCATTTTTACCAATTACCCCAATTCGGTCATGTGGTTTAATTAAAAAACTAAAGTCTTCTATTATATTTTTACTTTCAAACGATTTTGAAACGTTATGGAATTCAATGACCTTTTTCCCTAATCTGTTACTACCTAAACTCACATCAACTTTTCCGTTGTTCTGAGGTCCTTCAACCTCGTCAAGTTGTTCAAATCGTTGGATTCTAGCTTGTTGCTTTGTCGTTCTAGCTTTCGGACCTTTTCTCATCCACTCGAGTTCTTTTTTATAAAGTTGCTGATGTTTATGCCACGATTTTTGATCTTCTTCCATTCTAATTGCTTTTGCCTCTAAATAACTCGTATAGTTTCCTGTATATGTAAATAATTTCCCTTGATCTATTTCAACTATGCGATTAGCTACCCGGTCTAAGAAATAACGATCATGCGTAACAAATAAAAGTGAGCCTTGATATTTACTGAGCCACTCCTCCAGCCATTCTATTATTTCTGCATCTAGATGGTTTGTAGGTTCATCTAATATAAGTAAATTAGGTGTTTCAATCAAACACTGAGCAAGTGCAACCCTCTTCTTTTGACCACCTGATAATTCTTTAATCCCCTGATTAAAATCTGTAATTCCAAGCTTGGTTAATATAGACTTTGCATTTGAATTCGCATCCCAAGCGTTCAGTAAATCCATTTGTGTTTGAAGTGCATACAATCTATTTAAAATTTCCTCATCGGAAGGATTAACTTCCAAATCTTCAAGAACCTTTTCATAATCAGTTACTACTTTATTGATAGGTATATCCTTAGAAAATAGCTGTTCCATTACAGTAAGTTCTTCTTGAAAGTCTGGATGCTGCGACAAAAAGGTAATGTTATAATCCTTAGACGTTACCACATTCCCACTATCCGCTGTCTCTACTCCTGCAATAATTTTTAAAAGGGTTGATTTACCGGTGCCATTTATCCCAATAATTCCAATTCGTTCTTGTTCATTGATACTAAAGGAAATATCTTCAAATAACTTTTTTTCTACATATGTTTTTGAAATATGTTCAACTGTCATCATTTTCATACTTGTCCATTCCATTCCTTCATAAACTGATTTAAAAAATCTTCCATATAATCGTGTCTTTGCTCTGCTATTTCCTTAGCGGAGTCTGTATTTAATAAGCTCTTCAATTTCAATAGCTTCTCATAAAAGTGATTAATAGGTGTAGACCTTCCATTACGGTACTCTTCTTTAGTCATTGTTTCCCTTATAGATAAGTTCGGATCATGCATGATATCACCTTTAAAACCTGCATAGGCAAATGTTCTTGCAATTCCAATAGCACCTAGGGCATCTAAACGATCTGCATCCTGTACTATTCTGCCTTCAATTGAATTAAGATGGGCGTTATTGCCGCCTTTAAATGACATATTTTGAATAATAGATAATATATGAAGTGAGACGTCTTCCTCTACTCGGCAGTAATCTAACCAATCTTGAACCTTTCTAATTCCCAATTCTTCAGATTCATTTAATTTTTCATCGGCAATGTCATGTAATAGGGCCGCCATCTCTACAATAAATAGGTTTGCCTTTTCTTTTTCTGCAAGTGTTCTTGCCAAATTATGTACACGATGAATATGCCACCAATCATGACCACTTGAATCATGTTCCAATATATCTTTAACGAACTTCTTGGTACTTTCAATAATTTGATCCATTCTTTACTCCTTTAATTTCTCCATCTAAATCCATTTTACCATTATTAATGGTTCTGTTAAACGTGGTAGTAGATTACGCTACAGAGTCTCACATCTTCAACTACAATCAACGTCGTTTGAAAATCAACATTGAGCAATAAAAGAGCCAATAAAAAAGGTAAGCTGATAATAATGTGGACAAATGGCAATATGCCTATTATGACATATGCTGAAGTATACGAACAACAACGAGCTATAACAAATATCCTTCAGATTGGAGAGAAGTAGGATGAGTTTGGGAAGAGAAATAGGTACGGCTTGGTATGGAAGACATGTCGTGATTGTTAGATGTTCACCCTATACGAATCATTTTATCGGTGTATACACAAGCTTGCATGCCCCCATAGAACCACCTTCTGTTAATTGTGCTGAAACTTTATCACAATTTCTAAGTATTGGCTATACGCTAATTGGAAGCTACACTGTGTCAAATTCCGAAGTACATTATATTCTCATGAAGTAATTCACTGAATTTATTTGTACCAGCTTATCCCAATCGTGTTTGCACCTGCATGTACGCCTACAACTGCCCCTAGTGGACAAGTACTGATTGAAAGAGTTGGGTAAGTTTCTATTATTCTTCGTCTCAAATTTTCAGCTACTTCTGGAGATCTACCATATATTAGTGTTAACTCTTTAATTGTAGGATTCTCCAATAGTGTGTTTGCGAATATATCAATCAATCTTTGTACAGCCTTTCTCTCTGTTCTTACCTTTTCAGATATATTCAGTTCTCCATCATTTAGTGATAGGATAGGTTTTATTTTCAATGCAGATCCAATTAAATATTGGACCCCATTCATTCGCCCCCCACGGTGGAGCTGTTCGAGACTACCAATCAATACATATGTTTCATGGTGGTCAGACATATCATTCAGTTCTCCAACAATGTCTTTTAAACTCCTATCCTCAAGCTGAAGCTCCAACCCACGTTGAATCATCTTTCCCATAGGTAAGGCTAAAACTTTTGAATCGATAATCTCAATTGGAAATTCTACCATTTTAGCTGCTTGTACACTGGTGGAATATGTCCCACTAAGTTTACTTGACACATGCACAGCTATTATTGCATCATATTCCTCTTGCAATGATTTATATAATTCTATAAAAGTACCAACCGCAGGTTGAGATGAGGTTGGAAGCTTTGAAGAGCCTTCAAGCTTTTGATAAAATTCCTCGGCTGATAAATCTATTCCATCCTTATATTCTTCCCCGTTAAACATAATAAGCATTGGAACAATATAAATATCTGGATGGTTCCTGTATTTTTCTTCAAAATAAACTGTACTATCAGTTACCCATGCTATTCTCACAAAAAGACCCCCTTTTTCCAAATTATACTGAAACTTATCTATTTATTCATGAAAAATAAAACTTAATATTTTAGCTTTGGTGAAAGTTTGGTTGCATATATAAATGATAAGGAACTTCTTTTTATTGAAGTTTCCTTTCTGCCATTTTTTTGCGTATCTATCGCCATAACCACACAAACTTGTTCCTTTTTGATGCCTTGTTGTGAAGAAGGATCATGACTTTTTCGTACGTTTCTACCTTCCATTAAACTATCTATGCCTACATGTAAAATGAGGGTATATTTTTAAATTATTTGGATATGCAAGAAAAAAGCTGTCAAGGATTACTTGACAGCTCAATTTTGTTAGAATATTAACTTTCTACTTGCCGTTGGATCCGGATGCTTATCAAATGCTATTGATTGAGATGCTGTTGGATCAGGATGCTTATCAAATGCCATTGATTGAGATGCCGTTGGATCGGGATGCTTATCAAATGCCATTGTTTGAGATGCCGTTGGATCGGGATGCTTATCAAATGCCATTGTTTGAGATGCCGTTGGATCGGGATGCTTATCAAATGCCATTGATTGAGATGCCGTTGGATCGGGATGCTTATCAAATACCATTGATTGAGATGCCGTTGGATCGGGATGCTTATCAAATACCATTGATTGAGATGCCGTTGGATTCTGAGAATTTATTTGATCCATATAAGTAAGTGAATAAACAACTGTAATGATTAATGTGCTAATAATAAGTTTAATTAATATCCTTTTCAATTTAATATCTCCCTTCAATTATGTATTCAAATATTATTAATTTTCTTTAGTGCTTGAATGGATATTTTTAAATACTGACTTGACAGCTTATATTTAAAAGTCTTTTCATAATATTTCGCAAGGATTTCTGAGTAATCAGCCACAAATAAAGATTTATTTTGTTCTGTAAAATAGGGTATAACTTTTACCTTAAGAAACTCTTCAAATTCTATTGTATGAGTAGTCATTAGATATTGGTAAGTTTTAAAATGATAATAAAACTCAATACATTCATTATCACTATTTTCCAAATTCTTCAATCCTTTTCTCACCCAATCCAAACCGTTTTTGTAGTCTCCTTTTTTATAGTGTTCTGAAATAATGGAATGAATAGTTGGAAAAGTTTGTTTGTAATTTACTTCTTCA
Source organism: Bacillus sp. (in: firmicutes) (assembly GCA_041611945.1). Lineage (GTDB taxonomy): Bacteria > Bacillota > Bacilli > Bacillales > SA4 > Bacillus_BS. The sequence goes on from JBFILZ010000076.1 coordinate 7,980, forward strand.
TGAAAAAGTATGCTTTTCTCGTAATGTTTAATTGCTCCATCTGATTTACCTTGCATTGAATAGAGATATCCTAAATTATGGTGAATAAAACCCTTTAAGTTAGAGTTATTGAGAGTGTTGGCAATTTTATCAGCTAATAAATAACTGTCTTCTGCTTTACTCAGCTCATCACTTCTTCGATATGAAATCCCCAGTAAAATTTGACATTCAGCACTTCTTTTATAGTTATAATGGGCTTGGTAGATTGCTAGTGCTTGATTAGTATAATTAATACAAAGTGTTGATTTCCAAAGCTGGCTAGTAGTTAATCCTAGAGAATAATAGAGATCAGCTTCCTCCCATTTCTCAAGGACCGTTCTAAGCATTATACTTTCAGCCTTTTTATAACAATCATATGCATCATTGTATTTTTCATGAATGTAATTTGATAGTCCTGCAAATTTGAATAGGTAATAATTTAGTTCTTCAGTAAATATATCAGCTATCTCATGAATTTTCTCTAGTGATTTTCTTGCCTCATCTAACCTTCGAACTTGTAAGAAATACCTGACTTCAAACAACATGAAGTAAACGAGAGTTGTAGAATCTTTAGCTCTATCCATTTGATCTTTAATTTCCGGATATAAGTTATTCAATTCTTCTTTTTCACCAGAAATAATTAACTTATACCAGTCCTTCAACTCATCCAAAAGCATGGGTTCCTCTTCATCTAGGAATCTAATTCCTAGTCTTTCGCATAGTCGGTCCACAACTTCTAAACTTGGAAGGCTTTGATTATTTTCTATTTTTGATAAATAGGATATGGAGATAACACCACTAGCAAGTTCATCTTGTGTTTTGTTTTGCTGAATTCTAAAGAATCGTAAACGATCTCCAATTTTCATTTTCATCAACTCCAATGAAACTCTAGTTATTCATTAAATTATTCTATATATATTTCTATTTCCCTGCTTACTTAACCTAGGAAAGTCAACAAGCAAAGACATATCTGAAAAAAGAAATCTATGTATGAATATATACTCTATTTCTATATAAAAGGCTCTGTTAAACTTTGGTGTTTCTATTAGTTGCATGAGTCTCGCACCTTCCTCTTCATTCAACTTTTTTTGAAAAATCAACATTGAGCTTTAACAGAGCCAATTTTTCAAAAGAATTCTATCCTTACTCATATCTCTAACTCTAACAGAATTATAACTATTTGAGTATTGGGATAATCGATGTCTTTAACTAGTAATTAAACGTATTTTTCACCACCAATTTTCCCAATACAAATGTTTTAACTTTTATGTTACGATTAATAATTAAACATAAATAAATCTCTATTAAACTATGTTGTTGATTTTAGCTGCAGGATGCTCGCTTTCCGTGGGGCGGAAGGTGAGCCAACACGGCACTTGCACCTTCGGTGTTTCAATATCCCGCTGCTCCCGCAGGACATTGAATTTGCTTCCATGATTTCTCACCAAACGATGGAAAGAGCATTTTCTAGGAGTCTCGCACCTTCCACTTCAATCAACTTCGTTTGAAAAATTAACAATGAGCTTTAACAAAGCCAAACATAAAGAGTGTGAGTTTTTCATAAGTAGTTCGGTTCAGAAGTAGAAGAACCAAAATAACTAGCGAAATAACTGGATAAATCGCATAAATTTATACTACAAAATCGCAAAAGGTTTAACAGTCCTCTGCGTTTTTATAAATATATTAACCTATTCTTCAACTAAAGCACTCCGTTAGTTTAATAAAGATTGATTTCCTCTATAAATGAATTATATTCTTCAGTAAATTGTTCTGGTTCTTCTAAGAAAGGGTAGTGATTGCTTTTCTCAAAGATAACTAATTTTGAATTGGGTATCCCTTCCTCCATTTCAATGGAATAAATCATTGGACACTGAACATCATATTTACCACAAATTATTAAAGTGGGGGTTGATATTAACTCCAGCTTTTTTGTTACATCATAAATCTGCAATTCGCGGTTGAAAAAATTCATACGAATTACACACATTCCTTTACTAATGTTTAGATAAAAAAGCTTGTCATATTTTTCAGGGTCAAATAAAGAAAGTTTCGTCCTTTGAACCTTTAGTTCTCTTCTTCTTTCAGAAGTTAAATCTGAATGTTTTAACGCTTCAATGAGTTCTTGCATCCTGTTAAATTTAGAGTGTTCAGGATTATAAATACAATCTTTTGAGAATGTCATATATTCTCTTGCAGCAGCTCCGACAATCACAATAAATTTTAGCGACTTTGAATAGTATATTCCGTAGATTATACCCAACATACCTCCAGTCGAATGCCCAGCATATCCCCATTTATCAAAGCCTAATTCTTCTCGTATAGCTTCTAAATCAAATATTGTCTCTAAGAAACTTAATTGATAAGGTTCTTTGGCTTTCTCTGAATTACCGGCTTCTCTTAAATTTATCAAAAATACTTTGTTTGTTTTTGTAAATGTTTCTGCAAAATAATCACCTGACTGATTAAATTCTGAATAATGGTGGGTTACACAAAGTGGTTCTCCTTCACCCTTGAAAAATACTTCGAATACACCACGTGACGTTTTGAGTAAATTCCTCTTCCAATCCCCCATATAAATCTTCCTTTCTTGTCTTGTTAAACTAAGTAGTTAGTTTAAGAACATTCTTTCACAATTTCTGTATTCAAATTTTACCATAAAACCCTATTTACCTCCGATATACCTAAAAGTAGTTATACAATCAACATAGGTTTTGACCTTGTTTTTAGCACACATTCGACTTGTGAACATTAACTGTTGTCGACTTGTCAAAGGTATTGCTAAAACCGTTGCTATTTTCAATGTTAAACCATAGTAATCCTTTTAAAGTCAATAAAAAAACAAGGGAATTAGTATGCTAATTCCCTTGTTAAAAGACTTGTGAATTTATATTTTCTACTTTAAAACCGAACTACTTGGTTTTTCACCCACACTCTTTATAACTTATTACAAGTATAGTTTGATTTTTGGAAAAACCTTCACAGCGGTATTAAAAAATACATCTTGATGGTATTCTTTCGGAATAATCTCTTGAATGAACTCAATATAAGGCTTGATTGGAGTTAAAGGCCAATCAGTTCCAAAGAGAAATTTTTCATAATTGTGAGTGAACGTCAGGGCATGAAGAAGATGATCAAAAAACTTAGTTTGTTGTAATTGCTTAATGTCTCCGTTCGCCCCGACAACCAGGCCGGAAAGATCAGCAAACACATTACTATTTTTATAAACAACTTCTGCCCCATCCAGCACCCAGGGGTCTCCAAAATGAGCCATCATAATCGTCATATCTCTGTGCTTCACCGCAACTTCATCAATTGCCAACGGGTGTGAGAATCTCAATCTCCCCCGCTCAGAATAGGTATCACCAGTATGAAAAACGACAGGGACTTGATATTCCTTTGCTATTTTATAGACGGGTTCATACACTTCATCGTAGGCATAAAATGGGTAGTAACCCAAATAAATTTTGATTCCCACACAATCTTTCTTTTCTAAATCTTTCTTTAATCTAATTAAAGCATCTTCATCAAGCTTAAAAGGATTGATTCCTGCACAATAGACAATATTACTTGGAATCTCTTTCGTTAAGTCGATTCCCATAGGAGTAGGCGAGCTAGAGTCTGGAAATCCTTCACCTCTTTCTGTTACACCCATTGCAATACCAATTACTACGTTATTATCATGGAACTCTTTTTGTATACCGTTAAATGTGTAATCTACTTTTGATATTTTCTTTGCCGTTTCATGAAAACTTCCAATATTTGAATAATGAATATGTGCGTCAATAATTTTCATCTGATCCCTCTCTAAACGTAATCCGTTGAAGCTGTTTAACTTCATCATCCTCTAATATCGTGTCAAGAGCAACAAAGAAGGAAGGTGAAGATAACCAATTCACCCCACTTGCTAAATGAATCTCTCTCCAAAATGTCAATCCTTGGACTTCTTTATTTACATAAGAATCAACTTCTGTTGATTCATAATCTACTTTAACTTGTAACTTGTAATTATCATTCATTGAGCCAATCAAGTTATGATTGCTCAGGGTTGACATAAACTCTGTTTCACCCGCAATATAAGTGTATTCATCACCTTTACTCTTAATCCACCCTTGTTCAATTGAGTTTCCAGGCATGAATGAGCACTCTGAGTTCCACTTTTTATAATGAATGTATTTCCCTGTATTATTATGGTTAAACTCTATTCCACTATAAGGGCAATTAATCCATAAAGTAAAGGCTTTCAAGGAATACGATTGCAAAAAAAGAGGCCAATTGGCCTCTTTTTCCTATAATTACAAAATTCTTACAGAAACTATTTTATCTTAGAAACTCTTACCTATTTAATCATTTTATCAATCAATTCAGTTTTTATTTGATTTCTTTGATGCTGTTTTCACTTTTTGCTTCACTGACGCTGGTTTCTTATCAGTCCATTCGCCTTTATGAAGGATCATCTTTTGTAAGTTTAAACCTAATTTTTTATCAAATGAAAGTAAGGATTTCTCCTCTGACACAGTAGTTAATGATACAACTGTACCTGATGCTCCCATACGGGCTGTTCGCCCAGACCGGTGTACAAATTGGTCTATCGATTCAGGTATGTCTAAATGGATGACATGAGTAACACCCTCGATATCTAACCCTCTTGAAGCTACATCAGTTGCGAGTAATAACTGATATTTCCCAAGTCTGAATTTTTTTATGGTTGCCTCCCTTTCAGCTTGAGTTGATTGACTATACAAAATACCGGCTTCTATTTTTTTGTATTTCATTTTTTCGCCCAATGCCTCTA
>JBFILZ010000077.1:0-12655 GCA_041611945.1 Bacillus sp. (in: firmicutes)
ATTCGTGCCAAATACCTAACTATTCGTGCCAAACTCTATCCCTCGGGCCAGGAATCAACTTATTCGTGCCAAACTCATGCTGATTCGTGCCAAATACCTACTTATTCGTGCCAAACTCTATCCCTCGGGCCAGGAATCAACTTATTCGTGCCAAACTCATGATGATTCGTGCCAAATGCCTACATTTTCGTGCCAAACTCAATCCCTCGGGCCAGGAATCAACTTATTCGTGCCAAACTCATGATGATTCGTGCCAAATACCTATCTATTCGTGCCAAACTCTATCCCTCGAGCCAGGAATCAACTTATTCGTGCCAAACTCATGCTGATTCGTGCCAAATGTCAACTTATTCGTGCCAAACTCATGCTGATATATGCCGAACCCGACCAATTAAGGAAGTAAAGCTGTCATCTCACCGTACGTTTCAGGTCTGCGATCACGATAGAATTGCCATAAATCACGAACTTCTCTGATTAATTTCTTATTCATTTCTCCGATTATTACCTCGTCTTGGTCACGACTTGCCATCGCCACAAAACTACCACGAGGATCAACTAAGTAAGATTGGCCATAAAATTCACCCATATTCCATGGACCTTCAAAACCCACGCGATTAATTGCTCCGAGATAATAACCATTTGCAACAGCATGAGCCGGTTGTTCTAGTTTCCAGAGGTACTCCGATAACCCAGCAACTGTTGCAGATGGATTAAAAACAACTTCTGCCCCTTTTAAGCCGAGTAATCTTGCTCCTTCGGGGAAATGTCTGTCATAGCAAATGTACACGCCAACCTTTGCAAAGGCAGTATCAAAAACTGGGTAACCTAGATTTCCCGGTTTGAAGTAAAATTTCTCCCAAAATCCACAACCTTCATTACCTACTCCCACATGTGGAATGTGCTGCTTTCGATATTTCCCCAGGTATGAACCATCGGCATCAATCACTGCGGCAGTATTGTAATATGTAGCAATTCCTTCTCGTTCATAGATTGGTAGCACGATTACAACACCTAATTCCTTTGCAAGTTCTTGAAAAATCTTAGTAGTAGCCCCACTTGGAATTTCTTCTGCCGCATCATACCATTTCGTGTTTTGCTCAGCGCAGAAGTATGGACCATAGAATATTTCTTGAAGACAAATGATTTGTGCCCCTTTATTTGCCGCTTCCTTTACTAGCTTTATATGTTTTTCTATTGCTTTTTCTTTATGAACCTGAACGGATTCAGTTCCATCCACATCGTTTGACGCTTGAATGAGTCCAATTTTCACTAAATCTGACATCAATTTTTCCCCCTTTTATTAATATTATTAAATTAATAGTTTTCTCAAGATCACTAGTTGACTTAGGTCTGGACAGTACCTCTGTAAATAAATATTAAGGAAAAAACCATTAAAACAACCCCGATGAGCCTGTACCAGTTAATTGGATTACGGGTAATACCAAACAATCCAAAATGGTCAATAACCATACTGATTACTACTTGACCAATAATGGCGGAAAAGATAGTTGTTGCTACTCCAAGCTTAGGAACGCATATAATAATGGCGGTAACAAAAATCGCCCCAAGTACACCTCCTGAAAGCTGCCATTTTGGACCAGAAAGAGCTTGGAGCACATGTCCTTTTCCAATGAACAATGTCATTAATGTTAAAACCAATGTTCCAATAAAGAAAGATACTAATGCAGCTTCAAGACTTCCAATTCTTCTCCCTAATTCTCCATTTATCGGTGCTTGAGTGCCGGCGAGTATCCCCCCCATTACTGCTATTAACACCATCAAAATTTTCATATATTTCCTCCCTTGAGGAACGAATGACTTTTTCGAATCTTCTATAAACTTATTCGAATAAGTAGGACATAATGTATAAAAATCAGTAGTGTTATCATTTTTTTTGAAAATGGATAATATCCCCTAACAATTTATGTAAAATTGTATTGTACTTAACCAAACAGCAAGAATTTTATTTGACTTAAAGTTTTAATACTTATTCATGTTTAATCAGCAATAATCGGTTTTGATCCTACATTTTTCGGTCATGTATTGTTTAGACGTGCTCAAGACCTTCGCCACTCTATGAAATTATCAAATTATCTTGATTTTCTTCCTAAAATCGGTGGAACGTTAGCTGTTTTAAGTGAAACTACCTTAGTGATTTTAGGAAACTAATAAACTTTTTGGTATAGCAACAACTCTTGGAGTACTTATTTTCTTCTTAATGATGTGAAAGCCATAGGCACTAAAAAATACACCCTACAAGTAGGATGTATCTTTTTTACAGGCTGTCTTCGTAAAGATTGTTGATTCTTGCTGTAGGTGTGAGACTTCTCAAAAAGCTATTACCTTTCATTCGTTCGGTAAGAATGAAAGTGAGCATATTCAATGTTCTGCGTGACAAGCAATTATACTTGAGAGAAAATCAAACACTTTCAATTTCATATCTACTTAGTTCAGAATGAAGAAAGCAGATATTTTTTAATAAACTTCGCAACAAAATTCACGTAAAAGTCTCTAGAAAAACATCCGTTAATTAATATTCTACTTAAGGTTTCTTTGTTAAAATAACTAGAATCATTGACCTTCACCTACAATATATTTATAATAAGATTCTAATGTCTCAGTAGCTCAGATGGATAGAGCGACAGCCTCCTAAGCTGTAGGCCGTGAGTTCGAATCTCGCCTGGGACGTATTTTTCTCATATGAGCTTTTTTTTATAAACAATTGAATTCAAATAAAACAAAAGAGGGATAAACCATTTTTATGTGGTCAATCCCTCTTTTCGATTTTTTTTTGAAAATACTCATCTCGTAAAATCCCATATAACAACATATCAAAGCGTTTGTTATCTCGTTCTAGAAATGAGCGATATGACCCTTCCTTAACAAATCCCAGTTCCTCATATAGCGCCATCGCTTTTTCGTTGTACTCAAAAACAGTAAGCTGTAGGCGGTATAAATTGAATTCCAAGAAAGCTAGTTTCATTATTAGTTTTAATGCATCTTTTCCATAGCCCTTTCCGCGATTGTCTCGACCTATTCCAACTGATAACCATGCAGTTCGATGATTCCATAGAATACCATCAATTCCAATTATGCCAAGGATAACATTTGTTTTATTATCTCTAATGGCAAATACATAATCTTTATCCGATTTTTCTTCAATAATTTTTTGAATATCCTTTGCTTGCTTCGGAATTGAAAGTATCGCATCCATATTCCTTGTGAACTCTTCATCCTTGTACCATTCTTGTATCGTTACTAGATCATCATGATTTAACCGATCCAGGTTTATTCTGTCATCTTTTAGTAATGAGTAGTGTATCATTCATATCCCCCCTTTACTATTGTATAGGAGATTTCAACGTTATGTAGTCCCCATTAAACTACTCTACTATTGATTGATACTTTGATTGAAGAAGTTTTTTGTCTATTTTTCCAACATGTGTTTTTGGTATTTCAGGTAAAATAAAAAAGTGCTTAGGCACCTTGTACCTACCAAGTTTTGAATAACAGTATTTTTTAAGTTCCTCTTCTGACAACTCGAGATTCGGTAAAAATGAAATAAATGCGGCAACAATTTCACCCCATATTGGGTTATTCAAACCTACTACAGCAACTTCTGATACCGATGGATGATTTTGAATACAATGCTCTACTTCAAGTGGATATACATTTTCTCCACCTGTTATTATCATTTCTTTTTTCCGACCTACAATATAAAAGAAACCATCTTCATCCTTCTTAGCTAAATCACCAGTATATAGCCAGTTATTTTTTATTGTTTCATTTGTTGCCTCTAGATTGTTCCAGTATCGATTAAACACATGGTTTCCTTTAATTAATAATTCCCCGACTTCATCCGTTTTTGCTTCATCCCCAAACTCGTTTACTACTTTCACTTTATTAAACATCATCGGTTTCCCGATAGACCCATTTCTCTTTTTTGCTTCAGTGGGGTCTATATAAAAATTATTTGGACCTGCTTCTGTTAACCCGTAACCTTCTTTAAATGAAATTCCTTTTTGGGCAAATGCCTCATAAATAGGAAGTGGACACGGAGCTCCACCTGATAAGAATGTTTTTACATGCTTAAATGTGGCTGTTTGAAAGTTACTTGCTTTTGAAATTAGATGATACATAGTCGGCACCATCAACATAATCGTGCATTTTTCTAACTCTATGAGTTCGATTGCTCTTTCTGCATCAAAATCATTGGCAATTAACACTGTGCCACCAATCATTAATATAGGTAGTGTAAGAGCATTTAAGCCCCCTGTATGAAACATAGGTAAGTAAGTTAGTGTCTTATCACAAGATAGTAAATTCCAACTCACAATCGTATTTAATGCATTCCAGCTAATATTCGAATGTGTTAAAACGACACCCTTTGATTTTCCAGTTGTTCCTCCGGTATAAATAATTATTAGAGGTTCGTGTTCCTTTAGCTCGATATCTTTACTATATTCTTGAGGAGGTGTGGTTTGCATTATCTTTTCATAATGCTCACTATCAATCTTTATTGTATTCTTTGATTTAGGAAGAAGTATCTCAAAACTAGAATGGTATCCTATGATACATGGATTACAATCTTCAAGAATCGCCTTGATTTCAAGAGGGGATAAACGCCAATTCAGCGGAACAAAAATAGCGCCCATTTTCATACAAGCAAATAAAAAATCCATATAACATATATCATTCGGGCACAAAATAACTACCCGGTCACCTTTTTTAACCCCATTTTCCACTAGAAAATAAGCAAGTGAATATGCACGGTGGTTTATATCCAAATAGCTCCAACGTCTGTTGGATTCTTCATCAACAACAGCAATATTATGTGGTGTTAGCTGTGATCGCTTCTCTATCCAATCTAGATCCCAGTTCACAAGCACTCTCTCCTTTTAAAAAACAAGTAATTATATAGTATTTACTATAGAGTTATGTAGTTGCAAATGAGTTACAAAAATATATTGTTACCCTTCCTTTTATGGATACTTACAATGAATAGAAAGTTTCAAAATGATACAGTTGGATTTACTCACTCGTTTAATTTTTATATGATGCATTTTTTCACACTGGGTCAGAAAAAAACTCACAAACTATTATTTCCAATCGAAATAATAAAAAACGAGAATAAAGTCTATATAGACTTTATTCTCGTTTTTTTTATCATTACTTTTTTTCTAGCACCGTTTATACCCTCTCAAGAAACACCGCTGCTCCCATTCCTCCACCAACACAAAGTGAAGCAATCCCTTTCTTCACATTACGTCTTTTCAATTCATAAGCAAGACTTGTAACAATTCTTGCACCTGTACAACCAACTGGATGTCCTAAGCTAATCCCGCTTCCATTCACATTTACAATATCACGATCTAGTTCAAGTTCTTTTTCAACTGCTAAGTATTGGGCTGCAAACGCTTCGTTTATTTCTATTAGATCTACATCTTTCATCGACCAGTTTAGTCGTTCTAATCCTCTTCTGATAGCCGGGACAGGTCCTCTTCCCATTACTTTAGGATCCACACCTGCAACCTCGAAGCCTACGATTCTAGCTAAAGGCTCTAATCCCTTCTTAATAGCTGTCTCTTCATCCATTAACACAAGCGCAGCTGCTCCATCATTTAATCCTGAAGCATTTCCGGCTGTTACGGTCCCATCTTCTCTAAACACTGGTCTAAGTTTTGATAAATCCGCCATAGTTAACTGTGGACGAGGATGTTCATCCTGTGTCACTATTTTATCGCCTTTTCTAGACTTTAACGTTATAGGAACAATTTGATCATTAAAATATCCATTTTCAATTGCTACAGCTGCTCGTTGATGACTTAATAGTGACAGCTCATCTTGTTCTTTCCTTGTAATATGATGGAGGTCTGCAAGCCTTTCAGCTGTTTCTCCCATCATAAAATGGTGGATTGGGTCTTCTAAAATTTCCCATACGGAATCAGATACCTGGCTATGTTGCATTCTTGCACCCCAACGATGCTGCTTTAACAGATAAGGACTTGAGCTCATCGCTTCAACCCCTCCTGCGATTATCACATCCGAAAGTCCTGTTTGAATTTGTAATGCAGCGGAAATAATTGCTTGCATCCCTGAGGCACACTGCCGCTGTATTGTATATCCCGTCGTCTCATCAGATAATCCCGCTAATAATGCTGCTGTTCTTGCTGTATTTGGTTGATCTGTTCGCTGAATACAATGTCCTAAAATAACCTCATTCACATCATCCAGTCCAAGTCCACTTCTCGAAACCACTTCTTGGATAACAGGTACAACAAGATCAGTTGGAAGTAAATCTTTAAAAAACCCACCAAAATCACCTATAGGTGTTCTAGCAGCAGAAGTAATTACTACATTTCTCATTCATTATTCCTCCTTATTGGGGGTCAGTCCCCCATCACTTTAACGCGTTACATCATTATGCCGCCGTCTACGTGTAGAACTGTTCCTGTTACGTAATCTGAATCATTCGAGGCAAGATATAGGTATGCTTTTGCGATGTCTTCTGGTTTTCCTAGTCTTTGAAGTGGTACCATGGCGATCATTTGTTGAATAACTTTGTCTGGAACAGATGCAACCATATTGGTTTCTGTAAATCCAGGTGAGACTGCATTTACATTGATCCCTTTTCTACCTAGTTCTTTTGCCCATGTTTTTACCATACCAATCACGCCAGCCTTCGTAGCTGCATAGTTTGTTTGACCAACATTTCCATATACACCTGAAACTGATGAAGTTACTACAATTTTTCCTTTTCCTTGCTTAATCATGTAGGGTGTAACTGCTTGTGTACAGTGGAACACTCCTGTTAAGTTTACATCAAGCACAGATTGGAAGTCCTCTGTCGATAATTTAGTCAACATTCCATCTCTAGTAATACCTGCGTTATTAATTAGTATATCAATCCGCCCATATGTAGAAATAGTCTGCTCTACCATTGAATCTACACTTGCTCGGTCTGCAACATTTAATTTCACAAATAATACATCTGCCCCATCAGATACCAGCTCTTCTGCCCTTGCTTGTCCTGATGTCTCATCAAAATCAGCGAGAACTACTTTAGCCCCCTCTTTACTAAATAGTTTAGCTGCCTCTAGTCCAATACCATTAGCGGCTCCAGTTATGATTGCTACTTTATCTTCTAATCTCATTTGTCTTCCTCCACTTTTGTTCGTATGAAATTTGTAATGACTTCAACCAATTGGTTAAGATCATCTATCAACGGTGAATGGCCACAATTCTTTAATTCAATTGTCGTTACAATCCCCCTGTTAAAATCTTCCACTATTTCGTCCGTTATTGATTTAGTAACGACCAAATCACTTTCTCCATATAGAACTAGTGTTGGTATTGAAATAGACTCTACTAATCTATTGCCTTCACTTACTCCATTGTGAACCTTACTAATGTTAAAAGTGTTTAGGGCATGATATACATCAGCTAAATTCCTTTGAGTAAACATGTCATCCAAATATTCTTCGTACTTTTCTCTTGATGGTTGATTCTTATTATAAATAACAGAATTCCAAATATCTTGTAACAGTTCGCGGTTTTTACTATCATAGGCACCCTGAATTGGAAGAGTCCGAATCGGATCTTGTTTGATTTCATTAAAAGTACGGTAACGTTTCGTTAAATCCACTTTTCCTTGTTCATTTACCCCATAATATGGATACCCTCTAGTTGAAGCTGATGCTAATAAGACTAGTTCTGTTGCATATCCTGGATAATCAGCTTGAAATTGCATGGCAACAGCCCCGCCTGTCGACCATCCAATCATCGTAAAGTTTGTTAAACCAATAGTTTTAATAAATAAGAATACATCGTCTGAAAAATCTTTAATACTCGAAATTGGGGAATGATAGGATGACAATCCGAACCCTCTTAAATCAACAGCAACAATGTGATATTCTTCTGGCATCTCATCTATTAATACATCCCAATGCTTAGACGAAGTCATATTTCCATGAATCAAAAGCACGTTTTTCGTTCCACCTTCTCGAATACGATATCCAGTTGTTTCACCATTGGATAACTTTAATGTTTTTAATTGGGTACGCATGCACTTCCCTCCTTTTTCTCATGAAAAATATGACTTCCATATGGACGAATTAATTTATTCTTGAGTAATTACCCCCATCTAATACTTGTTGCTCCCCATGCATACCCTATACCAGCACTAACTAGAACAATGATATCACCACTTTTGATCTTACCTTCCTGCTGAGCAAGTTCGAGTGATAGAATTTGATCAATTTGTCCCATATGTCCATAATTCTCTAAATAGATAGATTGTTCCTCTATTAATCCTAATTCAGTTAACACATAATCGTGAGCTGATTTCTTCATATGGAGAATTCCGAGAAAATTTATGTCCTTTTCTGTTAGTTTACTTTTCTCTAGTGATCGTTTAATCACCTGCAAAAAATTCCTCATCGATTTCTCTTCTAATCTTTTCTTCATTCCTTCAGGATCTAATACATCTAGCATATTTCTGCGATTTTGAATTCCTTCTGCTGTAATCGGTTCTTTCGTACCTCCTGCAAGGACAACAACATCCTCTGAAAAAGAACCGTCTGTCATAATATGACTCTCAAGTAGTATATTTTTCTCATATCCCTTTTGAAGAAGCAAGGCCCCTCCACCTGCTGATAGATTGTACATAAAACGTGTTCTAGAATTCTTATAGTCTATAAAATCAACATTTCGATATCCACCTGCTAATAACACGGTACGAATAGAAGAGTCTGCAATCATCATATCCTTAGCAACCTTTATTGCCATAACGGTTGTACTGCACCTTAATGCTACATCGTAGGCCCATGCATTGAACGCTCCAATTTCATGCTGAAGTTTAATACCTGCGGTCCATATAGGATATTCCTTATGCTCTTCTCCAATGTAAATTACTAGATCAATCTCTAAAGGGTCTATCCTAGCCCGATCAATTGCTTGTTTTGCTGCTTGTATACCCATATAACACGTATGATCATCAGGAGCAGGAATAGTCTTTTGCTTGATGCCAAGCTTTTGCTCAACAACATCCTTCGGTATTCCTGCTTTCACTGCTAGCTCTTCACTTGTCATAATTGATTTGGGAACATACAATCCTGTGCTCATAATACCAATAGAAGTCACTCTCTCACTCTCCTAGTATTCGCTTCATATAAAAAACCATTTCTTCGAGGCTTTGAACAGAAACTTCCTCTTCTCCATGGACATTTTTTATCTTAATTCGCCAAATTTTTTTTCCAGTTGTTTCATTTACATTAATACAGCTACATCTGATTACAAAAGAATTTATAGACTTAATCTCCTCCATCACTTTACACCTACTTAGGTAGATTAACTTTAGACTGTTGAGTAGGAACGTCTGCTTTCTTATGACTATGCATCCGTTTCTGATACCACTCACTAACCGTTCCAACAATTCCTTTTGGAAAAAACATAACCGCAATAATATAAATAATTCCAAAGAAAATAATCCATCTTTCAAAAACCCAATGCACTTTTGCTAAGTCTGTCAGCCAATGGTGGGCAAATTCAATGAGTCCTGCACCAATAATGGCGCCTACCAACGTTCCAACTCCACCAATGATTGTCATCAATAGAGCATCTAACGTGATGTCCATAGTAAAAACGGATGTATTAACAAAACGGAGAGTTAATACATAAAAGGCCCCTGCAATACTTGCAATTATTCCTGCTATTACACTAGCTATTACTTTATAATGGAGAATTTTATATCCAAGTGATTCTGTCCTAGATTCATTTTCTCTTATCGCCTGTAAAACCTTTCCAACCGGAGAAGAAGTGAACCGTTTTAGACAAACAAAGACAAGAATCATTAGTACTAAAGTCGTAAAATAAAGGACCTCTCTGTCTTTTAGTGCTTCAGGGATTCTAAAAGTAAACCCATCATTGCCATGTGTCAATGACCGCCATTTTTGTGCTCCTACTAAAAATAACCCTGAAAAAGCAAGAGTTAGCATTGCATAAAAGTGACTTTTTAATCTTAATGACAAAATTCCGACTATGAAACTAACCAATGCTGCTAAAATGATACCAATGAGCATTCCGAGTAAAAGTGTTGTGTATGAGGCATCAAATTTCCCTAATACAATTCCGGTTGAGTAAGCCCCGATTCCAAAAAACATCGCATGACCAAATGAAACAATTCCAGTAAATCCAAGCAATAAGTCATAGCTCATAGCAAAAACAGCAAATATAAATACTTGTGTAAAAATCATAAGCATGGCTCTCTCCTCATTGACAAAAGGGAAGATGACTAATAATAAACCAATAATAGTGTAATAGAAGATTGGTTTACGAATACTTCTTTCAATCCAATTCATTTGCCTCACCCCTTCACCTGAAAAAGTCCTTGTGGCCTAAAAATTAGTACAATCACCATGAGCATCATATTGACGGCGAGTGATAACTCCGGAATGTAATAGGCCATAAAGGAACCAGCCAATCCAACTAATATGGCCGCTAGCACTGAGCCAGTTATACTTCCCATTCCCCCAATTACCACAACGATAAATGCAAGGATTCCAAATTCTAATCCCATTTCTGCATATATTACACCTGAATATGGACCTAGAAGCACTCCGCCCAAAGCCGCCATAGCTGCACCAAACATAAAAACATACATGAAAACCCTCTTTATGTTAATTCCTAACGCTTGAACCATTTCCTTATCCATAACACCCGCTCGTACAATTAGACCTAGCTTGGTTTTGGTTAAGAGTAAGTGAATCATTAAAAATACTAGTGCTCCTATAATAATGATAAATAATCGATACTTAATAAATATAACTCCACCGTATTCCCAACTACCAGCTAACCAATTTGGTGTTGTTGAGCTTAGCTGATTTGGCCCCCACACAACCTTTAACATCTCACTTAAAACTAACATAACCCCTAATGTAATTAATATTTGCTGGACATGGTTTCCATACACAGGCTGTATAATGAATCTTTCCATAAGGAAACCAAGAATAAGTCCCACTACAATCCCACTTAGTATTCCGATAAAGAAGTTGCCAGAAGTTGCATAGGCCCATGCACCTGCATATGCTCCCCAGGCAAACAAACCACCGTGTGCAAAGTTCAACACATCCATGAGACCAAAGATTAAGGTTAATCCTGCTGCTAAAAGAAAAATCAACATTCCTGTCGCTAAACCGTTAATCGCTAAATTTAATAGTACTTCCATGTTTAACCCTCCTTCTCAGCCTACTAAGCGATCCCTAAATATTTTCTCCTGAGGTGCTCATCTTCTTTTAAAATAGACATTTCGCCATCAAATACGGTCTTTCCATCATCGATGATGAAAAAATAATCTCCTATTGTACTTGCCATCATAAAGTTTTGCTCAACAAGAATAATCGTTGCTTCCTTTTTCAGTTCTTGGATTGCAGTCATAACACCTTCAATTACGATAGGTGCTAATCCCTTACTTGGTTCATCTATTAATAGCAATTCATTATTCCCAATAAATGCTCTTGAAATAGATAACATTTGTTTCTGCCCTCCACTAAGTGTTCCGCCAGCCTTTTTCCAAAACTTTTTTAAATCAGGGAAAAGAGTTAAAATCCAATCTAAGCGCTTCATCGTTTCGTCATTCATGTCTTTAATGGCTATCTTTATATTTTCTTCGACTGTTAAATCAGCAAAAATACCTTGGTTCTCTGGAACATAACCAATTCCACGTTTAGCAATTTCATAAGTTTTCAATTCTTGAATCTCTTGATCTTTAAATAAGACTTTACCCTTCGATGTTGGATTAAGACCTAGTATCGACCTAAGCGTTGTAGTTTTCCCTGCTCCATTTCTACCTAATAAAACCGTAACTTCGCCTTTTTTCGCCTGAAAAGAAACTCCTTGGAGTATATGATATTGTTCGATATAAGTTTCAATATTTTCTACCTTAAGAAGCATCATGAAAGCCCCCTAAATATGCTTTTTGAACTGTTTCATTGGCCATGATTTCGTTAGGTGTTCCATCTGCAAGTAACCCACCATTAAACAGAACCGTTACTGTATCTGAAAGATCTAAAATCATATCCATCTTATGTTCGATTAAGACAATCGTCTTCGTACTTTCCTCTTTAATTTGCCGAATTACCTCAAGAATCGTAGGTACCTCCTCGATTGACATCCCCGCAGTAGGTTCATCAAGAAGAATAACTTCTGTATCAAGCGCTAACAGCATAGCAATTTCTAGTTTTCTCTTCTCACCGTGTGCAAGATTTTTAGCACAAGAACTGGCCTTTTTCTCCAGAAGAACCTTCCTTAGTAATTCAAATGCCTCTTCTTCAAGAGCAGATAAAGAATGAAAGTGGGAGTAAAAATTATAAAAAATACCCTTTTTTGATTGAACTGCTAATCGAACATTTTCTAAAACGGTTAAATTCGGGAACACATTCGTGATTTGAAAGGAACGACCAATACCTTTTCTCGCTCTTTTTGTTGGGGATAGTTTGGTAATATTTTCGCCTTTGAAAAACACTTCACCTTTTGTAGGCGACAGTTGTCCACTTAATAAATTAAAAAAAGTTGTCTTTCCAGCTCCATTGGGACCAATAATTGATTTAAAATGCTTGGGAGGTATTGTGAAGTTAACGTCATTTACAGCAGTATGTCC
>JBFILZ010000078.1:0-12380 GCA_041611945.1 Bacillus sp. (in: firmicutes)
TCATCTGATGTTGAGGACGCAATAACTAGACTTGCCCAAATGGCTCGAGCGGCCGGTATACACTTGATTATTGCAACACAGCGTCCGTCAGTGGATGTAATTACAGGTGTAATAAAAGCTAATAT
Organism: Bacillus sp. (in: firmicutes); assembly: GCA_041611945.1. Classification (GTDB taxonomy): domain Bacteria; phylum Bacillota; class Bacilli; order Bacillales; family SA4; genus Bacillus_BS. The sequence continues at coordinate 126 of JBFILZ010000078.1, forward strand.
TCCTTCAAGAATTGCTTTTAGCGTTTCTTCACAAATTGACTCTAGAACAATACTAGATATGGGGGGAGCGGAAAAGCTTTTAGGAAAAGGTGACATGCTTTTCCTACCAGCTGGAATGTCTAAGCCAGTTAGAGTACAAGGGGCTTTCCTTTCTGACCAAGAAGTTGAAGATGTAGTTGATTTTGTCATCTCACAGCAAAAAGCTCAATATCAAGAAAATATGATTCCTTCTGAAACTTCAACAAATTCATCTGTAGTTGAAGATGAATTGTTTGATGATGCAGTTGCACTTGTAGTCGAAATGCAAACAGCGTCGGTATCGATGCTACAAAGAAGATTTCGAGTTGGATATACTCGTGCTGCACGACTTATTGATGCAATGGAAGCAAGGGAAATCGTTGGACCTTATGAAGGAAGCAAACCGAGAACGGTTTTAGTAACTAGTTCCAACGGAGAAGTTACACAATAGATTTAGATGGTTTTTGAGTTGAATTTCAATCTCTAAAGTTAATTTTTATTAATAGGTAATTTTCTGTTATTCGTCAAATTCCGACATTTACGATATTATCTATTTATTTATTTTATTAAAAGTGGTATAGTATTGACGATTAGTTGATACTATCGTGGTAAGACATCTGACTTTTCTAAATGATCTTCGGACAGAATATTAATTTTCTATAATACTGGAGGTCGGATTTAATGACGATAAAATCAGATAACCGTCATTTATATTTACAGGTAATTGATCGATTAAAAAGAGATATTGAAAAAGACATTTATAAAGAAAAAGAAAAACTACCTTCAGAATTCGATCTAGCCAAAGAGCTTGGAGTAAGTAGGGCAACTTTAAGAGAAGCACTTCGAATACTTGAAGAAGAAAACGTTGTCATTAGAAGACATGGAGTAGGAACATTTGTGAATGCAAAGCCGCTTTTTTCTTCTGGTATAGAGCAATTAAACAGTGTAACAAACATGATTATTCAAGCTGGGCAAACTCCTGGAACAATCTTTTTGTCATCAACTGAAATAATTCCCACCGAAGAAGATGTTAGAAGATTCGAGGGTAATGCTAGTAAAGAGATGCTGTTAATTGAACGAGTTCGAACAGCAGATGGGCAGCCAGTAGTTTATTGTATAGATAAGATTCCTATGCAATTTTTACCGAATGGATATGCTCATAATCAAGAGTCCTTGTTTCACTTGTTAGAAGAAGCAGGAAAATATATCTCTCATGCAGTCGTTTACATAGAACCCATTGGTTATCATGAGAAAATTTCACCCATTTTAGAGTGTGAACCAGAGACGGCTATACTTCTCTTAAAACAATTGCACTTTGACCAAAATAATATTCCGGTCTTATACTCTTTAAATTATTTCAAGGCTGACAAGTTTAGTTTTCATGTATTAAGGAAACGAATTTAATAAACGACTGAAATCACTACAATCCATTTTAGTTTGTTAAACAGGATAAATAGCATGCTTATTGCTATCATATATAATTAGTTCTTGGATAAACCCTTAGATTTTCGTACATTTTAAGGAGGTGGATATAAAGAATTAATAAAACGTTTCTAAATAGTTTTGGTCATTATGAAAATGACATAGATCATAACAATATAAGGGGGAAATAAGAATGAAAAAGAAATTTGGATTAGCACTTTCTTTATTCTTGGCTGCAAGTACTATTTTAGGTGCATGTGGTGGAGGAGGGGCTGGTACTGATGGCCTTAAAGTAGGTATGGTAACGGATGCTGGTACAATTGATGACAAATCATTTAACCAAGGTACTTGGGAAGGAATCTTGATGGCGAAAGAAGATTTAAATATTCAAGAGAAATATCTTAAGCCAACAGGTACAACAGAAGCAGACTACTTAAAAGAAATTGGAAATCTTTATGATGCTGGATATAAATTAATCGTAACACCAGGATTTAAGTTTGAAACGGCTATCTTTCAAGCTCAAGATAAATTTACTGATGCAAAATTTGTTCTTATTGATGGTGCCCCGCATAGTGGAGATTACCAATCAGTAGTAAAAGAGAATACAGTTTCAATTTTCTTTGCAGAACATGAATCAGGATTTTTAGCAGGTGTTGCAACAGCGCTTGAGTTGAAAGAAGGAGAAGCTGGATTTATAGGTGGTATGGAAATCCCTCCTGTACAAAAATTCAACTGGGGCTTTCAACAAGGTATAAATTACGCTAATGAGAACCTAGGTACAAAAGTTAACATTAAAGCAGAAAATGTATTATACCAAGGTTCCTTTGATGATGTTCAAGCTGGACAACAAATCGCAGCACAAATGTATGATCGTGGTGTTAACGTAATCTTCTGTGCAGCGGGTGGAGTAGGAGTAGGAGCTATTAACGAAGCTAAAACACGCGTTAAAGCAGGAGAACAAGTTTGGATTGTAGGTGTAGATGTAGACCAATTTGCTGACGGGAAATACGATGGTGATAAATCTGTAATTTTAACATCTGCAATGAAGAAAATTGATCAAGCTGCTTATGATATGATTCAACAAGAACAAAATGGAGAATTCCCAGGAGGACAAACATTATTCTTTGATGTTAAAAATAATGGTGTAGGTATCCCTGACGAAAATCCTAACTTAAGTGAAGACACAACGAAAAAGACTAAAGAAGTTTATGAGAAAATTAACTCAGATGAAATAAAAGTATCTGGTGAACAAGGTAATTTATTGAAGTAATTTTTGAGGTCATAATAGAGACGGTCTTGCCGTCTCTTTTATATATTATATGAATCTAGTTTTAATAACAGGCGCATTAAGTGACACACTATGGCTATATGCGAAAAGTTAGTAAATCCCCCATTAATATTCAAAACCTAAGTACCCCTAAATTGCGAGTATTAAATTTAATCAAGAAGGTGAATGGTTTATGGAGTATGTAGTAGAGATGTTAGATATCCGAAAGGAATTTCCAGGTGTTGTTGCCAATGATAATATTTCACTTTCATTAAAGAAAGGGGAAATACATGCATTATTAGGTGAGAATGGTGCTGGTAAATCCACTTTAATGGGTATTTTATTTGGAATGTACGAGCCAGACAAAGGTATCATTAAAATTAATGAAAAAGAGGTCAAAATTTCTAATCCCAATGTAGCAAATCAACTGGGGATTGGTATGGTCCATCAACATTTTAAGTTAGTTGATAATTTTACTGTTACTGAGAATATCATCTTGGGAAGCGAACCTAAAAAAGGTCTTGTTATGGATATCAAGAAGGCAGCTAAAAAAATAGAGGAATTATCAAAATATTACGGACTGAATGTTGATCCATATGCAAAAATAGAGGACATCACAGTTGGTATGCAACAAAGAGTAGAAATTATGAAAATGCTTTATAGAGAAGCTGAGGTACTTATCTTAGATGAGCCAACAGCTGTATTAACTCCAAAAGAGATTGATGAATTAATGAAAATTATGAGAAATCTCATAAGTGAAGGCAAGTCAATAATTATTATTACTCATAAATTAAAGGAAATTAAGGCGGTTGCAGATCGATGCACGGTAATTCGCCGTGGTAAATCAATTGGTACTGTGGATGTGGCAACTTCAACTGAACAGAGTCTTGCTGAAATGATGGTAGGAAGACATGTTTCGTTTACTGTTGATAAGACAAAAAGTACACCGGGTGATCTTGTTTTAAAGATAAATTCTATTTCTGTGAAAAGTAATAGAAATATATTGGGTCTAAAGAACTTTTCTCTTGAGGTTAGAGCAGGAGAAATCTTAGGTATTGCAGGGGTAGAGGGAAACGGGCAATCTGAACTAGTTGAGAGTATTACAGGGTTGCGGAAGGTAGAATCAGGTGAAATTCTACTCAATGGCGATAATATAACAAATATTCCGATAAGACAACGAATACAAAAGGGAATAGGTCACATACCTGAGGACCGTCAAAAAAGAGGATTAGTCCTTGACTATAAAGTAGAAGATAATATGGTGTTAGAAGTCTATAATAAACCCCCTTTTTCAAAAAACGGATTAATAAATAGATCTGCAATAAAAAAATATTCAGATTCGATTATTTCAAAATATGATGTTCGATCTGGAGAAGGCTCAGCCTCAATTGCCAGAGGTTTATCAGGTGGGAATCAACAAAAGGCGATTATAGGAAGAGAGCTTGAGCAGGAACCAATATTACTAATTGCTGTACAGCCTACTAGAGGCCTTGATGTAGGTTCTATTGAATATATACATAAAAGGTTAATTGAACATAGAGACAGAGGGAATGCTGTCTTATTAGTTTCATTAGAACTGGATGAAGTGTTACAACTATCCGATCGTATTGCTATCGTAAATAACGGTGAACTTGTAGGTATCGTTAATTCTGATGAAACAAACGAAAATGAAGTAGGATTAATGATGGCTGGTGTGGGCAAGGAGGACAGGGTATGAAGAATACAATAATTTCTCTAATTGCGATTGTATTAGGTTTACTCGCAGGAGCAATACTAATGCTTGCGATTGGAAGTAATCCAATAGAAGGATACTTGTACTTATTTCAAGGAGCCCTTAGGAACATAGAAAGAATAGGAAACACTTTAGCAACCGCAACTCCACTAGTATTTACTGGATTATCAGTTGCCTTTGCCTTCCGTACTGGCCTTTTTAATATTGGGGCCTCAGGTCAAATGCTAATTGGTGGCTTTTTTGCTACAGCAGTTGGTTTGAGTTTTGACTTATCAAGACCACTTTTGTTAGTACTTATAGTTCTTGCAGGTTTTATAGGTGGAGCTATTTGGGCATTTGTTCCAGGGTTATTAAAAGCAAGATATAATGTTCATGAGGTTGTTTCTACAATCATGATGAACTGGATTGCTTATTGGACTGTTTATTATATGATTCCAGGTTATTTTAAAGGTGAATTTCTGGAAACTGAATCTAAAAAGTTACCAGAAGTTGCTACTTTGAAAATTCCTTTTCTTACTGAAATGTTTGGCGGATCTTACATAAATCTCGGATTTTTTCTTGCTGTTGTGGCTGTAATTATCATTGGATTTATTATCGATAGAACTACCTTAGGATTTGAATTGAAAGCAGTTGGTTTCAACCGCTTTTCAGCAGAATATGCTGGTATGTCTGTAAATAGAAGTATAATATTATCAATGCTCATTTCTGGTGGATTAGCTGGATTAGCTGGTGTTGCTATGTACATAGGAAATTCAAATAGCATGCAGATAGGAATTATGCCTATCCAGGGGTTTGATGGAATTGCTGTAGCACTTTTAGGAAATAACACACCTGTTGGTGTATTCTTTTCAGCTGTCTTTTTTGGAATACTTTATTCGGGTACAGGATTCATGAACGCTATGACAAATATACCACCTGAGATTGCTAATACAATTATTGCGATTATTATTTATTTCGCTGCAACTAGTATCTTAATTGAACGGTTTTTACGTAAGTATTGGAAAAAAGACAAAGAAAAGAACAACATTGCGACTGTTCAAAAGGGGGATTCATAAATGTGGACATTAATTCAGCAAATAACCCCTTATGCCATTATTTTGACCATTCCCCTTTTGATTACAGCGTTGGGCGGTCTTTTTAGTGAAAGAAGTGGGATTGTAAATATTGGTTTAGAAGGTCTAATGATTTCCGGTGCATTTTCAAGTGCGCTTACAATTTTTTACCTGCAACCGATTTTACCTAATAATGAATCTGTTTTGTGGATTGGATTATTAGTAGGAATGATAAGTGGAATGTTATTTTCACTACTACACGCTTTTGCTAGTATCAATTTAAGTGCCAATCAAATTATTAGTGGTACAGCTATTAATATGATTGCAGGGGCTTTGACAATATTCCTAGCTAGAAATATTACTGGAAGTGGGAATATCCGGATATTAAGTGGTTTTTCTCCTTTTGATGTACCGTTATTATCATCAATACCGGTTATCGGACCATTGTTTTTCACTAAAACGTATTTAACCACTTGGTTTATCTTATCAATTTTAGCGCTTAGTACATTTGTACTTTACAAAACCCCGTTTGGCTTACGTTTACGTTCTTGTGGAGAATATCCTCAAGCTGCAGAAGCCGCAGGAATTAACGTTAGGAGAGTTCGTTATAGTGGTGTCATGATTTCTGGTGCTTTTGCTGGTCTTGGTGGATCGCTTATTATTGTAACAGTGGCCGGTGAGTTTACAGGATCTGTTTCTGGACTAGGATTTTTGGCATTAGCAGCATTAATATTTGGTCAATGGAAACCACTCGGAATATTGGGAGCTACAGTCTTTTTTGGGTTCGCTAGTACAATTGCGAATGTTTCACAAGTCATCCCGGCTCTTAAAGTTTTTCCTCCAGTAGGACTTAAAATATTTCCATATGTTGTGACACTAATCGCTTTAGTCATTTTCTCCAGATCCTCACAAGCTCCTAAAGCAGTCGGAGAACCTTATGATCCTGGTAAGAGATAGAAAAAAGATTCGCATTTTGCGAATCTTTTTTTTGTCTCAGTTTAAGCGTCCTGTTGATTTTTCAAACGAAGTGGATTGATGTGGTAGTGCGTGCGACTCCACGAATGCTTGCGCGTAGCTATAGAGGGTAACGGTTTCTTGTATGACGAAATTGTGATATTTATTTACAGTCGTCCCGATTTCAGGAAGCTTACTCTAGGAGCAGTTCAATTGGTATGCTAGAGTATTTTCATGGAAGCCTATGCGGTCGTGCAATCACATTATCTACGTGCGGTGAGAGATCAGGGAAGAATAGTTAATATCTTGTGGGTTCAGTGGAACATGTGAGATATAGAAGGCACAAGAGCCAAGATGCCTCCGCACAGAAAAAGAACATCCTGCAGATGAAATCAACAACAATATATAAGAGAGCCTTTTTTTGAATAATGGTAGATAGGTAAGTTGAGTTTGAAATTATTTGCAAATATTACCTTTAAAACGATATATTGGATGTAGTTTAATTCATAGATAATATAGAGAAACTAAATGATAACTTTTGTATCAAGTATGAAGGAGGTATGCTTAATGAAGATTGATCATGTTACCAACTACTCATTACCTGGATTTAAGATTCATGTGGTTGAAACAAAAAAGTATAAGACAAATACTTTAGTATTAAAGCTAAAGGCACCGTTATCCAATGAAGATGTAACTTATAGGGCACTATTACCTTATGTACTTCAAAGTGCAACAGAAAGGTATTCAACATCGACTGAATTAAGAAGTCATTTAGATGAATTGTATGGTGCGAGCTTAAATGTAGATTTATCCAAAAAAGGGGAATATCAAATTATAACGATGAGGGTTGAGGTTGCCAATGAAGTATACCTATCCAATAAAACTCCATTGTTAGAACATGGATTATCACTTTTAGCTGACATTCTACAACGACCCTATTTAGAAAATGGTGAGTTCTCACCGTCTATTTTAGAGAAGGAAAAAAGGTCATTAAAACAGAGAATTCAATCTGTATTTGATGATAAGATGAGATATGCGAATTTAAGACTTGTTGAAGAAATGTGCAGTAATGAACCATATGCTTTACATGTAAATGGAATTAAGGATGAGGTAGATAACATAACTTCTGCTTCTTTGTATCGATTTTATGAAAAGGTAATCAAAGAGGATGAAATCGATTTATACATTGTAGGTGATGTCGATTCTAAAGCAATTAAGGAATCTATATCTACTTTATTTGTACTAGGAGAAAGAGAGCCCCAATGTAACAATCGAACAGAAATTAAGGTTGAAAAAGTAAACGAAGTGATAGAAGAACAGGATGTTAAACAAGGAAAGTTAAATATGGGCTATAGAACAAATATCACATATGGTGATAAGGATTATTATGCCTTACAAGTATTCAATGGAATATTTGGAGGATTTTCACATTCAAAGTTATTTATCAATGTACGTGAAAAGGCTAGTTTAGCCTACTATGCAGCTTCCCGTGTTGAGAGTCATAAAGGTCTACTAATGGTCATGTCTGGAGTCGATGCCAAAAATTATGACCAAGCAGTATCAATTATTAAAGAACAAATGATTGCGATGACAAATGGTGAATTTACCGAAAAAGACATTGACCAAACAAAAGCAGTATTAGTTAACCAAATTCTTGAGACAGTCGATACTTCTAGAGGTTTAATTGAAGTCCTTTATAATGATGTGGTTGGTGGTGGCCAGAATGAATCAGTAGAAGAGTGGATTAGACAAGTTAAAGAAGTCACAAAGGAACAAATCATAGAAGTTGCCTCTAAAATAGAACTTGATACGATTTATTTTTTAAAAGGAAAGGGTGAAGCATGATGGAGAAGGTTGTCTTTGACCAATTAAAAGAAGAACTTTATCACGAGAGCTTACCCAATGGCTTACAAGTATATATATTACCTAAACCAGGTTTCAATAAAACATATGCAACCTTTACAACTAAATATGGTTCCATTGATAATCGATTTACACCTTTTGGTCAAGATGAATCGTTTCAAGTCCCAGATGGTATTGCCCATTTTTTAGAGCATAAACTATTTGAAAAAGAAGATGGAGATGTTTTTCAGCAATTTAGCAGGCAAGGTGCCTCAGCCAATGCATTCACCTCATTTACTCGTACAGCTTATTTATTCTCTAGCACTTCAAATGTTGAGATGAACCTAGAGACATTGATTGATTTCGTTCAAGATCCTTACTTTACTGAGAAGACTGTTGAGAAGGAAAAAGGGATTATCGGGCAGGAAATCACCATGTATGAGGATAATGCTGATTGGAGGTTGTACTTTGGATTAATTCAAAACATGTATAAAAATCACCCTGTAAGTATTGATATTGCAGGAACAATTGACTCAATATCTAATATTACAGATCGTTTGCTTTACACTTGCTATGAAACATTTTACCACCCGAGTAATATGTTATTGTTTGTTGTAGGTCCGATAGAACCAGAGAAAATCATGGAACAAATTAAGAGCAACCAAGCAAAGAAGGACTACCAACCGCAACAAGAAATTGAAAGGTTTTTTGATGAAGAACCTGATGAAGTAGCAAATAAGTTACAAGTTCTAAAAATGGCAGTCCAATCCTCTAAATGTTTAGTTGGCTTAAAAGTTAGAAACCCTGGTAAATCAGGAGAGGAGTTATTACGAAATGAATTGTCTACTAATGTGTTATTAGACATGCTTTTCGGTAAAAGCTCACCGAATTATGATAAGCTATACAACAGAGGTCTAATTGATGAAACATTTGCATTTGATTATACAGAAGAGTTCGAATTTGGCTTTGGCTTAGTCGGTGGGGATACTCAGAGTCCAGATCAACTTGCAAATGAATTGAAACAAATGTTGATTAATTACAATGAAACACTGACACCTGATTACTTAGAACGAGTGAAAAAGAAGAAAATAGGTTCTTTTTTACGAGCATTGAATTCTCCTGAATACATCGCCAATCAATTTACGAGATATTCATTTAATAAAATGAATATGTTTGATGTCGTCAAGGTTCTTGAGTCGTTAACAATATCTGATATAAAAGCAAGTGCAGATTCTCTAATTGATGAAAATAGGATGACGGTTTGTCAGATTGTTCCTAAGTAAAAAGGTAAAAAGGGAAAAGAGATGGAAGGGTTACTAGCTATCTCTTTTTTTGTTCACAAATTCAATTTTATTAAATATTATTTCGAAGGAAGATAAATTATGGGTAAAAGGTTTGCATTGGTTACAGGAGCAAGTGGTGGAATTGGAAATGAAATAGCGAAGCAGCTTATTGAAGGTAACTACGGTATTTATTTACATTATTTTCAAAATAAGAATAGTGTTGAGTTGCTACTTCAAAAATATAAAAACCATGAAATTTATTTAGTACAAGCTGATTTATCAAAAAAATCTGGTGTAAATGACTTATTAGCTCAAATTCATCACCCTATTGATGATTTACTTCTGAATAGTGGAAATAGTTATTATGGTTTAGTTACAGATATGACAGAAGATAAAATTACAGAAATGATACAGTTACATATGACAAGTCCATTTCTTCTTTCTCAAGCACTTTTACCTTCAATGATTTCTAGAAGACATGGAAACATCGTACTAATAACTTCAGTGTGGGGAGTTGTCGGGGCTTCCTGTGAAGTTTTATATTCGATGGTAAAGGGTGGTCAGAACACATTTGTAAAGGCATTAGCAAAAGAAGTAGCCCCTTCTAACATTCGTGTGAATGCTGTGGCTCCAGGAGCCATTAGTACTAATATGATGAGTAATTTTAGTGAATATGAATTAGAACAATTAAGGGAGGAGATTCCGATGGGGAGATTAGGAGAACCTTCGGAAATTGCCAATATCATTACTTTTCTAATTTCAAATAAATCTAGTTATGTAAATGGTCAAGTGATTTCTGTTGATGGAGCATGGCATACTTAACTTCCTTTTTATTTGCCCTAGTTCACTTGATAAATCTATCTAATTAACTTTGAATATTTTTGAGTTAAACAGACAAAATAACAGGGTATCAACTATAAGGAGGAGTATATATGTCTGTTTTAGATAATTGGGAGCAATGGAAAGATTTTCTTGCAAATCGACTTCACCATGCTGAAAATGAAGGAATGGCTCAAGGTACTGTAAATGATTTGGCTTACCAAGTGGGTGGATATTTGGCTAAGCAAGTCGAACCACAAAATGATCAAGAGAAGGTTCTTGCAGATTTATGGAGTGTAGCCTCACCAGAAGAGCAACACGCTATTGCAAACATGATGGTCAAACTTGTAGAAAATAATGGAACTCGTTAAGAGAGGGAGCATTCGCCCTCTCTTTTTTTATCGCGTTTTTTCAAATAAATCAGATTAAAATTGGTAGTGAATGTGTTTTTGTCGTAATATGTTACTACATAGCCTTTCTTAATACGATAAAATGCTTTATTATAGAAATATAGATAAATATCGACTAATGCTTATTTTATGTAAGGGAGGGGTACCTAGGTGGGAAAAAGGGAATGGTATCTTGAGTATGAAATACATAAAAACCGTCCAGGACTTTTAGGAGATATCTCTTCTCTTCTAGGTATGCTATCCATTAATATTGTTACTATTAATGGAGTTGAGGATATGAGGAGAGGAATGCTTCTTTTGTCAGATCATCAGGAGCAAATTCTGAGACTTGAATCGATATTAACAACAATGGATAATATAACCGTTACAAAGCTTAGAGAGCCAAAGCTAAGGGATCGATTAGCAGTAAGGCATGGACGGTATATTCAAAGAGATGCTGATGATAAGAAGACATTCAGGTTTGTTCGAGATGAGTTAGGTTTACTTGTGGATTTTATGGCGGAATTGTTTAAGAAAGAAGGGCATAAACTTGTAGGAATTCGAGGGATGCCAAGAGTAGGTAAAACAGAATCCATAGTTGCATCAAGTGTATGTGCTAACAAAAAGTGGCTTTTTGTTTCTTCCACCTTATTAAAACAAACAATTCGTAGTCAATTAATTGATGATGAGTATAATGAAGAAAATCTATTTATTATAGATGGAATTGTATCCACAAGAAGAGCAAATGAGAGACACTGGCAGCTTGTAAGAGAAATCATGAGACTTCCTGCTACTAAGGTGGTAGAGCACCCAGATATATTTGTAAGAGAAACAGAATACACTCTTGATGATTTTGATTATATTATTGAATTACGAAATGAACCAGGTGAAGAAATTACATATGATATTGTTGATAATCAACAAATGGGTTCGAACGACTCTTCATTTTCAACTTTCGATTTTTAAAAATTGGTAGGTGGTATCATTGACAGAATTAGGGGTATTTCTTAAACAAGCTAGAGAAGAAAAAGGTATAACATTAGATGAACTTCAGCGTATTACAAAAATACAGAAAAGGTATTTGCAAAATGTTGAGGAGGGCAATTATGACGCTTTACCAGGTGTCTTTTATGCCCGTGCATTTGTTAAGCAATATGCGGAAGTGGTAGGGTTGGATCCTGAAATGGTGTTCGAGGAATATAAGAATGAGATTCCAAGCACTCCAAAAGAAGCGATTCCAGAACAACTATCGCGAGTGAAACGTTCGAGGGCGGAGGTAAATACTTCTGATTCGAAAATATTAAAATTTTTACCAAAGATTTTAGTTACAATCGGTTTAATTGGTATAGCAATAATTATTTGGACTGTTCTTCAAAACAAGAATGTCGACCAGGTCAAGATTCCACCAGCTTCAGACACCTCTTCTGAGGTTGAAGAGGCTCCGGTGAATCCTCTCCTCGAAGAGGATGAGGATGAA
>JBFILZ010000079.1:0-12204 GCA_041611945.1 Bacillus sp. (in: firmicutes)
TATGAAGGGGCTATGATATAATATTGAAAGAAAATTTCATGAATTTTCGAGGGTTTTCTGATGGTACTACTACCTAGTAGGTTAGGGGGAAGGAAAAATGAAAAGTAATGTCTCTTTATTCTCTTTTATTGGAATAAGTATATGCAGTATTTGGTTTTATGTCCAAGCGTTGATTTTTAAATTTTTCAATGGTCAGACAACATTTTATCAGATTATTGCGTACGAACTAGATCATAAACCTTTTTTCCGTTATGGAATTTTACTAATGTACATTCTTACTCTTTTGTTTTTTTTCATAGAATCCAAGAAACCATGGAAAAAGAGTAAAATTAGTTTTTTCATGGTTTCCTCCATTCTTGTTCTTCCTTTATATACACATATTCTCATTAACGAATATACTATGGAAATTAAATCTGTGAATTTAGAATCACTAAAAGAAACGAGATTAGAATACTCTGTAGTCGAGGCTGTATCATATGATCATGTTACAAAAGAAATAAAGGTGATTTTAAATTATGGGAGAAAAAGCAAGCACATTTCGGAGAGATATTTTAATAATGATAGGCCTATGACAGATAGTTTAGAGAGACAAATCAAGCGCGGATTACATAATGATATGAATCAAATTATTCAATCGGTTTGGACGAAAAGTCATAATCCTAAACAAATTAAGTTTGAGGTGAAATGGGGGAAGGAGGTCTTACTTACAACCACCGCAAAAAAACGGGAACATTATTTAAGTTATTTGGATAATGATGAAAACGACAATTTTATATCCATCTATTATCATCTTGATGTCGTGAAAGAAAATGGGAAATACGTTTTGAAACTTAAAGGGGATAATGGTAAATGGATAACCGTAATTGAATGATATTCATTATTATGTAAAACATGAATAAGTTCAATCATACCATGTAAAAGAAATAGACACTTTTCGTAAACTTTGTGGCTAATAATGTAGAGGGGCTCACCGGTCCCACTACAATTTCAGGAGACTAAGCCACCTTCCTCATCAAACATATAAGGATAGAAATAAACTATGCGCTTTTGCGGAGCCTTATTTAAAGGAGGAATGATTTCCTCTTTAACCATTATAGCGATTAGCTAGCACTTTGATATAACTTTGTTATCACTTAATTAAGGTAACCATTCTACATGGATATGAACAAAAGAAACGGAAGAATTAATCGGTTTTGTTGTGATTCATAGGATTGAATGGAAAAGGACTGAGTAGGGAGATTTTTTCCTCATTCAGTCCTTGAATATTCATTTAGCTTCAAGAGGACTAGATCGTTTATCCTCAGGAATAATAGTCTGCACTGATGAGTTGGAAACCATTTTATCAATCCAAACATACAGAACACCCGCGATCATACAACCAACACCTATGGAAATGAACATGACATTCCCTAATGAGCGGTCAAGTAGATAGCCAGAAATAAGAGGTCCAATTGCTCCTCCAAGAATCCACTGAAGACCTGAGGCTCCCATGTAAGTTCCCCGTAAATGCTCAGGAGCGATATTTGATATAAATGTCATTTGAACTGGAGTAATCATCATTTCTCCCAAGGTGTAAATTCCATAAACAACGAGCATGATCAGGAGAATAACGAGAAAACTAGCTCTTTCGCCATAAAAATAACTCGGTAACCATCCCATGAATATCTGTCCTATTCCAAATAATAAGGTACCCAGAATCATAACAGATCCAATTTTCTTTTTACCTGCCCAACTAGAAATAGGAAATTGGAACAGGACGACGAGTAAACCATTGAACGCCATTAAATAAGGAATTGGATTCAATTCAGGTGATAAATGCTTTAATTCTTGATCAAAGTGAAGAGGAAGCATTCCTTCAGTTTGGGAAAATGACATTGAAATTACTACACCCGTTAAGACAAAGCTTAGCAATATTTTATCCTGAAACAATACCTGTAATGGAGATGGGAGCTTTTCTTTCTCTTGATTATAATTTTTTACAGAATCCTTTATATCTTTTTTTGGTAGGCTCTCATAAATGAAAAGAGCGACAACAATTGAATAGAGTAACACTGAGGAGGCTGCAATCATAAATATCACAGATTTTGAAAATACAATGATAGAAACACCTAATAGTGGTCCAATGGCCGCTCCTATATTATGACCTAGACGTAAAAGTCCAAACGCTTCAGTACGGTTCTCTGGTTTTGTAACATCGGCCACCATAGCTGATGCAGCTGGGTGGAAGAGAGAATTAAAGAATCCCATAAAGGCAGATAAAATAACAAAAGCAATAAATGTATCAAAGAATACGAATCCAATCATCACAAGTCCATTACCTACCATTGACCACACCATCACTGGCTTCCTTCCATGAACATCTGCTAATCTTCCACCTAACATCGTTCCAAATACAGAAGCAATTGGGGCAACTGACATGACTACTCCAACTAACCATAATGAATCAACTTTATCTTTTAAATATAGGGCAAAGAAAGGCATAAGCATCATGAATGCTATTCCGTTTATCGCTTCACCTACAAACCTTATCCATACATTTCGATCCAATCCCTTAAGCTGTTTATAAGAATTCATTTCTTTCACCTTCATTTCAACTATATGGAAATATTTTATACCAATAAATAGGAATACTCCTTTTTTAAAATATTCTAAATAATAAACAAAGTATTAAGTTGACCATAATTTTATTATGTAAACTAAATGGTATACATTATTAACTTTAACTAAAAGGTCCTGACTTTGTTGTCATGTTCGATACTAGGTTATAATTTAAAAAAACATAGAATTGGTGGAACTATTTTGGAAATTACACTTGAAAAATTACAAAAAGAAGATGCTGAAAAATTATTTAAATTTGAACTTGAAAACAGATTATTTTTTGAAGAAATGTTGCCAAGTCGTGGAGATGATTATTATCACTTTGAAATCTTTGAAAAGAGGCATCAAGCATTATTAGAGGAACAAGACCAAGGTTTATCTTATTTCTACTTAATTAAAAGTAATGTAGGTTCAATCCTTGGAAGAGTGAACTTAATAGATATTGATAAATCGCAGGGGATAGGTCACATCGGTTATAGAGTGGGTCAAGTGCAAAGTGGTAAAGGTATCGCCAATAAAGCATTACAACTATTATTAGAAGCGGCACCTAAAGATGGTATAAACCAAATTTTAGCGAAGACGACGACAAATAATATAGCCTCTCAAAAAGTTTTGGAGAAAAACGGCTTCAAGCAAATAACGCTCAACAATGAAGAATTTGAAATGAATGGGCAAGTTCTAAATTTTGTTTCTTTTAGGTGGTCAAAATAGGATGTTTTTTTTACATGATTCTATTCTTAATTCGATGAGTTCCTACCATAAAAAGAGAGACCCTTTTAAAAAGGATCTCTCTTTCGATCAACATTACTGTCCTTGCTGACCTCTTAGATGTTGCTCGGCCATAGCTACAAGACGTTTTGTCATTTCGCCACCAACCGAGCCGTTTGCTCGAGCGGTCGCTTCAGCACCAAGTTGTACTCCAAACTCACTGGAAATTTCTTGTTTCATTTGATCCAAGACATTTGCTGAACCAGGTACTAATAGTTTGTTTCTTCCCATGATACTTCACTCCCGTCGAAGTTTTGAACCTCCATTTAATGAAGGCTCACACTTAATGTAACCTTATATTAATAAATTATTGCATTTTCTTATTTCTTGGGAAACCGCAGGATTTTACAAACTTATTGAATATTCTGTATTTTTTGTGCGTTTCAAAATATATTTTGTAGAATATTGATAATTATTGTTGGAAATTGCAGTGAAAAAAGACACTTCTAATTACTCCAGCGAGTATATATTGTATATTCGTTAATTATCTCCATTCCTATTTTCTTTTACAAACATGGGTAATTGTTTGATATACTTCTAAAGGATAATAATCAAAAAGCTCTGTATTAAAAATAGTTGATGATTCTGCTTAAGAACTCCTTGTTAAGGCGGAATATTGAATATGCTTCCATGCATTCTCAGGCGTAAGAAGATAAGGTGATAGCTTTTATATCTTCCTATTCATCCCAGACCTTTTTAAAGTTCCACAGGGCACTTTTACAGACACACCGAATAAAAAACTAAACGACTAACTAATATAGGTGATTAAATTGCAACAACGATTTTATAAAAGCCCTCTTGGTACTGCACATGTGAATATTCCAATGGCAAATGTAGCAGACACAATGAACAGTAAAGATATTGTATTACAAAAAGAAGTGGATTCCGCGTATTTTCGTTCGTTAGAAAAAAAGGGGATTTACTTAAATGGGCCTCAAATTGAAGCGGTACGTCATAAAGATGGGCCCCTTTTAACATTAGCAGGAGCAGGTTCGGGCAAAACGTCTGTACTTATTTCTCGTACAGGCTATTTAATCCATGTACATCAAATACCACCAAGTAATATCTTGCTTATGACCTTTTCTAAAAAAGCTGCAGATGAAATGAAAGAGAGAATTGGAATGTTGCCAGGGCTAAGTAAAGCTACTGCTAACGGCATTCAGTCAAGCACTTTTCACTCTTTCTTTCTTACGTTATTGAGAAGCAGAGGATTTAATGAGGATATCTTAAGCAGCGATCGCCACCGACAAATTGTAATGAAGCAGTTAATGAGAGAACTGCGTATGGGTGACACGTATCAGGCAGAAACTTTATTGTCATTATTTTCTTCCTATAAGGTTAATATGTTCAGTACAGATCAAATTCCAGCTAGTAAAGATTCCGAAAAGGAAATCAAAAAGCTGTATTTGAGGTATGAGGAGTGGAAGCAGAGGAACCATAAGATTGATTTTGATGATATTCTTGTAAAAGCTTATGAACTTCTTCAAAATACACCCACACTTGTAAAAGCACTACAAGATCGTTTTACCTACATCATGGTCGACGAATTTCAGGATACGAATCTACTTCAGTACGAATTGGTGAAAATCTTAACAAAATCCCCGTTCAATCTATTTGTAGTAGGGGATGATGATCAAACCATTTATTCTTTTAATGGGGCTAGAAACGAATTCATCTTACAATTTCACCTTGAATTTCCGACATCTAAGACGATTACTCTAGACATTAATTATCGGTCATCCCATTATATCGTTGGATTAGGAAATGAAGTAATTAAACATAATCAGCATCGGAAGATTAAAACACTTCAAGCAACAAAAGAAAGTCTTATTTACCCGAAATTCAGTAGACCTGCTACAACTGATGATGAAGCTACATGGATTGTTGAAGACATGAAGGAAAAGATAGGTAATGGTAGTCATAACTATGAGGACTTTGCCATCTTGCATCGTACCTCAAGTAATAGTAGAGCTATCTTTGAAACATTGATGATTGAAAATATTCCTTTTGTAGTATTTTCAGGGAATTCCACCCTATTTTATGAGCATTGGACAGTTAAACCCATTATTGATCATTTAAGACTTGCCATAGATCCAAGGAATTTTGATGCAATAGATGGGATGATTACAACTCTTTATATACAACGTGAAAAGGGAATGGATTTTGTCTGGAATAAAGAGCAAGCTTCGGCAAAGAAATATCCTCTTATCCACTTAATGGACTATCCAGGATTTAAGACTTTCCAAGTTGAAAAAGTGAAAGAACGGGTTCAATTATTAAAGTCAGTAAAGGACAAAGACCCCGTTACTATGATCAAGAAACTTAGAAGTTCTTTTTACGATAAGTTTTTAGAAGCTGAAGGGAAACAGCAAGCAACAATCCAAAAAGAGGATATTAAAGAGATGCTAGATGAATTAGAAGCTTCTGCTAAAAGGTTTTCAAAAATTGCTGATTTTCTCCGATTTATTGATGAAGTAATGGATCAACATGAGAAACTAAAAAAAGGACATAAACAAGAGAATAAAGCCGTTTCCTTAATGACGATTCATAAAGCAAAGGGGCTAGAATTTCGAACGGTTTACTTAATTGGTGCTTCAGAGGGAATTCTGCCACATGTAACTGCTTTAGAGGCCGGAAACCTTGAAAAGGTTGGAACAAAGGAAACTGCTAGATTCCAGATAGAACGCGCAATCGAAGAGGAAAGACGTTTAACATATGTAGGTATTACGAGAGCAAAAGAGGAATTATATATTACCTCTCCTGCTTATTATCGAGGGAAAAAAGTTGAAGTTTCCAGGTTTCTACTCCAGGCATTTCCTGGTAAAACTATCCATGCATCGAACATAGATACAACTGTTCGTACACTAAAGGGAGAGACGGTATTCGCATGGGTATGTAGCAGTGAAAACTGTATTGCATGGCAAAGAATAAAGGATAATGATGAAGATCAGCTCGAGTTAAAAGCGTGCCCCATGTGTAAATCGAATATGGTAAAGGGATCTAAAGAAATCTAATTAGTATTCAGATGACATCCTAATTAATAGTAAAGTTAATTCAAGCAAGTAACCTAAAAAGTGACAATCCATCAACTACGAGGATTAACATTACCAATTGAAAAGAAGTAATCGTTTATCTATTAGAGATATATCGGTTACTTCTTTTCTATGAGTTTAGTAACTACAACGGCTAAAAATTAGTTTCAACTTTGTTATTAGTTGATGACAGGATCACACTAGGCTATGCTATATGAATAGATTAGAAATGAGAGGAATGCTTCTATGAGTATGAATAAACGATTGGTATTAGCAGAAAAACCTTCAGTAGGCCGTGATCTAGCGAAAGTTCTAGGGTGTACAAAAAAAGGAAATGGTTTCTTTGAGGGAACACAATATATAGTAACTTGGGCACTTGGACATCTTGTTACACTTGCTGATCCAGAAACATATGATGAAAAATATAAAGCATGGAAGTTAGAGGATCTACCGATGCTTCCATCCACATTAAAATTAACAGTTATTAAGCAAACAGGAAAACAATTTCAGGTTGTTAAGGCACAATTAAATCGTAAGGATGTTCAAGAGATTATTATTGCAACAGATGCCGGTCGTGAGGGGGAACTTGTTGCTAGATGGATCATTGAAAAATCCAAAGTTCAAAAACCGATAAAGCGTCTTTGGATTTCTTCTGTAACAGATCGAGCGATAAAAGAAGGATTTGCAAAGCTCCGTAATGGTAAAGAGTATGAAAATTTATATGCGTCTGCAGTTGCACGATCAGAGGCAGATTGGTTTGTAGGTCTTAATGCAACACGTGCCCTAACGACAAAGCATAATGCTCAGTTATCATGTGGCCGTGTTCAGACACCTACTCTAGCCATGATCGCCAAAAGGGAAGAAGAAATCAAAAACTTTAAACCTAAATCTTTTTATGGAATAAAGGTAAAAACAGACAAACTCTCACTAAGCTGGCAAGACCAAAAAACGAAAGATAATAAATCTTTTGACAAAGCGAGAATAGACGAGTTATTGAAATCACTTCACAATAAGGATGCTAATTTAGTAGATGTTCATAAACAAGCAAAAAAGACCTATTCACCACAGTTATATGATTTGACTGAACTACAACGAGATGGTCATAAGCTTTTTGGTTATTCTGCTAAAGAAACACTCTCGATCATGCAAAAGCTTTATGAGCAACATAAGATCGTGACCTATCCTAGAACAGATTCAAGATACCTTACAACAGATATGGTAGATACGATTAAAGATCGAATTGAAGCTATCATTGTACCTGGTTATGCTCCACTGGCTAAAAAGGCATTACGGACTATGAAACCAAGTAAATCCTTTATTGATGATAGCAAAGTAACTGATCATCATGCCATAATACCAACTGAACAAACGCCAGATCTTCGTGCATTAAGTGATAAGGAAAGAAAGATTTATGACCTAATTGTAAAAAGGTTCTTAGCTAATCTTTTTCCTCCTCATGAATTTGAACAAACGACAGTAACAGCTAAAATCGGTACTGAAACGTTTATTGCTAAAGGGAAAACTGTTATTTCTGCTGGTTGGAAAGAAGTTTATGGTTCGTATGTAGACGAAGACGATGATGATGACCGTTCGGAGCAACTTCTACCTTCTTTACAGAAAGGGGATCGATTAAAGGTAGTTACTATCTCACAAACAACTGGAGAGACTAAGCCACCAAGTCGATTTAACGAAGGAACATTATTATCAGCGATGGAAAACCCTACAAGATTTATGGCAGGGGAAAGCAAGGAACTCATCCAAACAATAGGGAAAACTGGGGGACTTGGAACAGTCGCCACTCGAGCAGACATTATTGAAAAGCTATTCAATAGTTTCCTATTAGAGCAAAAAGGCAAAGAAATCTATATTACAAATAAAGGGAAGCAGTTGTTAGAATTAGTCCCTGAGGATTTAAGGTCTCCATCCTTAACAGCAGAATGGGAACAGAAGCTCGAATTGATCTCAAAAGGAATTCTAAAAAAAGAAACATTTATTCGTGAAATTAGAGAATATACAAAAACAGCCGTTAATGAAATAAAAAATAGTAACACTAGATTTAAACACGATAATATGACAGGTACGAAATGTCCAGATTGTGGGAAGCTAATGCTTGAAGTTAGTGGAAAAAAGGGGAAAATGCTTGTTTGTCAGGATCGTGACTGTGGACACCGTAAGAATATTTCAAAAGTGACAAATGCAAGATGTCCGAATTGTCATAAGAAACTTGAACTTCGTGGACAGGGAGAAGGGCAAATGTTCGCTTGTAAGTGCGGGCATCGAGAAAAAATGTCAACATTCCAGGAGAGAAGAAAACATAACCAAAACAGTAAAGTTTCAAAACAGGAAGTAAATAAGTATTTGAATAAGCAAGATGAGGGACCAATTAATACAGCCCTCGCAGATGCATTAGCAAAACTTAAGTCTAAAAAATAACCATTAGCCAGTTAGTAACAATATTGAATGATTTACTAGGAACGGCGCCTTAATTTTCATAAACAAAGTACGAATTTTTATATAAAATTCGTACTTTGTTTTTTTACTTTGTTAATGCTCTTATAGTTTTTTCAAAACAGAAGTTGATTGAAGAAAAAGCGAGCATCCTGACTTGAAATCAACATTCAGCTTTAACAGCCTTTTATTAAGTAAACAACCATATTATAGGAAGTAACCAAAGAAAAATTTGTCTATTCACTATTTCATTTATTCAATTTCAATATTCCAAGTATGTTCAAAGACCACAGAACCTTTAAGCGTCTGTGCAACAGGACAGAATTTATCAAATGTAGATAATGCACGTTCAGCCGCTTCTTGCTTACCATCTGGTACTTTTACTTCGTAAAAACAGGAGATTTTAGTTATTTTCAACACACCATCATGTGCCTCGATTACACCTTGAATTTGAGAACGGACCTTGCCTTGAGTAGTTGGTATTTTACGCGCTTCCAGCGCGCCAGAAAGAGTCCCAACGAGTCAGCCACCTGCTGCTGCAACAATATGATCAAGTGTTGATGGGTGTTCAATCTCTGGTTCAACTCCATAAAACTCCTTAACCCCACCATGAACACCATAGACAACAGGTTCGTTAAATTTCCCGATGTAGGCATGTCTGATCTTGTTAGGAGTATCCATTTGAAAAACATTTATTTCGGTCAATTCGATTGGTTTACTCATTCTTTATCAACCTCCTTTTTATAATAATAACTCAATTACCTTTTCTATCCAAACGATTTGTCTAGCACCCTTTAGAGGGTTTTTTATAGTTTTTTGGATAATTGTTGAAGTTTTCACGCTTCAATCTACTAAACTTAGAAATGAATGATGAGATTACTAATCAGACATAAAAAAACAACTTGTCTTTTTTAAGTTGCTTCTACATAAAATATAGAAGTGCCTCTTAAAAAGACAGTGGAGTGGTAACATTGAGCATTAATATTCTTAGTAGTTATATTTTTTTAGGAATAACTATGGCGGCATCTATGAGAACAATAAACACGGTACGTTTAAATAAAGGATTTAGTAACGGTTTTTGGTACGTTTTGCTTGTAGGTCTAGGGTGTATGATTGCTGATATTTTTTATATGTTGGTGGTTTATATTGGCATTGTTCAATTCTTAAATTCCACGACCCTACAACTATTTCTTTGGTTATTTGGGGGATTTTTATTAATATACACAGGGATGAAGAAGATTTTGACTGCAAATAAAATTCACTTGTTTCCAACTAAAAGGATCAACTCCCTCAAAAAGTGTGTTATGACAGGATTTATCATTTCTATCTCAAGCCCATTATCTATCTTATTTTGGCTTGGTATTTACGGATCTATTTTAGCCAAAACAGCATTGACTTACGGAACAGATGAGCTACTACTATATAGTTCAATGATTTTTGTAGGATTGGGTATTTGGAATTTATTTATAGCAACTTTAACGAGTGGATTTCGAATATCCTTGAATTTCAAGATGATTATTTTAATTTCAATCGTATCTGGTATGTCTTTAATTGGTATTGGTGTTTATTTAGGATTTGAGGGTCTTTTAACTTTATTAAAATAGTGGCTGTTTTAATGTAGTTGTTGATTTCAGCTGCAGGATACTTGCTTTCCAAGGGGCGAGAGGTGAGCCAAAATAGAAAAGAAACCTTCGGATTTTATATCATCCAAAGGTTTCTTTCTTTATTACTCTAGTTTTGTTTGTATTCTATGTAAATAGATTACGCGAACCGTTTTATTTTGGAAAGACAATAGAAATGGTCGTTCCTTGCCCTTCATCACTATTAATCTTAAAAGTACCACCATTGTTTTCAATAATTCTAATAGTAGTAACTAATCCAAGACCGGTTCCATTTTCTTTTAATGTATAAAAAGGTTGACCAATATTAGGTAAATGCTCTTTCGGAATACCGTTACCTGTATCCTCGATGGTTATTGAAATTTGATTATCTGTTTCTACTAGGTGAATGAGGATTTCTCCACCAAATGGCATGGCTTCGATTGAGTTTTTGACCATATTAATAAATGCCTGTTTTAATTCATTTATGTCACAAGAAAGGAATACTTCTTTTTTATCGTGAACCAACTCAAGTTTGACATTATGTAATAAGGCTTCTGGCTGTAGTAAGCTTGTAATATCATTAAGAATATGTAGAAGGTTGTTCTTTTTAAGATTTTTTTCCTGTGGCTTTGCTAGTAGTAAGAAGTCACTAGTTACTTGATTTATCCGATCAATTTCAGTTAGTATGACATCATAATATTGTTTTGAGACTGAAGTTTCACGCATTACCTGAACAAAACCCTTAATACTTGTTAAAGGATTACGAATTTCATGAGCAATCCCTGCTGCAAGTTGGCCGACCACAGCGAGTTTATCAGAAGCCCTAAGTAGTTCTTCTGAATTCTTTCGCTCAGTGATATCTCTCATAACTACTTGTACACATGTTTTATTATTATATTGACAAAGAATAGCTTTTGATTCAACAAAAATGGATGTCCCATCCCTATGTAATAGTTCAATCTCAATTAATTCTTGATCCTCCAAATAAACATCTTCATGTCGTTTCGCTAACATTTCATGATTTGAGGGCAAGGTGAATTTCAAAATCGATAAACCATTTGCCGAACCAGTCTTATAACCTAGTAATTTGTGAATAGCGGGATTACCGTAAAGAATTGTATAATGGTCATGAATGACGATCCCATCAGGATGATTTTCTACTAAATTTTTATATCGTTCTTCACTTTCCTTCAGTTTTTGAAAGTTTTTATTTTCTAGAATAGAGTAGAGTATGTAAGTTCCAATTGAAGAAATAAGAAAATAGGCAATGAATACTAAATAAAGTAAGGGATGAGATAACTCTATATCTAGATAAAATAAAATAAAAAGAAATGTGAAGAGAACGGTATTAATTAAAGTACAGGCTGTTATAGGAGCTTTCTTTCTCAGCAAGGGAAGATGTCTATTTATCCCAAATGGATTACACTCTCCTTTCAAATTTAAATCATCGTTGTACATAACAGTTATAATATTTATCATAACAAATTTTTTGGAAAATAACAGATTATTATAATAAATCATTATCTATTCATTAATGATCGTTTTACATATTAAAGAATAAAGTATGATGAAATTAAGAATTAAGGGATTATCTATTAAAAAACACTTGTGCTCAATATACATACTAAATCAATACAACTAAAATCATTTTACCTATTTTGATTAAAACCAATTATTTTATGGAGGCTATATGGAAAAATTATATGATGTATTTCCTATAATAGAAACTGAGCGCTTACTTCTTAGAAAATTATCAA
>JBFILZ010000080.1:0-12181 GCA_041611945.1 Bacillus sp. (in: firmicutes)
ACAATGATGAGCGTCGATGTTATTAGTGAAGACAAAGAGGTGGGCAAGAAGTGAGGAAATGGCTCTTTCCTGTATTAGCGATCCTGTGCTTTATTTTCGAGAGCATATTCGTCCAAATGATTCCAACTCAAATTTTCGAGATGGAGCGTATTCTGGTCCCGAGGTTTACAATAATAATTATTATCATCATTACTATGTTTTCTAAAATATCAACTGGTATGGCTTATGGCTTTGTACTTGGTTTATTATATGATCTAATGTACACGAATTTAATTGGTGTATACATGTTCGCTTATACGTTTTTGGCATATCTGGTCGCCATAATAATGAAAGCATTACCGATTAATACACTGACATTATCCATTGTGAGCATTTTCACCATTTCTCTATTAGATTTCTTTGTGTATGGTATACAGCTGCTTATTAAGGCGACTCAAATACCAATTGATGATTTTATCACCATTCGTTTGTTGCCAACTTTAATCTTAAATTTAACTTTTGTAATCATTTTTTATATTCTATTAAGAAAACATTTTTTCTTAATACTTGATACAAATAAGGACGAGTGATGTACAATAAAACTTGGCAGATGCCAAGTTTTATTTATCTAGTTCAAATTAAATAGAGTATATGACCTTGTATAGAAGAATTTTTTGAAAAAGAAAGGGAAATCCGGTCAGACTGTCGAAATTTTATTGTATGAGGTGAATGGTAAGTGATGGGACAAAAGCATCAATTCGTGACAATCAAAGGGACAAAGGATGGCTTGACTTTACATCTCGATGATCGATGTTCGTTTCAAGAACTACTAACGGAAATTGAGGAAAAGCTTTCAGTAAATCAACAAATAATACAAGATAGTCCCCCCATAGAAGTTCATGTGAAGATAGGGAATCGTTACATATCAGATGGAGAAGAAGAAATATTAAGGGTATTAATAAAGAAGAAAAAAAAACTTACAGTTGGAACAATTGAAAGTGATGTAATCACTAAAGTAGATGCACTAAAATGGAAAAAGCAATCAGGGATTACCACGGTTAGTAAAGTGGTTCGTTCAGGTCAAGTGGTAGAAGTCTCAGGTGATCTATTGCTAATAGGAGATGTCAATCCCGGTGGGGCTGTTGTGGCCGGCGGAAATATATTTGTACTAGGTTCATTGCGAGGACATGCCCATGCTGGTAATGCCGGTAGGAAGGAAGCTGTGGTAGTTGCTTCTGTGTTAAAACCTACCCAGCTAAAAATATGCGATATAATGAATAGAGCCCCAGATCGTTCTCAAAATGAGAAAAACGAAATGGAATGCGCTTATATAAATGAAAGTCAACAAATAATGATAGATCGTCTTCAGGTTCTATCCTATCTGAGACCAGGTTTGAGTTTATTGGAAATTAGTGAGGGGGGATAACGTGGGAGAAGCTATAGTAATAACATCAGGTAAAGGTGGAGTCGGTAAAACTACAACTTCAGCTAATATCGGAACTGCGTTGGCACTTGTGGGGAAACGTGTTTGTTTAATAGATACTGATATTGGACTTCGAAATTTAGATGTAGTGATGGGACTTGAGAATCGAATTATCTATGATCTCGTCGATGTAGTAGAAAATCGGTGTAAGGTACATCAAGCTCTAATAAAAGATAAAAGGTTTGATTATCTATATTTATTGCCTGCAGCACAAACAGTCGATAAATCAGCTGTAAATCCAGACCAAATGAAGAAACTAATTGCTGAGTTAAAACAGGATTATGATTACATTATTATTGATTGTCCGGCTGGAATTGAGCAAGGTTATAAAAATGCTGTTGCAGGAGCTGACAAAGCCATTGTTGTCACAACTCCAGAGATATCTTCTGTACGAGATGCTGACAGGATAATAGGATTACTAGAAAAAGAAAATATTGAGCCTCCCAAGTTAATTGTAAACCGTATTCGTAACCATATGGTCAAGAGTGGAGAAATGCTTGATGTAGATGAAATAGTCAATATCTTATCAATTGATTTGATCGGAATAGTTGCTGATGATGATAGTGTAATCCGAGCATCAAATAGTGGAGAACCTATTGTTCTCGATCCGACGAGCAAAGCATCATTAGCTTATCGAAACATAGCACGAAGAATTTTAGGAGAGTCTGTTCCACTTCAATTATTAGAAGAAGATAAAAGTGTACTAGTAAAGATGAAAAAGTTCTTCGGTATACGGTAATTAGAAAATGAGATGCATCCCGTTTTAGGGATGTTCTTTTTTTTGTCCTGAATCTGACATCAACCTAAATATAAGGCTCTGTTAAAGCTCAATGTTGATTATTCAAATGAAATTGATTGAAGTGGAAGGACGCGCGACACCTCGAATGCTGGGGCAGAGCTATAGATGAATAACAGGTACTTGTATGACGAAATTGTGATACTTAGTAACACAGACGTCCCGATTTCACCGAAGCATACTCTAGGAAGCAGTTCAATCGGTACGCTGGAGTATTCTCATGGAAGCCTATTCAAAGTCCAGCGGGAGCAGCGGGACAGGTGAGACAACAAAGGCGCAAGTCTGAGTTGGCTTACCGCCCGCCCCACGGAAAGCGAGTGTTCTGGAACGAAGATCCCCTTATTTTCAGGGTAGCCAAATATAATAAGAATATATGTTGAGGACAAGTCATAAAATGTACAAACTCTAACTAAGGGAATGATGGAACTTGATTAAAAGAGAGGAAGAAATAAGAAAGCGAATTGCAAATCGAAAAAGAGCAAAGAAGCAAATTGTAAGTAATCATTCGCCGCGAAGTAATAAAAAGGTTTCCAACTATCTTGCTAGAGATGAAGAAAGTCATGGTGTTGCTCCATTTTCACATTATGATGGTGGTGAATCCAATGCACATCCACTCTTTAATAAAGAATGGTTCATGTTCAAAATTCTAGGTGCAGTTTGTTTGCTACTTATAGTAGCTATCATGTATAAAGACGGAACCGAGCGTTTTGGTCTTGCACGTGATTTTGTATCAACAACGATGGAAGATGAATTCCAATTCGCGGCCGTCTCTAGTTGGTATGAAAAACAATTTGGTACCCCTCTAACTTTATTACCGGTTAGCCTACAAAAAGAAACGAAAGATTCGACACCAGGATATGCTGTCCCCGCAGCAGGTAAAATACTTGAGAATTTCGCAACAGACGGTCAAGGGGTAATGGTAGAAACTGAAAACTCTAAAATTGAAGCGATAAATGAAGGTACTGTTAGATATATAGGTGAATGGGATGGAATTGGTGGAATAACAGTTAAGGTCCAACATGGGGATGGGTCTGAATCTTGGTATGGGAACTTAGAGGACACTAAGGTATTGCTTTATGACTTTATTGAAAAAGGTACTGAAATTGGTAAAGTTACTGAAAGTGAGAATGGAGTAGGAGGTACTTTTTACTTTGCATTAAAGAAGGGTAGAAATTTTATTGATCCTATTCAGGTGATTAATTTTGAGTAAAAGTCTTTGGCATTTAGTGAAAAAAATTGAAATACATCCAATATTCTGGTTGCTCATTGGAATTAGTATTATAACAGCACACTTCAAGGAACTTTTAATGATTTTCTTCATAGTGATTTGTCATGAATTGGGTCACGCGGGTATGGCTCTTTTTTTTAATTGGAGAATTAAGAAAATAAAATTGCTTCCTTTTGGGGGAGTCGTCGAACTGGATGAGCATGGAAACAGACCGTTAAAAGAAGAAATTCTTGTTATTATAGCTGGTCCTCTTCAACATATCTGGCTATTATTAGTGGCCTATCTTTTTTATCAAACGAATTTAATCTCAGCAGCTAATTTTGAATTGTTTATCTTTCATACAATTATTATCCTTTTTTTTAATCTGTTACCTATTTGGCCACTTGACGGTGGGAAATTGCTATTTGTATTTTTTTCATCGAGACTTCCATTTTTAAAAGCACATCGAATTACCATTCTACTCTCTTGTATTCATCTTGTTCTGTTTGCAAGCATTTTTCTCACTATTCAACCTGGACATTTAAATACATGGATCGTCTTTTCCTTCCTACTTTTCTCACTTTATACAGAATGGAAGCAAAGCTCTTACATCTATATTCGTTTCTTACTAGAACGCTATTATGGAAAACAGAGACAATTCTCCAAGTTGAAACCTATACTTGTTAAAGAAAATGATAAAATTTTGGATGTATTAGCTTTTTTTTGTCGCGGTTACAAACATTCAATTGTATTTACTGACAGGAAAGATAGGTTCGAATTTGATGAAAATGAACTTCTACATGCTTATTTCTCAAAAAAACTCACTTCAATTAGAATGAAAGATTTAATTAGGAATTATTGACTATACTTAGAACTACCAGTAAAGTGTAATTAATGTTTACACAAAGTGGTGAGTTTAATTGAAAAAAAGTTTGATAATGAATCTACAATCTTCTGAAAAACGAGTGGCAATTCTTGAAAATGGCATGGCTGTAGAATTTTATTTCAGCCATCCTACATCTGAAGAAATTAATAGAAACATCTATATGGGAAGAGTAACTAAAGTACTGCCAGGTTTGCAGGCTGCGTTTATTGACATTGGTTTAGAAAGAAATGGCTTTTTGCATCGGGATCAACTTTATTCTTTTCAAAACAGTAATAAATCGAAAGAAGAGGCAAAAAAGAAAAATATTAGCGAGTTTGTAAGAGAAGGTGAGCTTCTAGTTGTACAGGTAGAAAAGAATAGTTTAGGAACAAAAGGTCCTAAATTAACTAATATAATTGAGTTTCCTGGTCAATTTCTAATTTATGTGCCAAAGGGCAACTACATTGCCATTTCAAAGAAAATGGTTAATGAAGAAATTAGAGAATCTTGGAAAAATGTCCTCCAATCTCAACTAAATGAGCATGAAGGCATAATTATACGCACTGCCGTAGAAAAACAAACCGAATTAGTTGTAGTCGCAGAACTTAATAGGTTAAGAAGAGACTTCAGTGAATTTCAAACTTTAATGCAAAATACGAAAAAACCTACTCTGCTAAAAAGTTTCGACTCACTTCCGGATAGACTCATTCAAGAGATTGGCAGTCAGTCTATTGAAGAGATTACAATTGATGAGATAAATGAGTACAAGCGTCTAAAAGATGTATATACAGACATAAAGTTTACGTATCATCTAAAAAAAGAGAATATTTTTTCTCACTATTCACTTGAGCAAGAAATTGAAAAAATCAGTTCAAATCTTGTAGCTCTTCCTAATGGGTCCAACCTTCTAATTGAACACACAGAGGCAATGACCATTATTGATGTGAACACAGGTAAATTCACAGGGAAGACCAATCTTAAGGATACTGTATGGAAAACAAATTCACAGGCTGCTCTAGAGGTTGCTAGACAAATACGCTTACGTGATATAGGTGGAATGATATTAGTTGATTTTATTGATATGAAATCAGAGGAAGAACGTAATCGAATTATTCAATTAATCAAGCAGCAAGTGAGTTTGGACAGTACGAGAACAATTGTATATGGATTTACTAAACTAGGTATTTTAGAGATGACACGTAAAAGAGTAAGAGAGAATGTATATCAGCAAAAAATGGAAACGTGTCTTATTTGTCGTAATGGTAATGTTCCTTCAAAAGAAGCATTAACTTACAAGCTTGAACGAGAATTATTCGAATTAATAGGTATAGATGCAGAGGCAATCTGGGTTGAGGCGACCAAGGGGATTCTAGACATTCTATTGAGTGAAGTTACTCAGCTAAAAGAAACAATAGAGAATTATCTGCAAAAAAAGCTGTATCTGACAGAGAAGGCTAACTCAAAACCAACTTATGTTATACGTCACATAGGTTCTGTTAAGGAGATTGAGGGTAGAATTAAATAGTGGTTGACTCGTCATATTGCTTGTGATAATATTGATATGTTATTGTTTGTAGCGGCACCCGTGCTACAACCGCACAGAATAGGTTTGTTTTAAAGTTTGACTTAGAAAGGTCAAGCTGCCTAAAATGGCGAGTCTGGGTATACTAAGGAGGTGCAAGTATGTACGCAATTATTGAAACTGGCGGTAAGCAAGTGAAAGTTGAAGAAGGTCAAGCTATCTATATTGAAAAATTAGAAGCTGTTGAAGGTGACACAGTGACTTTTGAAAAGGTTCTCTTCGTTGGCGGAGGAACTGTAAAAGTTGGTAGTCCACTAGTAGAAGGAGCAACTGTTTCTGCTAAGGTTGAAAAGCAAGGCCGTGCTAAGAAAATTACAGTTTTCAAGTATAAGGCTAAGAAGAACCAACACCGTAAACTAGGTCATCGTCAACCTTACACTAAAGTAGTTATTGAAAAAATTAACGCGTAAGGTTATCTCTTATGATAAAAATTACAATAATTCGGTCATCTAATCAGCTACTAAAATCGGTAACGATTGAAGGCCATGCTGAATATGATGAGCCTGGAAAAGATATTGTTTGTGCAGGTGTATCTGCAGTTACCTTTGGTGCAGCAAATGCAGTGGAGAAATTGTGTGGTATTGCATTAAATGTGGAACAAGGCAAGAGCGGATTTCTCCGATTTATGATACCAACTATTAGTGATAGTATCATACGTGAGAAGATTCATTTAATTATGGAAAGTATGCTTGTATCAATTCAAACAATTGAAAATTCCTATTCGGATTTTATTACAATTACAACAAACAAGTAAATTAATAGGAGGTGGATTCAATGTTAAGATTAGACCTTCAGTTTTTCGCATCTAAGAAGGGTGTAGGTTCAACCAAGAACGGCCGTGACTCAATGTCAAAGCGTCTTGGTGCAAAGCGTGCAGATGGACAAACAGTTTCAGGTGGTTCGATTCTGTACCGTCAACGCGGAACTAAGATTTACCCAGGTTTAAACGTTGGACGTGGTGGTGATGACACTCTATTCGCAAAGGTTGACGGAGTGGTTAAGTTTGAACGTCTTGGCCGTGACCGTAAGCAAGTAAGTGTATATCCTACTGCTCAAGAAGCGTAAATCATGCATTCATAAACTCTAACCTTCGTAAGGTTAGAGTTTATTTTTTTTCAATTATATATTCATTTTCTTCAGTTTATGGTTAACAATTTATTTAGTGAAAAATTCAACTATTGCTAAAACTTTGTTATAATAACAACTACATACTTTAAGAATGAATTCTAATGGGATTTGCAAAAAGGATACTTGTTTAGTGAGAAGGAGTTTGACTATGAAGGATTGGAATCTAGTAGATGTGTTGGAGCACTCTCGCCATGACTGGTTAAATAAGCTACAGCTAATAAAAGGGAACATAGCGTTAAATCGAATAGATCGGGCAAAAATGATAATTGAAGAGATTGTAATTGAAGCTCAAAACGAGACCAAATTAACAAATCTTCGATTACGTAATTTAGCCGGATTATTTATGACTTTCAATTGGGGAAGTCATCACTTCGTTCTTGAGTTTGAAGTACTTGTTGAAAACTCCTTTAATTTAGCTGAACATGACATTTCTATAAAAAATTGGTGTGATCACTTTTTTGGAAAGTTGGATAAAGCGGTAAGTAAAATAGGTGATAATAACTTAAATATTACCATTAACCCAAATGATACAGAAGTTTGTTTCTTTTTTGATTTTAGTGGAACAATAATAGATACTGAAGGATTAAAAGATTGGATTCAATCTTGCAATTGGGATAAAATGATAAAACTTTCTCACTATCAAGTTACTGAAAAGGAATTATCAGTAGTGCTTCGGCTTGATTTGTGAGGAAACCTTAATTTTTATGGGTAAGGTAGAATGGTTGTTGATTTATGAAGGAGTCTCACACCCTTCATTTCAATCAAAATCAATCTAATACTCAATTAGTAAAAAATATAATGCTTTAACAAAGAAATTCTAAAAAAGAATTATGAGTCTTTATAACTGAAGTATTTTGTTGGAAAAAGAAAATTAGAAGTGTGGTGTTAGGATTGTTTGTCGATCAGGTCAAAGTATTTGTAAAAGGTGGAGATGGTGGTAATGGAATTGTTGCCTACCGTCGTGAAAAATATATTCCTTTAGGTGGCCCTGCTGGTGGAGACGGTGGTAGAGGTGGAAATGTGATATTCGAAGTAGAAGAAGGACTTCGTACACTAATGGATTTTCGCTTTAAAAGACATTTCAAGGCGGACCGTGGTGAACATGGAATGAGTAAAAATCAGCATGGTAAATATGCTGAAGATTTAGTGGTCAAAGTTCCTCAAGGGACAGTTGTAATTGATGAAGACACAAAAAATGTAATTGCTGATTTAGTCCAGCATGGTCAAAGAGCTGTAATAGCTAAAGGTGGACGAGGTGGTCGCGGTAATTCTAGATTTGCTTCTGCGACTAATCCGGCTCCAGAAATTGCAGAAAATGGAGAGCCAGGTCAAGAACGAAACATTCAACTTGAGTTAAAAGTATTAGCTGATGTTGGTTTAGTTGGATTTCCAAGCGTAGGCAAATCTACTCTGTTATCCGTGGTTTCTGCAGCAAAACCTAAAATTGCTGAATATCACTTCACAACCATTGTTCCAAACTTAGGTGTTGTTCAGGCGGATGATGCACGAAGTTTTGTTATGGCTGATTTACCAGGTTTAATTGAAGGAGCACATCAAGGTATTGGTTTAGGACATCAATTTTTACGACATATCGAGCGTACAAGAGTAATTGTGCATGTAATTGATATGGCTAGTACTGAAGGACGAGATCCTTACGAAGATTATGTAACCATTAATGCTGAGTTAAAGGAATATAATCTACGTTTAACAGAGCGTCCTCAAATTATTGCAGCCAATAAGATGGACATGCCTGATGCAGAGGAAAACTTACAAAAATTCAAGGAAAAATTAAATGATGATGTTCAGATTTTCCCTGTATCTTCTGTTTCACAAAAGGGAATTAAAGAACTTCTTTTTGCGGTAGCAGATCTGTTAGATCGAACAGAAGAATTCCCGCTTGAGGTTGTTGAAGACCCAACCAATACTAGAGTGGTTTACAAACACGAGGCAGATCCTAGAAAGTACTTCATAACTAGAGATGAAGAAGGTGTGTTTGTATTATCTGGTGATGAAATTGAAAAACTATTTAAAATGACTGATTTCTCAAGAGATGAATCAATCAAACGATTTGCAAGACAGCTCCGAACAATGGGTGTTGATGATGAGCTACGCGAACGCGGAGCAAAGGACGGAGACATAATTAGGCTGTTAGAGTTTGAATTTGAGTTTGTTGATTAAAGCTGTCATTTTGACAGCTTTTTTTAAATTATGGCTCTGTTAAAGCTCAATGTTGATTTTTTCAAACGAAGTTGATTGAAGTGGAAGGCGCAAGTGCCAAGATGGCTCACCGCCCGCCCCACGGAAAGCGAGCATCCTGCAGCTGAAATTAACAACAAAGTTTAACAGAGCCTATTTATAAAGGACGTATAGGGGGGATTTCTTTGACTACAGTAGGATATTTGGGGCCAAAGGCTACATTTACAGAATATGCAGTAAAAAGTGTTTTCGAGCAGGAAACACGAGTACCTTATGATTCAATTTATGATTGCTTGGATGCAGTGAAAAATGGCGAAGTCAGTTACGGTGTAGTACCACTCGAGAATACAATTGAGGGTTCAGTAACAATTACATTGGATTATTTAATTCATGAAAGCCCTCTTTCTATAAATTGTGAGATTGTTGTACCTATTTATCAACATTTAATGATTCACCCTAATAATTTAGAATATATTGAACAAATTTCGGCTGTCTATTCTCATTCACATGCTCTAGCACAGTGTAGAAAATATTTGGCGACTACCTATCCGTCCGCTTCACAAATTCAAACATTATCAACAAGTGCAGCTGCACAATATGTGGCGAATAATCCCGATTTGAAGATTGCGGCGGTAGGAAACCAGCTCGCAGCTATCGAATATGGATTAGTAATCAAAGCAACTAATATTCAAGATTTTGAAAATAACCATACTCGTTTTATTATTGTTAATAATAAAGAGAATGAAAAGTTTACATATGCCAAAGAAAGTAAATCTACAATTATTGTCACACTCCCCTTGGATCAAGCTGGAGCTCTACATCAGGTGCTATCCACTTTTGCATGGAGAAAAATCAACTTAACTAAAATTGAATCAAGACCGATGAAGACAGGTCTTGGGAATTACCTCTTCATTATTGATATTGATCAAACAATGGATTCTATTTTGGTACATAGTGCTATAAATGAATTAGAAGCACTTGGTTGCGCGGTAACATGTCTTGGAAGTTACCCTGTAATAAAAACAGAAACTCTTATCCTTTGAGATAAGAGTTTGTTTTTATTGAACGAGAATACCAGCCTTATTTAAGGAAAGGCAGGCAGCCTCTATTTTAATCATTGAATCAGCTTCTAATGTATGGAAATGTAGACCATCTGTTAACTGTAACAGGAAAGGAGCATTCGTGTGAGAAATTTTATCTAAAAAAAGATCCACTTCCATTCGGTTGCTTACCATCACAGGAGCAGATAATTCCCCATAAACAGGATGATTTATCTTAACGTCTTTGACGCAAACACCATGATCGACAACTAAATGTAATTCTTCTTTCGTTTGTTCAGGTGTATGTATACATACAATAACCTTTTGAAAGGTAACTTCATTTTTTGACGTTTGTAAATAAAGATATCCTTCTGAAGTAGCGATGATTGGATAGTTTTTTGCTTTTAACAATGTAATATCCTGAACGATTACTTGCCTGCTGACATTGGCTCGTTCTGCTAATTCACTACCTTTTAGTGGACTCGTTGTTGACTGAAGCCATTCAACTAAAAGGAATCTTCGTTCTTCTCCAAGGATTTTTTTAGTATTGTCTTTCACAATACACCTCCATGTAATGTCTATTATTTAACATAGTTGTGACTACTGTATCAGAATGCTAGTAGTTAACGGGTAGGACGCGTAGGTTCTTTCCGGAATGTAAAGAACAAACCGATCTGTTCTTTCTACTTTGAGATTATGAAATATAATGATCTACTAAACCGATAGGAGTACCGACCCACCTCTACTTCAATCAACTTCCCTTGGAAATTAACATTGCGATTTAGCATGCCATTCCAAAGAAACGCGGCTACAGCTTCATAACGTAATTGGGCAAATTCTACAAAATTAGATGCCTTTATGAAAAGATGAAATGATTTGCTCTAATATATCTAGTGTTTTATGGATTTCTGTTTTTGTCGTCCATTTTCCAAAAGATAAACGGATAAATTGTTTTGCCGTTTGAGGATCTTTACCTATAGCAATCATCGTTTTAGACGGCGCTTGTTTTCCAACTGAGCACGCACTTCCAGTTGAAATGGCAACTCCATAACGATTACATTCAAGCATTGTGTATTGTCCCTCAATACCTTCAACAGTTATTCCTATTATGTGTGGTAGACAAAAATCAGGATGTCCTTCTACATGAATAGGTAGTCCCCTGTTTTTTAATCCTTCAATAAAATAATTCCGAAGAGTAAAAAGTCTATTCCCTTCGACTTCGAGGTCATCATGAATTAACTGAGCAGCATTTAAGAAACTAGCGATACCGGGGACATTAACAGTACCAGGTCGAAATCCTTTTTCATGAGATGTACCTTCAAAATAAGGAGTCCACTTCAATTTAGGATTAATATAACTAGCACCTACTCCTTTTGGGCCATATAATTTATGACTTGAAATAGATAAGCTGTCAATATGACAGTTGATCACATGAATTGGAACCTTCCCGAAGGTTTGAACACAATCAGTATGAAAAAGGACATTTTGTTCGTGTAAAATCTCTCCTATTTGTTGTAGTGGTTGGATGGTACCAATCTCGGAGTTAGCATGATGGATTGATGCCAAGATAGTTTGTGGTGTAATTGCACTTTTTAGTTCATTGAGGTCAATCAGTCCATTGTTATCTACAGATAAATAGGTAACCTGATAGCCTTCTTTCTCTAGCTGTAGGAATAAATTTTGAACAGATGAATGTTCAATCTTGGTTGTAATTATGTGATTTCCTTTTTCGTTTGAACCCTTAAGTAAGGACCTTATTGCCAAGATATTTGACTCTGATCCACCACTTGTAAAATATACTCCCTCTGGTTTTCCTCCGAGTAGCATTGCAAGTTCATACCGACATGATTGTAACAAAGAAGATGCCATTGTTCCAGTATCATGTAAACTACTTGGATTACCATA
>JBFILZ010000081.1:0-12171 GCA_041611945.1 Bacillus sp. (in: firmicutes)
AGATTTTATGTCAACTAATGAAGTTGTTGAATTTTTTGAAGAGTATTATAAGAATGACCCGTTTGTAAGGATTCGAAAAGAGGGTATCTTACCAGCTACAAAGGAAGTAAATGCCAGTAATTTTTGTGATATTGGCTTTCAATCAGACGAAAGAACAGGACGGCTAACAATTGTATCGGTAATTGATAACTTACTAAAGGGTGCTTCGGGTCAGGCAATTCAAAACCTAAATATTATTAAAGGTTGGGATGTACGTACGGGATTATTAAACTCTCCCATCTATCCATAGATCGAATTAAAAACAGAGAGGATGAACGTAGTATGCAGGTTATTGAAAAACAGGAGATTATCATAATTAATGGAGGAGATATCACGACTCCAAAGGGATATAAAGCTGGTGGACTACATTGTGGATTCAAGAGAAAAAGATTAGATCTAGGCTATATTTTTTCTGAAGTACCGGCGACAACAGCGGGTGTGTATACAACTAACTTATTTCAGGCACCACCATTAGCTGTTACACAGGAAAGTATTGAGAAGGAACACAAAATCCAAGCAGTGCTAGTGAATTCTGGAAATGCAAATGCATGCACAGGGGAGCAAGGACTAAAAGATGCTTACAGTATGCAAAGTATGTTTGCTGAAAAGTTGAACATTGAAAAGCACTATGTTGCTGTTACTTCTACTGGTGTAATTGGAGTCCATTTACCGATGGACAAAATGAAAGATGGAATTCAAGAAATACTGCATGATGAACATGTAGGAGGCTCTTTATTCGAACGAGCCATATTAACAACTGACACCGGTGTGAAAAATATTTGTATTCAAATGGAGATAGACGGAAAGGTTGTAACGATAGCGGGTGCTGCTAAAGGGTCTGGAATGATTCATCCAAATATGGCTACCATGCTTGGTTTTATTACAACTGATGCATCGATAAATTATGATGATCTCTTGGTAGGACTAAAAGAAGTGACAAATCAAACGTTTAATATGATTACAGTGGATGGTGATACAAGTACGAATGATATGGTTCTTGTTATGGCGAATGGTGAAGCAAAGAACCAAACACTTTCAAAAGAACATCCTAGTTGGAATTTATTTACTAAGGGATTAAAAATGGTGAGTGAATCATTAGCTAAACAGATTGCTAGAGACGGTGAAGGTGCTACTAAGCTTATAGAAGTTCATGTAAGTGGTGCAGAAAGTTTAGAGTCTGCAAGAGCAGTTAGTAAATCAATTATTTCTTCTAATCTAGTTAAGACCGCAATCTATGGGACAGACGCGAACTGGGGAAGAATTGTTTGTGCAATTGGTTATAGTGGTCAAGCGATAAACCCTAATACACTAAAAGTAAGCATAGGCCCGATAAAAGTGGTTGAGAACGGTTTACCGTTTCCATTTGATGAAGAGGAAGCTAAGGATTATTTACAAAATGAAAATGTTCATATATTTGTAGATTTAAAGCAAGGAAATGTATCAGCTACCGCTTGGGGTTGCGATTTAACATATGATTACGTGA
Organism: Bacillus sp. (in: firmicutes); assembly: GCA_041611945.1. GTDB lineage: Bacteria > Bacillota > Bacilli > Bacillales > SA4 > Bacillus_BS. The sequence continues at coordinate 1,523 of JBFILZ010000081.1, forward strand.
AAATAAATGCTTCTTACAGAACGTAAAGGAGAAAGTCCAGATGAAATACTTAATCATTAAATGTGGTGGAAGTGTGTTAGAAAATCTCCCGCAATCCTTTTTTGAAGATATTGTTAACCTATTCAAATCAGGTAAATGTAAACCAGTTATTGTTCACGGTGGTGGACCTTTAATCTCAGCGTTACTAAATAAGCTAGGAATTGATACCCAATTTGTTAATGGCCTTAGAGTGACCACGGATGAAGTCCTTGATGTTGTTGAAATGGTTTTAAGTGGGTCAGTCAATAAACAAATTGTTAGGAGGTTAAAGGAAGTTAATGGGCAATCGTACGGAATAAGTGGTGTGGACGGTATGCTCTTAAAAGCAGAACCCTCGAAAGAAAGTCGGAAACTTGGCTTTATTGGAGAAGTAGTAGAAGTAAAAAAGACTATTATTGAAGAAATAATAAATCAAGGCTATATTCCAGTTATCTCACCTCTAGGAATGGATGAAGAGGGACAAAGGTATAACATAAATGCTGATATTGCCGCTTCTGCAATTGCGAAATCTTTAGGTGGAAGTCTTTGTATGATCAGTGATATCCCTGGTATTTATCAAGAAGTGAATGGAACAAACGTTATATTAAAACAAGTGACAAACCATGAAATTGACCAACTAATAAAAAATGGAGTTATTACGGGAGGAATGATTCCAAAAGTAAAAGCTGCCATTGATGGATTAAACCACGAAGTTCCAGAGGTCGTAATATTAAATGGTATGGAGCCAAACAGCCTCATTACCTTTGCAAATGGAAATGAAATAGGTACAAAAATAGTTCTAAGTGAGGAGTGTCAAAATGTCCACTAATACAAAAAGTTCGCCACTAATGTCTACGTATAGCCGTTTTCCATTAACGCTAGTAAAAGGAAAAGGAAGCTATGTTTGGAATGATAGTGGTCAAAAATATTTAGACTTTACTTCAGGTATTGCCACTTGTAATTTAGGGCATGTTCCGGACGTTGTAAAAGTAAAAATTGAAGAGCAATTAAACACATTGTGGCACTGCTCAAACCTTTATCATATTCCAGTTCAGGAAAAACTTGCGCAGATGTTAGTTGACAATAGTTTTGGTGATCATGTGTTTTTTTGTAATAGTGGTGCAGAAGCTAACGAGGCGATCATTAAACTTGCTAGAAGATACTCTCAAAAAGTAAAAGAAAAAGAAGCTTTTGAAATCGTCACCTTCACTAATTCTTTTCATGGAAGAACGCTAGCTGCGTTATCAGCAACCGGGCAAGAGAAACTTCAGGATGGATTCTTTCCTCTAGTCTCCGGATTTCGTTATTTACCCTTTAATGATGAAGAAGCCCTAAATCAACTAGTTTCAGATAATACATGCGCGGTTCTTCTTGAATTAGTTCAAGGCGAAGGTGGGGTTATTCCTGCAGACCTCAAATGGGTAGAAAAAATTGCTCAATTATGTAAAAAACACGATATCTTACTCATGATTGATGAAATCCAAACAGGTAATGGAAGAACAGGAACACTCTTTGCTTATGAGCAATACGGAATTAAACCTGACGTAGTTAGTATTGCTAAAGGGTTAGGGTCTGGGTTTCCAATTGGAGCTATTATAGCAAATGAAAAGGCAGCTAAAGGTTTTGAACCGGGAAGTCATGGAAGTACATTTGGAGGAAATCCGCTTGCTTCATCAGCGGGACTAGCGACTATCGAGTATTTAGTGACAAGTAATGTGATCCAAGAAGGATTTGAAATGGGTATGTATTTAAGTAGTCAGTTAGAGGGTTTGAACCAGAGTTTTGATCAAATAGACGGTATCCGTGGAAAAGGTTTGCTTCAAGGAATTGTAGTAAAAGGAAAAGCAGGTAAAGTTGTTGAGAAAGCAAGAGAACAAAACGTTCTGATTTTAACAGCAGGTCCTGATGTAGTAAGGATTCTACCGCCGCTAAATACAAATAAAGAAGAAATAGATTTGTTTATAGATGTACTAAGAAATGTATTTAAACAGTCATTAGACAACTAGAATCGGAGGGGAAGGGATGGGAAAACAAGGTTACCTTATTCTTGAAACAGGTGAAATGTTTGAAGGAGTAATGATAGGTAGTGAAAAAGGGTGCATTGGAGAAGTTGTATTTAATACAAGTATGACAGGGTATCAAGAAATGATGACAGATCCCTCTTACTCTGGTCAGATACTGACGTTTTGTTATCCACTTATTGGTAATTACGGTGTTAACTTATTTGATAATGAAAGTAAAGAATCATATTTGGCTGGTGTAATAATTGGGACTATATGTGATAAACCAAGTCATTATTTAGCTACTAACAATCTATCAGATCAATTAAAGCAAGCTGGAATTTCTGGTCTTACAGGAGTTGATACACGGGCATTAGTTCAATGTATTAGAAAGCATGGGACAGTGAAAGGAATCGTTTCCCTTGACCCTTCCTATAAGAAGTCAAATTTTGAAAGTTATCTTGCACCGTTTTGGGTGAGCCATGTTTCAACAAAAGAAGTTGTAGAGTATAAAAATAACGGTCCGCATATTGTGTTAATTGATTATGGTTATAAGAAATCAATCCTTCATGCCTTATTGGAGGAAGGATGTTCTGTTACAGTTGTGCCTTATCATTACACATTCGATCAAGTTTGTGCTCTAAAGCCGGAAGCAGTGCTTTTAAGCAATGGACCAGGAGATCCAATGGAATTGGAATCGCATTTTTTAGAAATAAAAAAAATCAGTGAATATTTTCCGACCCTTGGAATTTGCCTAGGACATCAATTAATCGCTCTAGCTTATGGAGCAAAGACTGATAAGTTAAATTACGGTCATCGTGGTGGGAACCATGCAGTTAAAGAACTACTTACTGGAAAGGTTCAAATGACTTCACAAAATCATAGCTATGTTGTTACAGAAGAGAGTATTAATACAGAAGAATTTATCGTCACGTATAGAAATGTAAATGATCATACAATCGAGGGTTTAAAACATAAAAAACACGCTGTTCAAACTGTTCAATTCCACCCAGAAGCTCATCCAGGTCCAAGTGATACAGCACATATATTTACAGATTTTATTTATCAGATTACATCATTAGGAAGTGCTAACTATGCCGTTACGTAAACATATAAAAAAAGTACTTGTAATTGGTTCTGGACCGATTGTGATTGGGCAAGCAGCGGAATTCGATTATGCAGGTACACAAGCTTGCTTAGCTCTAAAGGAAGAGGGGATAAATGTAGTACTTGTTAATAACAATCCAGCAACTATTATGACGGATACAACAATTGCTGATCAAGTCTACATGGAACCATTAACTGTATCGGTTTTAGAGGAGATAATAAAAAAAGAAAAGCCTGATGGAATTATTGGTACTTTAGGTGGCCAAACCGGCTTAAACTTAGTCGTTCAACTTTTCGAAGAAAATATTTTACAAGAGTATGGTGTTGAACTATTAGGAACATCTGTTGAATCAATTAAACAGGGAGAAAACAGGGAAGAGTTTCGTAATCTTATGCTTGAACTAGAAGAGCCAATACCAGAATCTTCTATTATTCACACGTACGAAGCTGGCCTTCAATTTGTAAATCGAGTGGGCTATCCAGTCATAATTCGCCCTGCGTATACACTCGGTGGAGCTGGTGGTGGGTTTGCTTACAGTGATAGTGAGCTAGAAGTTGTTCTGAAGAAGGGGTTAGCAGCGAGTCCGATTCATCAAGTACTTTTAGAAAGAAGTATTAAAGGTTGGAAAGAAGTCGAATACGAAGTAATGAGAGATGATAATGATACATGCATTATTGTTTGTAATATGGAAAACATGGACCCTGTTGGGATACATACAGGGGATTCAATTGTTGTAGCACCATCACAGACACTCTCGGATGTACAATATCAAATGCTAAGAAATTCTTCCTTAAAGGTGATTCGTGCATTAAAAATTGTCGGTGGCTGTAATATTCAATTTGCCTTAGATCCGCTCTCTAATCAATATTATATTATCGAGGTTAATCCAAGGGTTAGTCGTTCTTCTGCTTTAGCATCTAAAGCAACTGGCTATCCGATCGCTAGAATTGCTGCGAAGTGTGCCGTTGGATATCACTTGGATGAGATTGTAAATCCTATTACAGGTACGACATTTGCTTCTTTCGAGCCTGCCTTAGATTATATAGTCGTCAAGCTTCCAAGATTCCCATTTGATAAGTTTTCAGAAGCAGATCGGACTCTTGGAACTCAGATGAAAGCAACAGGAGAAGTAATGGCAATTGATCGGACATTTGAGGGAGCATTGAATAAAGCGATACGTTCATTAGAAATGAATGTTATTGGACTTCGTATTCCTAGCCTATTATCCATGGATAACCAAACTTTATTGAAATTGTTAATTACGGCGACGGATTTACGTCTTTTTGCATTAGGTGAAGCTTTATGGCGTGGACTTTCAGTTGAAAAGATTCATCAAGCAACAGCCATTGACCCATGGTTTTTAGAGAAAATCCAAGAAATTATTACACTTGAAAAAGATATTTCAACATATACATTAGCATCAATTCCTTTGTCTCTACTTAAAGCGGCAAAACTTAAAAATATCGGTAATGCTCGTCTAGCTCAACTACTTAATAGTTCTGAAAAGCAAGTAAGAAATAGAATTAAAGAATTTAAATTACGCCCTAGCTATAAATTAGTAGATACGTGTGCAGCAGAATTTGATGCTGTTACCCCCTACTATTACTCAACATGGCAAGGTTGTGATGAAGTAGACATAACATCCAATAAAAAAATCGTGGTGATTGGTTCTGGTCCAATTCGTATCGGTCAGGGTGTTGAATTCGATTATTGCTCAGTCCATGCAGCTCTTGCAGTGAAGAAAAAAGGGTACGAAGCGATTGTAATTAATAACAACCCTGAAACAGTAAGCACGGATTATTCTGTCGCAGATCGATTGTATTTTGAACCCTTAGCAATTGAAGATGTTCTAAATATTATCGAAAAAGAAAAGGCAGATGGAGTTCTCATTCAATTTGGCGGGCAAACAGCAATAAATTTAGCACATGCTTTAAAAGAAGAGGGAGTTAATATTTTAGGGACTTCTGTAGAATCCATTGATGCCCTTGAGGATCGAGAACAATTTTATAATGTATTAAAGGAATTAGAGATTCCGCATATTAAGGGTGAAACAGTCTCCCATCCAGATCAATTGGTTGAGAAAGCAAAAGAACTTGGTTTCCCTGTATTAATCAGACCTTCCTATGTTATTGGTGGTCAGTCAATGTTTATATTTTATAAGGAAGAAGAGCTTGCCAACTATGCCGATCGTTTGGAGTATGCTAAAAATGACCGTATTTGGCCATTACTAGTAGATTCATATATTCCAGGGTTGGAATGTGAAGTAGATGTAATTAGTGATGGAACAGACGTGGTCATCCCAGGTATTTTTGAACATATAGAAAGAGCTGGAGTGCATTCAGGTGATAGCGTAACAATCTTCCCTCCGATTTCTATAACATTGCAATTGAAAGAAACAATCGTTGATTATGCGACTAGAATAATTAAATCAATGCCAATCATTGGAATCATGAATGTTCAATTTGTCATATCAAAGGAAATTGTATATGTAATCGAAGTGAATCCAAGAGCTTCTAGAACAGTACCAATAATGAGTAAAGTAACTGGCATTCCCATGATTGAATGGGCAACATTTGTTCAGCTAGGAGATTCAATACTTGATGTATCTCCTAAATTAGGATTGCTAGAAGAGCCGGGTTATTATGCAGTGAAAGTACCAGTTTTTTCTGCTAGCAAGCTAAAAGGTGTTGATCACATACTTGGCCCTGAAATGAAATCTACCGGAGAAGTTCTTGGGCTTGGAATTCTACCAGAAGATGCTCTCCAAAAAGCACTATACTTTAATGGTAACCAATCCTTAGATTCAAAAAAAGCCGTATTCTGTTCAATAGCAGATACTTCAAAAGAGGAAAGTTTACCGATTTTTCAAGAACTAAATAGTCAATCTTTCCAAATATTTGGTACAAGTGGGACGGTCTCATTCCTTAAGGAACATGGTATCGAAGCAAAAAGTTTCGATAAAGACCGATTAATTTTAGAAAAGCTTTGGAAAGAGGAAACAATAACCGCTGTCATTAATATCCCAACACAGGGAAGAGACGATAAAAAGCTTGGCTTTTATATACGTGAGCTTTCTACAAGCTTAAAAGTTCCTTGTTTTACTAGCTTAGATACATTTAAAGTTATACTCGGATTAAATCACAAAGAGGAAGTTATAGTACATTCTATTCAAGAATACCAAAAAGAAAAAGAGAAAGTTATTCAATAAGTGAGGTGGAAAAATTGTTAAATAAATTAGCGTCGAAACAAGAATGGATTAGCCCTCAATTTAAACATAAAGATTTATTAACGTTAAATCAATTTGATTCAATGGAAATAAAATCTCTGCTTTCTGATGCGGTCCAATTAAAGAAAATGCAGAAACAAGGTATTCCGCACCCTTTTTTGACAGGTAAGGTATTGGGGTTAATTTTTGAGAAGTCTTCAACAAGAACGAGGGTATCTTTTGAGGTAGGGATGCTACAGCTTGGAGGACACGCCATTTTTCTTAGTTCAAAGGATATTCAATTAGGTAGAGGAGAAACTGTCGCGGATACTGCAAAAGTTTTATCGCGTTATGTGGATGGAATAATGGTAAGGACATTTGCCCATTCATCTATTGTAGAATTTGCAGAAAATGCAACAGTTCCAGTCATCAATGGACTCACAGATTTACACCATCCTTGTCAAGTCTTAGCAGATTTACTAACTGTCTTAGAGCATAAAGGAAAACTAACTGGATTGAAAATTTGTTACGTTGGGGATGGGAATAATAATATGACACACTCTTTACTAGAAGGTGCTACGAAAGTAGGAATGCATATTAGTATAGCAAGCCCAAAGGGATATGAACCAGATGTATCTATTATTAATGGTGCTTTAGATATCGCAAATCAAACAGGAAGTTCGGTTGTCATAACGAATGACCCGATAGAAGCTGTAGAAAATGCAGATGTTATCGTAACGGATGTCTGGACGAGTATGGGAATGGAAGATCAGTATGAAGAACGTCTGCAAGTATTTAAGCCTTATCAAGTAAACGCTGAATTATGCAAGCATGCAAAATCAGACTTTATCTTTCTACACTGCTTACCGGCACATAGAGGTGAAGAGGTAACTGCAGATATTATTGACGGACCTCATTCTGTCGTTTTTGATGAAGCGGAAAATCGTTTACATGCACAAAAAGCAATATTAAAGGCATTAATGGGGAAAAAGTAAAAAAATTTAGTGCAAAATGCATAAAAATACATTACAATAGATATTAATACAGAAAAGATTGTAGGAGTGTGGTAATAATGACGAAAGAAAAAATAGTTTTAGCCTATTCTGGAGGACTAGATACCTCTGTCTCTATAAAATGGATCCAAGAAAAGTACGGTTATGATGTTATTGCTTTAGGATTAGATGTTGGTGAGGGTAAAGATTTAGAGGGAATCAAGAATAAAGCATTACAAGTGGGAGCAATAAAAGCATACATGATAGATGCAAAAGAAATGCTAGCTAAGGATTATATTATTCCTGCATTAAAAGCTAACTGTTTATATGAAGGGAAATATCCGTTATCATCTGCATTATCGCGTCCATTGATATCAAAATTATTAGTTGATGTGGCTAAAAAAGAAGGAGCAGTAGCGGTAGCACATGGGTGTACGGGGAAAGGTAATGACCAAGTACGCTTTGAAGTTTCAATACAAGCTCTAGATCCGGACCTAAAGGTTATTGCTCCCGTTCGTGAGTGGGGTATGACAAGAGATGAAGAAATTGCTTATGCACAAGAGAAAGGAATACCTATCCCAGTTAATTTAGACAATCCTTTCTCTATTGATGCAAACATCTGGGGACGTGCATGTGAAGCTGGTGTCCTAGAAGATCCATGGGCTGAAGCTCCTGAGGCTGCCTATGATTGGACTAATCCGATTGAATTAACTCCAGATGATGCTGAGTATGTTGAAATTGAATTTGAACAAGGGGTACCAATAGCTCTAAATGGAGAGAAAATGGGTATTGTTCAACTAATTGAAACGTTAAATGAACAGGGTGGAAAACACGGAGTGGGAAGAATAGATCATATCGAGAATCGCTTAGTTGGAATTAAATCTCGTGAAGTGTATGAAAATCCAGGGGCTTTAATCTTAATTAATGCTCATAAGGAATTAGAATTTTTAACATTGCCACGTGAAATCACACAATTTAAAACACAAATAGACCAGCAGATGACAAAGATTATATATGAAGGATTATGGTATTCTCCGTTAAGAAATGCACTAGAAGCATTTGTAGATGAAACACAAAAGGTAGTATCTGGGACAATTCGCGTAAAACTTCATAAAGGTACTCATTTTGTGGTTGGACGTAAATCTATTCATAGTTTATACAATGAAGAACTAGCTACGTATTCAAAAGGTGATGCTTTTGACCATAATGCAGCCGTTGGGTTTATTAAGTTATGGGGATTATCGACTAAAGTATACTCACAAGTAAATCAGAAGGCTACCGACCCGGTTTCTTCCACTGTTTAAGGGTGATTGCATAATAATAAGTACTTTGCAAAGACACTTAGGGTGCATTCAGCACCCTTGTTTTTTTGAAATTCGGTTCATAAATGTTAGGGGGAATGAGGAATGTCAAAGCTATGGGGCGGACGATTTACAAAGGATACTAATAAGCTTGTTGAGGAGTTTACGGCATCTATATCGTTCGATCAAAAATTGGCAAAAGAAGATGTAGAAGGTAGTTTAGCTCACGTACAAATGCTTGGTGAATGTAACATTATTCCCTTGGAGGACGTTGAAAAGATTAAGGCTGGACTATTTGAGATAAAAGGTAAAATAGAGGCTGGTACGATGGAGTACTCTGTGGAACATGAAGATATTCATATGAATATTGAGAAACAATTAATTGATATGATAGGTCCCGTTGGAGGAAAGTTGCATACAGGTAGAAGTAGAAATGATCAAGTTGCAACAGATATGCACCTTTACTTAAATAGAAAAACAAAAGAGATAATAAAACTTGTAGAAGAAGTACAACAGGCTCTTTTGAATCAAGCAAAAGTAAATGTGGAAACCATTATTCCTGGTTATACTCATCTGCAACGTGCTCAACCAATTTCATTTGCCCATCATATTATGGCCTATTTTTGGATGTTTCAGCGTGATAAAGAACGTCTTCAAGATAGCTTGAAACGTGTTAATTGGTCTCCGCTTGGTGCAGGAGCATTGGCGGGTACAACTTTTCCAATAGATCGAACACTTTCAGCTAAAATATTGGGATTTGACACGATTTATCCGAATAGTATGGATGCTGTTAGTGATCGTGATTTTATTGTTGAATTTCTATCAATTGCTTCATTAATAATGACTCACATTTCAAGAATATCAGAAGAATTAGTAATCTGGTCAAGCCAAGAATTTCAATTTATCGAATTAGATGATTCGTTTTGTACAGGTTCTAGTATTATGCCTCAAAAGAAAAATCCTGATGTTCCTGAACTCCTTCGCGCAAAAACTGGGCGGGTATTTGGTAATTTAATAGGCTTATTAACGGTATTAAAAGGCTTGCCACTGGCATATAACAAGGACATGCAAGAAGATAAGGAAGGAATGTTTGATACAGTCGAGACTTTAGAAGGGTCATTACAGTTATTAGCACCAATGATTGATACTATGGTTGTGAAGAAGAATGTAATGCGTAAAGCTGTTAATCAAGACTTTTCAAATGCTACGGATATTGCTGATTACCTAGTAACAAAAGGAGTGGCATTCCGTGATGCTCATGAAATTATTGGGAAAATTGTATTATATTCCATTGGAAAAGAAAAGTATCTTTTAGATTTAACAATAGAAGAATACGGTCAGTTTAGTACTCTTTTTGAAGAAGATATTTATGACGTTCTCTCTCCTGAACACGTTGTAGGTGCTCGGAAAAGCTTCGGGGGAACAGCACCAGAGCAAGTAAATGAGCAGATAAAATTGGCAGAATTGAAAATGAAATAAGAAATACCTAATAATGAAGAGGAATAGGTATTCGGTCTCTAACTTAATGGCTCTTTTAAACGTGTTGCTGATTTCAGTTGCAGAATGCTTGCTTTCCGCTGTACGGGCGGTGAGTCAACTCGGAACTTGCGCCTTAGGTGTCTCCGCTGAACCACTGCTCCCTCAGGACAGTGAATTCGCTTCCGTGATTTCTCCCCGCACGAAGAAAATGGGATAGCACGACCGAATAGGCTTCTATGAAAATACTCCAGCGTACCGATTGAACTGCTCCTAGAGTATGCTTCCTGAAATCGGGACGTCTGTAAATAAATATCACAATTTCGTCATACAAGAAGCTGTTATTCTTCTATGCTCTTCCAAAGCATTCGAGGCGTCTCGCACCTTCCACTTCAATAAACAAGGAACTTTAACAGAGACCTTCATGCAAAACAATTTTGCACCATGAGGTATGAAAATAAGCAATATATTTCTTTAGCAGTGATCGAAGTGGAAGAACGCGAGACTCCACGAAAATACTCCCGCATTTCCTTCGTGCGGTGAGAATTC